>NZ_QUAC01000368.1 GCF_003389455.1 Streptomyces inhibens | reverse complement strand
CGGCTGCCCGCACCGGTCACCCGGCCGGACGATGCCCGGGCAGCCGCGGCACCGGCCCGCCCCACCGGGCCCGACCACCGCACCACCGGCGGCCCGGCCTGCGAGCGCTTCCACGCGGCGGCCGGCACGGGGCTGTGCCTCCAGCGCCGCCCCGGTATCCCTCCCAGGTCGTACGCCGTGGTCCTGGACCGGCGGCTGCGCGAGAAGCGGCGGATCGCGCTCACCGGCATCCCCAACCGGGCCCGGGTCTCGGCCTCCGGCCGGATGCTGTCGTGGACGATGTTCGCCACCGGCGACTCCTACGCCACCACCGCGTTCGCCACCCGCACCTCGATCCTGGACACCCGCACCGGCTACCTCATCAAGAACATGGAGGAGATCCCGCTCACCCTCGACGGCCGCCGCTACCACTCCCCCGACGTCAACTACTGGGGCGTCACCTTCGCCCGTGACGACAACCGCTTCTACGCCACCGTCTCGACCAAGGGGAAGACCTACCTGGTCGAGGGCGATATGCGCAGATGGGCGGCGCATACGATCCGCGAGAACGTGGAATGCCCCTCGCTCTCCCCCGACAACACCCGGCTCGCGTTCAAGAAGCGGGTCCGCGAGGGCGCCACCGATCCCTGGCGGCTGTACGTACTGGATCTGCGGAGCCTGCGCGAACGCCCGCTCGCCGAGACTCGCAGCGTCGACGACCAGGCCGCCTGGCTGGACGACCGCACCCTCGCCTACGCCCTGCCGGGCCGCGACGGCCGGGCCTTTGACATCTGGACCGTCCCCGCTGACGGCCGGGGCACCCCGTCCCTCCGCGTGCCGGACGCCTCCTCCCCCGTACGGGTCCCCTGAGGGCCGGTCCGCTGACGTCCCCTTGAGCGGCGCCGGAACAGCGGGCACACACCCCGCGGCGACGCGAGGCGCCCGTCCGGCGCACAATCGAAGCGTGAACGACGCGGAGGAAGCCCCCGACGAGCCCGGCACGTCCCGCCGGCCCGAGCCGCCCCCGGCGCACGACGAAGGCGGCGATCCGGCCTGCTGGCAGCGCCAGGTGTGTGACGCCTGCGGCCGGATCCGGGAACGGCCCGGCAGTGACGTCTGCGAGCACTGCGGCGCCGCGGTGGACGACGAAGCGGGCAACGGCACGGGCACGAGCGGGACCGGCACGCCCGCCGGCCCCGAGCGCCCTGCTCGCCGCCGGGACCGTGACGAGGTGGGCCGGGCCCGTAACGCCCGCCCGCGCGACGGGCTGGGACGGCCGCTGCCGTACGGCGCCCCTGGTGTGGCGCGGCAGCCCGAGGGCGTCTCCCGTACGCCCGCGCAGTCGCTGGCCGAGGCGCAGCGGCTGCTCGACGCCGGGATGCCGTTCCATGCCCACGAGGTGCTGGAGGACGCCTGGAAGGCGGCGCCCGAGGCGGAGCGCGAGCTGTGGCGTGGGCTCGCCCAGCTGGCGGTGGGGCTCACGCATGCGGCGCGCGGCAATGCCGTGGGTGGGAGGTCGCTGCTCGACCGGGGGACGGCGGCCATCGCGCCGTACGCGGATGCCGTCCCCTACGGGATCGATATCGCGGGACTGATCGCCTGGGCCCGGGAGCTGACCGGCCATCTGGCCGGCCCGGGGACGACCGTACCGGCGGCCGGGTCCGCGCCCCGGCTGCGGGCCGCCGGCGGCAGGTCCGGAAATCACCCCGCCGTAGACGGGGCCGGGGACCGCCCCGCCGCCGACGGCTGACCACGGGCAAGGGCATGCGCCCGCCGGCGCGCGCGTCCTACCCGGCCCCTCCGCTCTGCCCGCCGCGGCCGCGTCCCTGCCGCCACCGGGCCAGCAGGGCGCCCAGCCCGAGCACCACGACGCCGGCGCCGGCCGCCCCGAGGACGAGGGCGGGGCGCCAGGGGGAACCGTCGTGGGCCTCGGCCCCGGTGGCCTGGGCGGCCACCGGGCGCAGGGCACCGCCGTCGTAGGTGGTACGTACGGTGTGCAGGGTGCCGACCGGCTCGGCGTCGCCGGAGGTGCCAAAGCCCCAGTCCAGCAGCGAACCGGCTTCCTTGTAGACGCCGTTGGCCTCCTGTGACTGTGGGTTCAGTACGGTGACCAGCAGCGTGCGGCCGTTGCGGCGGGCGGCGGCGATCAGCGTGTTGCCGGCCTTGCTGGTGTAGCCGTTCTTGACACCGATGATGCCGGGGTAGCGGGACAGTCCGTGCGAGCCCACCAGCATGCGGTTGGTGTTCTCGATCCGGGTGATGCCGCCGGCGCCGGGGAACGAGGCGCTGGGGGTGGCGCAGTAGCGGGCGAATTCGGCGTTGGCGAGGCCGGCACGGGCGAAGACGGTCAGGTCGTACGCGGAGGAGACCTGACCGGGCGCGTCGTAGCCGTCCGGGGACTTCACCATGGTGTCGCGGGCGCCGAGCTTTCGGGCGGTCTGCTGCATCTCGCGCGCGGTGGCCTGCCAGCCGCCGTTCATCGCGGCCAGCACATGCACCGCGTCGTTGCCGGAGCGGAGGAAGACACCGCGCCACAGGTCGGCGACGGTGTAGCGGCGGCCCTGCTGGACGCCGACGACGCTGCTGCCGCTGCCGACACCCGCGAGGTCCGCGGAGCTGACCCGGCGCACCGTGCCGGCCGAGAACTTCGGCAGGACGGTGACCGCGAACAGCGTCTTGAGGGTGCTGGCCGGGGCGAGCTGGCGGTGCGGGGACTTCGCGGCCAGCACACTGCCGGTTTCCGCGTCGGCCACCATCCAGGACAGGGCGCTCAGACCGCTGGGCAGCCTGGGTATGCCGGGGGCGGTGACGGCCTGCACCCCGGCCTCGGTGGGCTGACGGGCCGTCGCACCGTCGGCCGCGGCCGGTATGGACGTCAGCGACATACCGGCGACGGCGATCAGGACCATCGCAGTCGCCTTCTTGGACACACGCGCGTCAAATGCCATGCCGTCACGCTAAGTAGGGCGGCGCTCGCCCGCAGCGCAGTTGAGCCAGACGGGCCACCGCGGCGCCGTCCGCTCGGCGTGTCGCATCTGCAACAGGTGCAAAGAAGGACCCGCCCGGTGCGACGGGGGATGCACACCGGGCGGGTCTCAGGAACATTTCTACCGCATGAGCGAACGGTTATGCCTCAAAAACTTGTTCGTTTGCCGTTTACCAGGCGACGGGGAGCGAAATCAGGCCACGTGCACGCAGCGCCCGGCGGTGTCGCAATGCACCACGCGGGACGTCCAGCCGCAGCTCCGGGAAGCGGGCGAGGAGCGCATCGAGCGCGGTGACGGTCTCCATACGGGCCAGCGGGGCGCCGAGGCAGTAGTGGATACCGTGGCCCATCGCGAGATGCCCGGAGAGGTCCCGGCCGGGGTCCATCGTGTCCGGTTCGGGGAAGCGGCCGGGGTCGCGGTTCGCGGACGCTATCGACAGCAGCACGCTCTCCCCGGCCGGGATCCGTACGCCGCCGATCTCCAGGTCCTCCTTGGGGAAGCGACGGATGGCCAGCGGGGCGGGCCCGTCGTAACGGAGGAACTCCTCGACCGCGGCCGGCAGTTCGGCCGGATTCCGCTGCAACTGATGGAGCTGGTCCGGGTGGTCGAGCAGGGTGAGCACGGCGTTGCCGATGAGGTGGACGGTGTTCTCGTATCCGGCGAGGAGGATGAGGAAGGCGAGCGAGGTCAGCTCGTCCTCGCTGAGCCGGTCGCCGCCCTCATCGCCGCCCGCGTCATCGCGTACCGCGATCAGATCCGAGAGCAGATCATCGCCCGGCTGTGCGCGCTTGGCCGCGATCAGGCCGGTGTAGAACTCCAGCATCGACCCGATGGCCTCCTTCATCTGCCCGGGCCGGCTCGGGTCCGGCGTGATGAGCGCGTCGGACCAGGCCAGAAAGTCGCGGCGGTCATCCTGCGGGATGCCGAGCAGATCGCAGATGACGGTGATCGGCAGCGGCCCCGCGTAGTCGGCGATCAGGTCGGCGCGGCCACGCTCCGCCATGGCGTCCAGCAGCTCGTCGGCGACCCGCCGTACGGGCTCGCGCAGCGCGTTGACCCGGCCCGGGGTGAACGCCTTGACCACCAGGCGGCGGACCCGGGTGTGGTCCGGCGGGTCCATGTTCAGCAGATTGGCGTCCAACGCGGGCGGCAGGGAGAAGCCGCGGTAACCACCGGGCGTGGCATGCCGCTTGTCCAGGGAGAGCCGTGGGTCGGCGAGCGCGCGGCGGACATCGTCATAGCGGGTGACCAGCCAGGCGGGCTGCCCGTCGGCGCCGGTGATCCGGTGCACCGGGCCGGCTTCACGCAGCGCGGCGTAGGCGGCGTACGGATCGTCGAGGAGGGGGGTCACGTCGATGGGGGCATCGGGGCCGGTCCCGGCGGTGTTCTGCATGATCCCGACTGTAGGGCGTGGGCGACGGAGCCCCGGCTGTCGCCCGCCACCGTGCGACAGATGCGAGGGCGGCACCGGCCTCGCGCGAGACCGGTGCCGCCTTCGTGGTTCGGGCGGCCCGGACCCCCGTACCGGGCCACCCCGTCTTTGTGTTTCCTCAGGTGCGCGCCACCGAGCTCCGCTGGCGCAGCTCGGTGAGCACGGTGTCGATCAGCGGCGAGTGGTAGACGTCCGCGACCAGCGCCAAGTGCTCGTACTCCGCGGTGAGTTCGGTCGGTTCACGGCCCGTGGCGACCACCACGCTGTCGGCGCCGTGCGCGGGGACATGGCCCACCGCGCGGTTCTCCAGACCACGGCGCAGCGCCGCGGCCTCCGCGACGGCCGCCAGCTGCCGGTCGTCCAGTGCGACCGCGCGGGCCCGTTCGCGTGCGATGTCGAGGGCGTCGGACTCCACATGGCGGCGGATTCCACGCTGTACGTCCCGGATCTCGGCCATCTGCCGGTTGGCCCGCCACTCCAGATCGGCGAACGGCCACCGCACCGACCACGCCGAGGACTCCATCGCGACCTCCGGGGCCTGCGCGGTGACGGTCCGCCAGAGCGGGGAGAGGCGGCGCAGCCGGCGCCAGGCGGCGACCCGGGGGCCGGCCGCCGGCAGCGCGAATCCGGCGAGGACCAGGAGCGCGGCGACCGAGGCGCTCAGCGGTGCCACGCCGTTGGAGAGCCACAGCGCGGGGTGGCCCGTCCAGGACAGGACGAAGCCGATGACCTTGCAGGCGCAGTAGACCAGGCCGAGCCAGCAGCCCGCGGCCAGCACCCGCAGGCCGCGCGCCAGATGCGTGCCGCCGAGCCGGGCGGCGTAACGCGGGCAGAGCGTTCCCAGGCCCGCCAGGCTCGATCCGAAGATGGCCAAATACAGCACCAGGAAGAGCATGACTCCCGGGGAGTCGGTGTAGGCGGTGCTGAAGTCACGGGGGTGCTCGACGGCGTCCGGCCGGCCGACCGCGAAGCCGGTGACCGCCACCGCCCACAGCGCGGCCACGCTCCCGACGGCGGCGCGCGCCCTGGCCCGCGCCCGGGCCCGGGCG
>NZ_QUAC01000370.1 GCF_003389455.1 Streptomyces inhibens | reverse complement strand
GGCCGCCTCCGACGGCGCGCCCGCCGCGCGGGCGGGGCGGTCCGGTCACTCGGCAGCCGCCTCCCGCGCCGCCGAGGACCCGAGCCTGACCGGCTCCGCCAAGCTCTACCGCTCGGCCGGCGACAACATCCACTTCGCGTTCAACGCCCGCTTCGGCAAGCACGAGAGCCCGCTCGACGCGCACGGCACCTTCCGCTTCAGCCATGTCTTCCCCAACGGGACGGGCGCCTTCGCCGAGGGGCGGATCGACTGCCTGATCACCGGCGGCAAGGTCGCGACCGCCTCCGGCATCGTCACCAGGACGGACAAACCGGGCCTGAAGGGCAAGCGGGTCGGCTTCAGCGTCCGCGACGACGGCCGGCACGACCGGCTCGGCTACAGCTGGGTGGGCACCAACGATCCGGCGGCGACCAAGGATCTGCCCAAGTGCGTGGCGTCGGCGCCCTTCGAGACCCTGGAGAGCGGTGACTTCACGGTCGTGCCGTGGCAGGTGAAGCACTGACGTACTCCGGGCCGACCGACTCCGCGACCGTCTGCCGTACGAGCCCGCGCAGCCAGCGGTGTCCCGCGTCGGCCTCCTGACGGGGGTGCCAGGCCATGGCCATGCTCATCGGCGGCAGGTCCAACGGCATCGGCAGGGTGCGCAGCCCCAGCGCGCGGACCGCCGATGCCGCGATCCGCTCGGTGGCCAGGCCGACCGCGTCGCTGTCGCGGACCATCATCAGGGCGGCGGCGAAGGTCGGGACGGTGGCGATCACCTTGCGGCGCAGCCCGCGTGTGGCGAGCGCCGTGTCGATGGGGCCGGTCAGCCGGCCGCGGCGGGAGAAGTTGATGTGCGGGGCGTCGGCGAAGCGGCGCGCGGTGAGCGTCACGGTGGTGAGCGGATGGCCCTCGCGCACCACCACGATGCCGCGGTCGGCGAACAGCTCCTCGGTACGGATCTCCGGTTCGCGGCTGTCGATGACGCCCAGCTCCAGATCCGCGGCGCCGTCGCGCAGCAGCGGGAGATCGATATGGCTCTCGCCGAGGAAGCGCAGTACGACCCCGGGCGCCTCCTGGGCGACGCGGGCGACCAGCTGCGGGCCGACGGCGGTGACGAAGAGATCGTTGGCGTTGATGGTGAAGACCCGGGCCAGCTCGGCCGGGTCGGCGGGCGCGGACGGGGCCAGCACGCCGTGTGCGGCCTCCACCAGGCGGCGCACCTCGGCCCTGATCTCCAGCGCGCGCGGTGTCGGCACCATATGGCGGCCGGCGCGGACGAGGACCGGGTCGCCGATGGTGCGGCGGATCCGGCCGAGCGCGCGGCTCATGGCCGGTCCGGAGAGGCCGAGCCGGTCGGCGGCCGCGGTGACGCTCTCCTCTTCGAGCAGGGCGTCCAGCGCCGTCAGCAGGTTGAGGTCGATGTTTGCGTTTCGCGCAATCATGGAGTGCATACCTTGCAGTTGAGGTCAACTCACCAGGACTCTAGCGTCCCTGTCATGACCTCGACCGCTTCTCCTCCCGATTCCTCTCCCACGACCGCCGCCACGCCCGCTGCGCGGCGGCGCTCGGTGACGGCCGCGATGTGCGCCTGTGTGCTGGTCGCGCAGTCGCTGGTGGCCGCGATGAATCTGGCGATACCCAAGATCGCCGCGAGTGGTCTGCACCCCTCCCCCGCCCAGCTGCTGTGGATCGTCGACACCTATGTGCTGGTCTTCGCGGGGCTGCTGATCCCGGCCGGTGCGCTCGGCGACCGTCCCCCACGCCTGAAACGGCGCGGGGGGACCCCCATGGCCGCAAGGGCGTGCTGCTGACCGGGCTCGGAGTGTTCGCCGCGGGTGCGCTGCTGAGCGCGCTGGCGAACGGTCTGCCGGTGCTGCTGGCGGGCCGCGCCGTCTCGGGCGCGGGCGCCGCGCTGCTCGTCCCGGCGACCATGTCCGTACTGCTGCACGCGGCCCCGCCCGACCGGAAGGCCGGGGCTGTCGCCGCCTGGAGCGCGGCGGTCGGCATCGGCGGGATGGTGGGCAACGCGGGCGGCGCGCTGATCCTCCAGTACCTGCCCTGGCAGGGGCTGTTCTGGGCGTACGTGCCGGTGGCCCTGGCCCTGCCGGCCTGGGTCGCGAAGTCCGCGCCCCGCGTCCCGCGGCAGACCGCGGCGCTCGACCTGCCGGGCTCGGCGCTGCTGGTCCTCGGGGCGGCGGCGCCGCTCTTCGGCATCATCGAGGGCCCGGGCCTTGGCTGGACCTCGGCCCCGGTGACCGGCGCCTTCGCCCTGGCGCTGGTGCTGTTCGCGGTGTTCGTACGGCACGGACTGCGCGCCGCGCACCCGGTGCTGGACCCCCGGCTGTTCCGGCTGCCACGGCTGCGGGCCGGCAGCATCGGTATCGCCGTCACCTTCTTCGGGATGTTTGCGCTGTTCTATGTCAATGCGCAGTTCCTGCAGTACGTGAAGGGCTACTCACCGCTCCAGACGGGCTGCGCGATCGTGCCGCTGGCCTTCGGGATGATGGCGGTGACGAAGTACGGCATGCGCTGGGCGGCGCGGGCCGGCGAGGCGAGGACGGTCGGCGTGGGCCTGGCGCTGATCGCGGCCGGGCTGCTGCCGCTCTCCACCGCCGACGTCGGTACGCCGTACCTCCTCTACCTGGCGTTTCTCCTGGCGATGTCGGCCGGTGCGGGCCTGGCGATGCCGACGCTGTCGCATGCGATCGTGGCGTCGTCCCCCACGCCTTAAGGGCGCGGGGGGACCCCCATCGCCCCGGCGCTCGGGGATGGGCTCCGGACTCCAGGGCGCGGCAAGGGAGTTGGGGGCGGCACTGGGTATCGCCGTGGTGGGCACCGTCCTGTCGGTGCGCTTCGCCTCGGGCACCGGGCGCGGCACCGCGGTGGCCACCGCGTTCACCGATGCCACGGCGCTGGGCTACCGCATCGCGGCGGGCGTGGTGCTGGTCGTGGGCGCCGCCGTGGTGGCCGGCCTGCGCACCGGCGCACGGGCCGATCACAGCCGGGCTTGACCTGAAGCGCGACCAACGCCGTCATCGAGATCGACGGCGACCGGGCCACCGCGCGAGGCGCCCGGCTGAGCACTCAGCTCGGCGCCCCCGAGCCGTACCGCCGCAGCAGCGGCGAGAGCACCAGCACGGACTTCGTCCGTTCCACGAACGGCTCGCCCGCGATCCGTTCCAGCACCCGCTCGAAGTGCCGCATATCGGCGGCGAAGACCTGGACGATGGCGTCCGCCTCACCGGTGACGGTGGAGGCGGACGCCACTTCCGGGTAGCGCGACAGGCCGCGGTGGATCGCCTCGGGCGAGGTGTTGCGGCGGCAGTAGATCTCGATGAAGCCCTCGGTCTCCCAGCCGAGCGCGGCCGGGTCGACCCGTACGGTGAAGCCGGTGATGGCGCCGTCGGCCCGCAGCCGGTCCACCCGGCGTTTGACGGCCGGCGCCGAGAGCCCGACCTCCTGGCCGATGTCGGCATAGCTGCGGCGGGCGTCCTCGGCGAGGGCGTGGACGATGCGTTCGTCGAGATCGTTCAGTCGCACTGCGGGTGGATCACTTCTCTGCTGTGGCCAATCGGGAGCGGCGCATGCCGTATCCGAAGTAGACCACAAGGCCCACAGCCATCCAGGCTCCGAAGACCACCCAGGTCACGGTGCCGAGGCTGCCCATCATGTAGACGCACAGCACAAAGCCGATCGCCGGGAACAGCGGGGAGAGCGGCGTACGGAAGGTCCGCTTCATCTCCGGCCGGGTGCGGCGCAGCACGATCACCGCCACATTGACCAGCGCGAAGGCGAACAGCGTGCCGATGCTGGTGGCGTCGGCCAGCTCGCCCAGCGGCACCGCGGCGGCGAGCACACCGCAGAACAGCGAGACGATCACGGTGTTGGCGCGCGGCGCACCGCTCTTGGGGTGCACCTTGGAGAACACCTTCGGCACCAGGCCGTCCCGGGACATCGCGAAGAGGATCCGGGTCTGGCCGTAGAGCACGGTCAGCACGACGCTGGCGATGGCGATGACGGCGCCGAAGGCGAGCAGCACGGCCCACCAGCTCTGACCGGTGACCGCCTTCATGATCCCGGCCAGCGCGGCCTCCGAGCCCTCGAACTTCTGCCAGGGCATCGCCCCGACGGCGATGGCCGCGACCAGGCAGTACAGGGCGGTGACGATCACCAGCGAGAGCATGATCGCGCGCGGCAGATCGCGCTGCGGGTTCTTGGCCTCCTCGCCGGCCGTGGAGGCGGCGTCGAAGCCGATGTACGAGAAGAACAGGGTCGCGCCCGCTGCGCTGACGCCCGCCATGCCCATCGGCATGAAGTTGGCGTAGTTGCCGGACCGCACGCCCTGCAGGGCGACACCGCAGAACAGCAGCAGCGCGACGATCTTGACGGCCACCATGATCGTGTTGGCCCGGGCGCTCTCCTTGGCCCCGCCCAGCAGGAACGCCATCGCGAGCATCACCACCAGCAGCGCCGGCAGATTGAAGTAGCCGCCGTCGCCGGGCGGCGCGGACAGCGCGTCGGGGATGGTGAAGCCGAGTGTGCCGTCGAGCAGCTCGTTCAGATACTGGCCCCAGCCGACCGCGACGGCCGCGACCGAGACGCCGTACTCCAGGATCAGACACCAGCCGCAGACCCAGGCGACCAGCTCGCCGAGGGTGGCGTAGGCGTAGGAGTACGACGATCCGGAGACCGGGATGGTGCCGGCCAGCTCCGCGTAGGACAGCGCGGAGAACAGGGCGGTGAGACCAGCGATCACGAAGGCGAGGATGACCGCGGGCCCGGCGGCCGGGACGGCCTTGCCGAGGACCACGAAGATGCCGGTGCCGAGGGTGGCACCGATGCTGATCATGGTCAGCTGCCATACACCCATCGAGCGGCGGAGCGTTCCGCCCTCCCCCTTGCCGCCCTCGGCGACCAGCCGCTCGACCGGCTTGCGCCGCATCAGCCGGGTGCCGAGGCCGCCGGAGGGCGGTCGGGGGTCGCTGTCCCCTACGGGCGGGGCTGCGCCGTGCTCCAACACTGGGGTGGCTCCTTTATCGCTGCCGGTTCATCGCTGCCGGTGACTGCGGATACGGATGACGGCGACCGACAGCGGCCCGTTCACGGGCATGACAAAGCAAGCCGCAGCAGGAGACCGCCGAGCAGGCGGTCTCCGCCACTCCACGTACAGCGCATGACCTTACGGCCCGCCGCTGACCTGCCGTAATGCGGGTTCCTTGCGCAACCACGGATGATCGTTGCGCACCGGTGCGACGGACGGTGGTTCGTTGCGCACAAGCGTCGGATCATGAAGTTCGCGGCGGAGCGTCCAAGGGGTGGACACCGCGGGGCCCGCATACGCGACCGGCCCCGCACCGATGCGGTGCGGGGCCGGTGAGCGGCGGATCCG
>NZ_QUAC01000365.1 GCF_003389455.1 Streptomyces inhibens | reverse complement strand
GCCGCCGCCGCGCGGTCCGCGGCCGCCCGCCACAGGTCGGCGAGCGCGTCACCGGGGGCCACCGGCAGCGCGGTCCAGCCCGCCCTCCGCAGTAGACGCAGCCGTTCGGCGACCGGGACCTGGCCGCCGGCGAATCTGATGCCGCCGGGGCCCCGCGTCCAGGCGTCGCCGTCCAGGACGAAGGCGATCGCCGCGCCGCTGCGCCGGCGCATCCGCTCGGCGACCGCCGCCTGCCCCTCGTCGAGATCGCCGAAGAAGGCGACCAGCAGTCCTTCGTTGCCGCCGCGCAGCACGTCGTACGCCGCCGACAGCCCGTCCTCCTCGGAGTGCTCCACGACGGCGAGGGTGTCCAGCAGCAGGCCCGCGGCGTCGGCGGACTCGGTGCCGCCGGCGAAGCTGCCGGCGCCGTCGGGGCCCGGCACCGAGCTGCCGGTGTCGGTCAGCAGCCGCACCGAGAAGCCGCGCTCCAGCAGATGCACCGCAATCGAGGCGGCGCCCGCCACCGCCCACTCGAAGGCCGAGTCGGGGCCCGTACCAGGGTGGGCGATGTCGCGGGTGTCGAGCAGGACCGTGCAGCGCGCCTTCTGCGGCTGCTCCTCCCTGCGCACCATCAGCTCGCCGTAGCGCGCGGTGGAGCGCCAGTGGATCCGGCGCAGATCGTCGCCGTGCCGATAGCCGCGCGGGATGACATCGTCCTCGCCGGCCAGCGCCAGCGAGCGCTGCCGTCCGTCGCCGTAGCCTGCGGCCTCGCCCGCCAGCCGCACCGCCGGCAGCGGTTCGACCCGCGGCACCACCGTCAGGGTGTCGACGGCGCTGAAGGAACGGGTCAGCTCACACATCCCGAAGGGGTCGGACAGCCGCAGCTGGAGCGGGCCCAGCGGATAGCGTCCGCGCAGGTCGGAGCGGACGCGGTAGGAGACCTCGCGGAGGCCGCCGGCCTCGACCCGGTCCAGGATGAAGCGTGGCCGGGGCCCGAGGACGTACGGCACCCGGTCCTGGAGCATCAGCACGCCCGTGGGCAGCCGGGAGATGTTCTCCATCCGCAGCCGGACCCGGGATTCGGCGGCCGCGGGCACCCGGGCGGGGGCGAGCGTACGGCTGCCCGCGACCCGGTAGCGGGTGCGGTGCAGGACCAGGACACACATCAGCGGAAGGGCGGCGAGCAGCAGCCCGACCCGCAGCAGATCCGCCTGCCCGAGGAGGTACGAGCACGCCGCGGCGGCCACCCCGGCCGCCAGGAACGACCTTCCGCGCGTCGTCAGCCCCCCGAGGGCCGCCCGCAGCCCGCCCCGCTCCGGCGTCCCCTCGCTCCCCCCGTCGGACATCACAACCCCCGTACGCCGGGCGGCCGTTGGCCGTGTGTCCGCCATGGCTGCGCGGACCGGTCGGGGACGGGGACGCGCTGCAGGATCTCCAGCACGATCTGCTCGGCCGTACGGCGGTTCAACTGGGCCTGGGCGGTGGGCAGCAGCCGGTGGGCGAGCACCGCCACCGCCAGCGACTGCACATCGTCCGGGAGGGCGTACTCACGGCCCAGGAGCGCGGCCGAGGCCTTGGCGGCGCGCAGCAGATGCAGGGTGGCCCGCGGTGAGGCGCCGAGCCGCAGCTCGGGGTGGCTGCGGGTGGCCACCACCAGGTCCACGGCATATCTGCGCACCGCTTCGGCGACATGGACCGTACGCACCGCGTCGACCAGCTTCACGATCTCGTGGGCGTGCGCGACCGGCTGGAGGTCGTCGAGCGGGGAGGCGCTGCCGTGCACATCCAGCATCTGCAGCTCGGCCGCCGGGCTGGGATAGCCGATCGAGACCCGCGCCATGAAGCGGTCCCGCTGCGCCTCGGGGAGGGGGTAGGTGCCCTCCATCTCCACCGGGTTCTGGGTGGCGACGACCATGAACGGGCTGGGCAGCTCGTAGGTCTGCCCGTCCATCGTGACCTGACGCTCCTCCATGGACTCCAGGAGCGCGGACTGGGTCTTGGGGGAGGCGCGGTTGATCTCGTCGCCGATCACGATCTGGGAGAAGATCGCGCCGGGCTTGAACTCGAAGTCCCGCCGCTGCTGATCGAAGATGCTGACCCCGGTGATGTCGGAGGGCAGCAGGTCGGGGGTGAACTGGATGCGCCGCACCGAGCAGTCGATGGAGCGGGCCAGCGCCTTGGCGAGCATGGTCTTGCCGACACCGGGCACATCCTCGATGAGCAGATGTCCCTCGGCCAGCAGCACGGTCAGCGCGAGCCGTACGACCTCCGGCTTGCCTTCGATCACGCTCTCCACCGACCGGTGAATCCGCTCCGCGGTGGTGCGCAGATCTCCCCATGCGTTCAGCTCTTCCCCCGCTCTCGGCTCTGCCCGAGCGGGGGGACCGCCCTGCGCGGGGGGACCCCCAAGGCTCGCTCGTTCGTCATACGTCGTCACTCGGCCCTCCTCGGCCCCGTACTACGGACCGATGCCCCCTCTGCGGACCCGGCCCACCCCGAAATGCGCGTCGCGCCCGGCCACTGCCCGGACGGCGTCACCTACGCATTCTTGCCGCCCGCGCGGCTTCACGTCATGACCTGTGGATAACTCGCACGGATATGTCCCGGCCATCCCGGCGAACCCGGCCTTTCGGGCCGGTCCGCACGTCAGCGGACCGGCCCCGCGCCTCAGGCGCGCGGATCGATCTCCCGCAGCAGCCCCGTCGTCACGTCGAAGACAAAGCCGCGGACATCGTCGGTGTGCGGCAGGAACGGCGAGGTGCGCACCCGCTGCATGGACTGCCGTACGTCCTCGTCGAGGTCCTTGAACGCCTCTACGGCCCAGGTGGGACGCTGTCCGACCTCGGCCGCCAGCTCATGGCGGAAGTCCTCGGTCAGGCTGAGCAGACCGCAGCCCGTGTGGTGGATGAGCACGATCGAGCGGGTGCCGAGTGCACGCTGGCTGATCGTCAGGGAGCGGATGATGTCGTCGGTGACCACACCGCCGGCATTGCGGATGGTGTGGCAGTCGCCGAGTTCGAGGCCGAGGGCGGCGTGCAGGTCGAGCCGGGCGTCCATACAGGCCACGACGGCGACCTTGAGGACGGGCCGGGCGTCCATTCCCGGATCGGTGAAGGCGGCGGCATAACGCTGGTTCGCCTCGACGAGGCGGTCGGTGACCGTGCCACCGGTACGGACGGCGGCGCTGTCGGCGGACGGGGGCAACGGCTGCGACGCAGGTATGGGCATGGATTCAAGGTAATCGTCGCCGGCTCTTTCGGCTGCATGAGAGGCCGGGCATAGGGGTCATCATCACTCCTTGTGAGGTAATCCACAGGCCGGCGTGCGCCCCCGCCGTCCGGGTGAGAAGGCCGCGGGAAGTCTGTGGGAAAGTCCGTGGCAAAGCCGTCGCGGGACGCGCGGAACCGGTTGATTGACCGGGACAGCCGGTGGACTAAAGTGGCGCGAAGTGGGAGGCGTGATGCTCTCCTTGGATACCGAATTCCTCGCGTGCGCGAAGGCGTACGTACGGCTCGGCCTCCTCCCGCTCCCATGGTCTTCCGACGTCACTTCCCCGTCGCCGGAGGGCCACTTCCCCTTCAGAGCGGGCGGGGACCAAGCGGTACGTGCGGCATCCCCCAGCCAACGGCCGGGGGACCCACCTGCCGCCCACCCCATTCGGAAGGCGCATGAGTAGCAACACTCGCCACGTACCCGTCATGCTCCAGCGGTGTCTGGACATGCTCGCCCCTGCGCTCGCCGAGCCCGGTGCGGTCGTCGTCGACTGCACCCTCGGCCTCGGAGGGCACAGCGAGGCGCTGCTCTCCGCCTTCCCGGCGGCCCGGCTCATCGCCCTCGACCGCGACCCGGCCGCCCTGAAGCTCGCGGGCGAGCGGCTGGCCCCGTTCGGCGACCGCGCCACCCTGGTGCACGCCGTCTACGACGAGCTCCCGGAGGTCCTCGACCGGCTGGGCACCCCGCGCGTCCAGGGCGTCCTGTTCGACCTCGGTGTCTCCTCCATGCAGCTCGACGAGGCCGACCGCGGCTTCGCGTACGCGCAGGACGCCCCGCTGGACATGCGGATGGACCAGACGACCGGCATCAGCGCCGCCGACGTCCTCAATACCTACGCGCCCGGTGAGCTGGTGCGGATCCTGCGCGCCTACGGAGAGGAGAAGCAGGCCAAGCGGATCGTCGAGGCCGTCGTCCGTGAGCGCGCCAAGGAACCGTTCACGAACAGCGCGCGGCTGGTCGAGCTGATCCGCGACGCGCTGCCGCAGGCCGCCAAGCGCACCGGCGGCAACCCCGCCAAGCGCACCTTCCAGGCGCTGCGCATCGAGGTCAACGGCGAGCTGGCGAGTGTGGAGCGTGCCATTCCGGCCGCCGTGAAGGCGCTCGCCGTGGGCGGCCGGATCGCCGTGCTCTCCTACCACTCGCTGGAGGACCGCCTGGTCAAGCAGGTCTTCGCGGCCGGCGCTGCCACCACCGCACCGGCCGGGCTGCCGGTCGTCCCCGAGCGCTACCAGCCCCGGCTGAAACTGCTGACCCGCGGCGCCGAACTCCCCACGGAAGAGGAGGTCGCCGAGAACCGCCGCGCCGCTCCCGCCCGGCTGCGCGGCGCGGAGCGCATCCGCGAGAACGTCGAGGACACCGCGTGAAAGGCCCGGGGCGGCCGCGGGCAAGGCAGAGACGCCTTGCCGCGCTGTTCCCCTCCGGCGGTACCGCCCGCGGCACCGCGGCGCGCACCCCCTTCGTCCTGCTCATCGTCGTCCTCCTGGGCTCCGGGCTGATCACCCTGCTGCTGCTCAACTCCGCCCTGAACCAGGGGTCGTTCGAGCTCAGCAAGCTGGAGAAGAAGACCGACGAGCTGACGGACGAGCAGCAGGCGCTGCAGCAGGAGGTGGACGCCTACTCCGCCCCGGGCGCGCTGGAGCGGCGCGCCCGGGGGCTGGGGATGGTGCCCGGCGGCAGCCCCGCTTTCCTGCTCCCGGACGGCACGGTCCGCGGCAAGCCGAGGGCGGCCACGTCCGAGGGGGCGCCGCTGAGCACCTCCGCCGAGCCGTCGGTCCTGGGCGCGGCGGGCCTGACCGCCGCATCGGCCCCACCCGCCCCGCCGGTCCCGCCCGTGCCACCGGTCCAGCCACCGCCCGTCGAGCCGCCGGTCCCGCCCGGCGCACTGGGCCCGGACAGCACACCGGGCGCGGCGGTCACCCACGGCAACCCGGCCCCGCCGGCCTCCGCGTACCCCCCGGCCTCCCCGGTCGCCGCCGACTCGCGCGCCTCGTCCGACCCCACCGCTCCCGCACCCGGCTCCGCGCCCGCCCCCTTCCCGACGACCTTCGGCAGGTGAACGCGGTATGACCGAGCCCAGGGACCCGCGCCGGGTA
>NZ_QUAC01000367.1 GCF_003389455.1 Streptomyces inhibens | reverse complement strand
GGGCCGGCCGGCGGCCGCCGGCCTGCTCCGGTGCGCTGGGGCCTGGACCGCGCCGAGCTGCCGCGGCTGG
Source organism: Streptomyces inhibens (assembly GCF_003389455.1). GTDB lineage: Bacteria > Actinomycetota > Actinomycetes > Streptomycetales > Streptomycetaceae > Streptomyces > Streptomyces inhibens. Next base: position 5,227 of record NZ_QUAC01000367.1, on the reverse strand, counting down.
CCGCCGTACACCCGGGCATCGCCGCCGTACGCGAAATCCCCCGGCCGGACTTTCCCGCCCGCTACCGGCACCACATCCCGGTGCTGCGGGCGCTGACGCCGCTGGTGTGCGAGGTGCGCTTCGCCGGCGCCCGTTGCCCCCGGAGCGTCTCGTCAGCCGTGAGTTGACGGTAATCTGCGCCCAATGAGCGCCCTGAACCTCGATGACTTCGCCCACCTGATCGAGCGCCCCGACGGCGGTGTGCGCCGTGACGCCGAGGAGCGGCGGGCGCGGCTGGCCGTGCCTCCGGGCGCGCTCGGCCGCCTCGACGAGCTGGGCGAATGGCTGGCCGCCGCGCAGCAGCAGGTGCCGGTGCGGCCCATCGAGCGGGCGCGGGTGCTGCTGTTCGCGGGCGATCACGGCGTGGCGGAGCTGGGTGTGTCGGCGCGTCCGGCCGGCGGCACCAAGGATCTTGTACGGGCCGTGCTGGACGGCGCGAGCCCGGCCGCGGTGCTGGCCCGTGGCGCCGGGGCGCAGCTGCGCGTGGTGGACATGGCGGTGGACTGCGACCCAAAGGAGCTGCCGGAGGAGGTCACCCGGTACCGGGTGCGGCGCGGTTCGGGGCGGATCGATGTCGAGGACGCGCTGACCGCCGAGGAGGCCGAGGCGGCGTTCCGGGCCGGGATGGCGATCGCCGACGAGGAGGCGGACGCCGGTACCGACCTGGTGGTGCTGGGCGATCTGAGCGTCGGCGGCACGACGGCCGCGAGCACCCTGATCGCCGCGCTGTGCGGGACGGACGCCTCGGTGGTCACCGGGCGGGGCGGTGCCCCGATCGACGATCTGGCGTGGATGCGCAAGTGCGCGGCGATCCGGGACGCGCTGCGGCGGGCCCGTCCGGTACTCGGCGATCAGCTGGAGCTGCTGGCCGCTTCCGGTGGCGCGGATCTGACGGCGATCACCGGTTTTCTGCTCCAGAGCGCGGTGCGCCGGACGCCGGTGATCCTGGACGGGGTGGTCTCGGCGGCCTGTGCGCTGGTGGCGCAGCGGGTGGCGTTCCGGGCGCCGGACTGGTGGGTGGCCGGTCAGGCGAGCGGGGAGCCGGCGCAGGCGAAGGCGCTGGACCGGATCGCGCTCAACCCTCTGCTCGATCACGGCGTCACTGCTGGTGAGGGGACGGGGGCGCTGCTGGCCCTGCCATTGGTGCAGGCGGCCGCGGCCCTGGCGGCAGAACTGCCCGTACGCGACTGACGCGGCGCCGGCCGGCAACCGGCCGGCCGTCCGCGCTCGGACGAACGCTCCGGACCGGGGCTTTCACCACTTCACGCCCGTACCGGACCACCGGCGGCGCCCCATAAGATCACGCTTTACACGTTTTATGGGAGACATCGCTTGAGTCGGGACGAAGACCGCGCAGACCGCCCCCGCGGTCGCTGGTCGCAGCGCGGTGCCACATTCGGCATCTGGTATCTGCGCACGGTCACCTTCATCAATTTCCTGAGCGCGGTGTGGGTGTCGTTCGCCGATGACATCCGCCGGCACAACATCGAGGAGTTCTTCACTCCGTATCTGCTGACGGCCGGATTCGCGTCCGGCGCCTTCTCGCTCTTCCTGTCGGTCACCCTGCGGCGGCGCAAGCGGGCGGCCTGGATCTTGAATCTGGTGCTGTCCGGGCTGCTTCTGCTGCTGTTCGGGTTCGCGCTGATAGCCGCCCCCGAGTTCCGCGAACATGCGCAGAACTGGGTGTCGCTGGCGCTGACGCTGCTGTTCGCGGCGGCGCTGCTGGTCAGCCGCCGGGAGTTCTACGCGAAGGGCGACCGGGCGAACCCGAAGCTCGCCGCGGTCACCGCGGCCGGCGGGCTGCTGGTCGCCTCGCTGCTCGCGGCGCTGCTGGTGACCGTCACCAACACCGCGCAGGACGGTTCCTCGACCTTTGCCCAGCGCTGGCGTTACGGCCTGATGCGGCTGGTGTCCCTGGCCGCCGACGACCGCGCGTTCCCCGGGATCGCCACCCCGAACTGGGTCAATGTCGCGATCAATGTGCTGAGCACGCTGCTGCTGGTGGCCGTCCTGTGGGCGGCGTTCCGGTCCGTACGCAGCACCGAGGCGATCACCGAGGACGACGAGGAGCGGCTGCGCGCCCTGCTCGCGCGGCACGGCGACCGCGATTCGCTGGGCTACTTCGCGCTGCGCCGCGACAAGAGCGTGATGTTCTCCCCCAGCGGCAAGGCGGCGGTCACCTACCGCGTGGTGGGCGGGGTGTCGCTGGCCTCCGCCGATCCGCTGGGCGATCCCGAGGCGTGGCCCGGGGCGATCGAGGCGTGGCTGGCCGAGGCCCGGGAGCACGGCTGGGCGCCGGCCGTGATGGGCGCGGGCGAGGAGGGCGGCACGATCTACGCCCGGCACGGTCTGGACGCGCTGGAGCTCGGCGACGAAGCGATCGTGGACACCACGGAGTTCACGCTCGGCGGCCGGGCGATGCGCACCGTACGCCAGGCGTACAACCGCATCGAGCGGGCCGGCTACACCGTCCGTATCCGGCGTCACGAGGACATCCCCGCCGAGGAGATGGACCGGCTGCTGCGGCTGGCCGACGACTGGCGCGACGGGGAGACCGAGCGCGGCTTCTCGATGGCGCTGGGCCGGCTCGGCGACCCCGCGGACGGGCGCTGCGTGATGCTCGAATGCACCGACGAACAGGGCGAGTTGCGGGCGCTGCTCAGCTTTGTGCCGTGGGGCACGAAGGGTCTTTCGCTGGACCTCATGCGGCGGGACCGCAACTCCGAGAACGGGCTGATGGAGTTCATGGTCCTGGAGCTGATCCAGCGCGCGAAAGAGGTGGAGATCACTCAGCTCTCACTGAACTTCGCGATGTTCCGCTCCGTCTTCGAACGTGGATCGCGGCTCGGCGCGGGCCCGGTGCTGCGCCTGTGGCGCTCGCTGCTCAGCTTCTTCTCCAGGTGGTGGCAGATCGAATCGCTCTATCGCGCCAATGCGAAATACCGACCGATCTGGGAGCCGCGGTACATGCTCTTCGAAAAGAGCACCGATTTGCTGCGGATCGGAATCGCTGCCGGCCGTGCGGAAGGCTTTCTTGAAGCACCCGGTCTGCCCAAGTGGCTGAACCGCAAGCACCTGGAGAATGTGAGATGAGCCCGGCTGGGGCGGGGCGGCGGGAAGGACCCGCGCCGGGGCGGCGGGAGATGCCCCTTCTGCGCCGCGCCGCGCGTGCCGAGTGGGGCCCCCTCCTGCGGACGGTGCGGTCCGCGCTGGCCGCGACGAAGCTGCGGGCGATTCCGGTGACGCTCGCCGCGGTGTGCCTGACCCTCGTCTTCCAGTTCGTGCAGAACCAGCCCTGGGGCTATCAGCCGGTCCAGGACATCGGCTCCGTACAGGCCTGGGAGCATCTGTGGGTGGCGCTGCTGCGCACCCCGCTGTCGCTGTTCGTCCCCGCGCTGGACCTTCCGGTGTGGGGCGCGCTGGCGCAGATCCTGGTGGTCTTCGGGATCGCGGAGATCTGTGTGGGCTGGCGGCAGACGATGGCGGTGGCGTATCTCGCCACGCTCGCCGGGACGATGTACGCCCGGATCGGCATCTGGATCGGACCGGAGAGCCCGATCGGGCTGCCCGACTCGGACAAGTACGTCATCGACACCGGGCCGTCGGCGGCCGTGGTGGGGCTGGCGGTGTTCGTGTGCTGGCGCTATCGCGCGTGGGTCACCTGCGCGGTGGTGGTGCTCGCGATGCTCTTCGAGGTGGTGTCCATCAAGAACAACCTGGCGGGCAAGGAGCATGTCGCAGCGGTGCTGGCGGTGCTGGCGCTGTGCGGGGTGTGGGAGGTGTGGCGGCCGCGCAAGCCGCGCGGCGCCCAGCGCGTCACCGGTTGGGAGCACCCCCGATGACATGCTCGACCTTGCGGCGCAGCGCCGACCAGCGCCGGTCGTGACGGTAGGCGCGGACCTGGGAACGGGCCCGCGCCTTCGGCCGTTTGCGGTAGAAACGCCTGGCCCAGGGCGAGTTGGGCCGGGCCAGCCGGATCGCGCCGAAGAGCGCGACGAAGGGCACGAAGACCCCGATGACGGCGATCCGGCCCTTCCCCTTGAAGAGCGCGACGACCGCGAAGAGGAAGTTGACGGCCACGGTCCGTACGACCGTGAAGCGGTCGGCCGTCTCGTCCGGGCTCAGTTCATTGACGCCGAACGGCAGGAAGCCGGCGAGGACCAGGGCGACCAGCGCGGCGGTGAGGATGACGATCTCGACGCTCTTGGTGCCCTGCTCGGTCCAGTACACATCGTCGAGGTGCAGGATCAGCGCGAACTCGTCGAGGACGAGCCCCACCCCCATGCCGAAGAGCACCGCCGCCACACCTGCGCCGAAACCGCGCCCGTCCCCGGCGAGGGCGATGAAGCCGCCGACGACCATCAGGACCACACCGGGGACGACATGGTGGACATGGATGCCGCCGGGGGTGATGTTGCGGAACGGCCCCTTGCCCGCGCGGATGAGACGGGTGATGACCCGGGTCACCAGGAAGGTCAGCACGAACGAGGCGAGGGCCAGCAGCAGCGGCAGCCGCCCCGGCTCGACGATGTTGCGGTACCACCAGTGGCCCATCCCACACGCTCCCCTTCGTCCGTTAAGGACACGTAGGGACAATTAGGCACCGTTCCCTCGATCAGGGGCGGCAATCAAACGCCGCGGACGCCCGGATAGCCTGCCGCGGTGACCGAGACCCCCGCCCCCCCGGGCCCCTCCGACGCCCTGCGCTTCGCGTTCGGGACGCTGACCGTACTGCCGGTACGCGTCACCCGCTGGGACCGCGCCACGGCACGCGGCGGGATGCTCTGTGCGCCGCTGGCCGGGCTGGTCGTCGGGCTGTGCGCGGCCGCGGCCGGCGGGGCGCTGCTGCTGCTCGGCGGTGGCCCGCTGCTCGCCGCGGTGGGCAGCGCCGCGGTGCCCGCCGTGCTCACCCGCGGACTGCATCTGGACGGGCTCGCGGACACCGCCGACGGCCTGGGCAGCGGCAAACCCGCCGAGGATGCGCTGCGCATCATGAAGCAGTCCGACATCGGCCCGTTCGGGGTCATCACGCTGCTGTTCACCCTGCTGGCCCAAGTGGCCGCGCTGGACGAGCTGTACGCCGAGGGCTGGGCGCACGGCGCGCTCGCGGCGGCCGTCGCGGCGTCCGTCGCCCGCTGTGCGCTGACCCTCGCCTCCCGCGCGGGGGTGCCGGCCGCCCGGCCGGAGG
>NZ_QUAC01000366.1 GCF_003389455.1 Streptomyces inhibens | reverse complement strand
GGCCGCGCCCGGGGCGGCCGGTCCCGCGCCGGCCGCCGCCACGACGCCCGAGGCCAAGGGCAAGACCATGATCGGGGTGCCGTTCGAGCAGCGCAGCACCGTACGCGTGGGCATCATCGGCCTCGGCAACCGCGGCGGCAGCATGATCGATCTCTTTCTCGCAGTGCCGGGCGTACGCGTCGTCGCACTGTGCGACCCGGTGAAGGAGAAGACCGCCAAGGCCGCCAAGAAGGTCACCAAGGCGGGGCAGCCCGCGCCCGCCGTCTACACCAACGGCGACCATGACTTCGAGAACCTCTGCAAGCGCGGCGACATCGACTTCGTCTACGCGGCCACGCCCTGGGACTGGCACTTCGAGATGGCCAGGACCGCGATGCTCAACGGCAAGCATGTAGGCGTCGAGTGCCCCCTCGCGCTCCGCCTGGACCAGCTGTGGGAGCTGGTCGACCTCTCGGAGCGGACCCGCAGACACTGTATGCAGCTGGAGAACTGCTGTTACGGCAGGAACGAGATGCGGGTGCTGCGGATGGCGCATGCCGGCCTGTTCGGCGATCTGCTGCACGGCGCCGGTGCGTACATCCACGATCTGCGCGGCCTGATGTTCGACCCCAAGTACTACGAGGGCCCGTGGCGCCGCCTGTGGCACACCCGGCTGCGCGGCGATCTGTACCCCAACCACGGATTCGGCCCGGTCGCCAACTACATGGACATCAACCGCGGTGACCGCGCCGTACGCATCTCCAGCGTCGGCACCCCCGCGCTGGGCCTCGCCGCGTACCGCAAGGAGCACATGCCGGCGAACGACCCCAGCTGGAAGGAGTCGTACATCGAGAGCGACCGGACGATCAGCCTCGTCCAGACCGCCAAGGGGCGGGTGATCCGGCTGGAGCACGATGTCTCCACCCCGCACCCCTACAGCCGCATCAACAGCCTCGGCGGCACCAAGGGTCTCTTCGAGGACTACCCCGAGCGGATCTATCTGGAGCCGGACCAGAACAACGACGAGTGGGGCGACTTCAGCAAGTACGCGGAGTGGGACCACTGGCTCTGGAAGGAGCACGCCAATCCGCCCGGCGGGCACGGCGGCATGGACTACATGCTGGTCTTCCGACTGATCCAGTGCATCCGGCTGGGCCTCGTACCGGACTTCGACGTCTATGACGCGGCGACCTGGACCGCGCCGGTGCCGCTCAGCGACCGCTCGATCAAGGCGAACGGCGCCCCGCAGGAGATTCCCGACTTCACCCGGGGGCTGTGGAAGAAGGCCCGCCCGGGGATGGATTCACCAAAGCCACAGGAGTAGAGGGACCAGGGGACAGGAACGCTCCGGGGCCCGGCGGGCGGCCGCGCGCCGCCGGGCCCGGCACGTCACTTCTCGCCGCTCGTGGCGGGTACGGTGCCCGGCCCGGAGGAGGCCTCCAGCGGCTGCTCCGGGGCCGGTTCCGCCTCATGGGCCGGGGTGACCGGCTGCTCACCGTTCATGACCTTCTTCGCCGTCACCCGGTCCAGCGCGCCCTCCCAGCGGGACACCGCGAAGACCGCGACACAGTTGCCGAGCAGATTGGTCGCCACCCGCATCGAGTCCATGATCCGGTCGACGCCGAGCAGCAGGGCGACCGCGGTGGCCGGGATGACGCCCAGCGCGGAGGCGGTCGCGGACAGCGCGAGGAACGCCGAACCCGGCACCCCCGCCATGCCCTTGCTGGTCAGCATCAGCACCAGCACGACGGTGATCTGCTGCCCGAGCGAGAGATCGACGCCGATGGCCTGGGCGATGAAGAGCGTGCCGATGGAGAGATAGATCGAGGCACCGTCGAGATTGAAGGAGTAGCCGGTCGGCAGTACGAGGCCCACCGCGTCGTCCCGGCAGCCCGCGGCCCGCAGCTTCTGCATCATCCGCGGCATCACGGTCTCACTGGAGCCGGTGCCGAGCGCCAGCAGCAGTTCCTCGCGGGTGTAGCGGACAAACTTCCACAGGCTCAGCCCGGTGACGGCCTTGAGGGCACATCCGAGCAGGACGAGGAAGACCAGCGCGACGCCGTAACAGACCGCGATCAGCTTGCCGTACGTCGACATCGCGCCCAGTCCGTACTCCCCCACGAGGTGGGCGGTGGCGCCGAAGACCGCGAGCGGGGCGAGCTTCATGATGTAGCCGACGATGGTGAACACGACGTCCTGAGCCTGCTCGATCAGCGGCAGGAGCTGTGGCACCTTCTGCTGCCCGAGGTGCAGCAGCGCCGCGCCCACCAGGCAGGCCAGCACCAGGACCTGGAGCAGCGAGTTCTCGGCGAACGCACCGACCGCGCTGTTCGGCAGCGACTCCAGGACGAACTGGGCGGTGGAGGGCAGCTGTCCGCCGCCCGTCCTGTCCTCCACCGCGCCCTTGTCCAGGGACGCCGGGTCGACATGCATTCCGGCCCCGGGCGCGAAGACATTGGCGGCCAGCAGGCCGATGACGAGCGCGAGGCTGGTGGCCACCTCGAACCAGATCAGGGCCTTGACCCCGATGCGGCCGAAGGCCTTGAGGTCGCCCGCCTTGGTGATGCCGGCGACGACGACGCAGAAGACCAACGGGGCGATCATCGCCTTGATCAGGCGGACAAAGCCGTCACCGAGCGGCTGGAGCGACGATCCCGCCTGCGGCCACAGGCGTCCGACGAGGACACCGAGGACCAGGGCGATGAGTACCTGTACGAACAGGCTGGTGCGCAAAAGACGGCCTGCGCGGCGGGTGAGGGTTCCGGTGGCGTGCGGCACGGGCACTCCTACATGGACGGTTTCTGTAATGCGGAAATGGACTTCCGCGGTCCGTCACTATTGCCGCTTGTTGTTCACCACGAAAGAGCCCGATGTAACTTCCGGGGAAATCTTGGAGCTTGGTCCAAGGCGGATCGCGCGGCCCCTCCCCTTTCGGACCGGGATGACCGCGACAACCGCTTTCGCCCTGCCTTGTTCCACCTCGTACGCTCAGGCCGCGAGATGCGCCTTGTCCCCCATGACCACCACGGGGTGCCGCGCCGGATCGAGGGCGCGCAGCAACGCCTGCATCCCGGCCTTCGAGACGCTGACACAGGCGGAGGTCCCGCTGCCGTGGTCCATGTGCAGCCAGATCCCGCCGCCCTTGGGCTGCCCCTCCGGGCGGCTCGGATCCAGCGGCGAGGTCCCCTTGACGCGGTTGTAGTTGATCGCGACGACGTAGTCGAAGTCATGGCGGGTGTTCTTGGACCAGTACGACGGCGGGGTGAACGCCGAGGAGTGCGTATAGGGCAGTTTGGCGCCGGGGTCGGCGAGCACACCGCCCGCGTCGGTCAGCGTGAACACACCGACGGGGCTGCGCTTGTCCCCCTCGTGGTGGTTCACCGTCCAGCCGCGCCGGCCGTTATGCGCGGCCCAACTCCCCTTCTGGTCCCAGCCCTTTGCGCCCTTCTCGTAGAGGACGACGGTGGCATCGGCGGAGTCCGCGTCCCGCCCGTACACCGCCACGACCTGACGGGAATCGGCGGGGATCCGCGACCGCAGGGCGGTGCCGACCTCGGGGATGTTCTTGAGGTGGGTGGTGGCCGACGCCCCGCGGGCCGGGCCGCCGGGGCGCTCCCCCTTTCCCGCACCGTCGTCCTTGCCGCCCCCGTCCCGGCCGCCCGCGCCGCCGCCACAGCCCGCCAGAAGCACCAGCCCCGCCGCGGCCACCGCCGCCCTCCGCACCGCACTGCCCACTGTTCGCATGCCCCCATCGTCGCACCGTCGGCCTGACGGCCCTTCAGCGCCCGCCCGGCGTCCGCGCCTCGCCACACGATTGTCCGAATGGCGTGGCCGCAACGGAAAAACCGTTTGAAATCAGCCCACCCCGCGGGCCAATCTTCCAGGGCCTCCGCCGATGACGAGACGGGCGAGAGGGACATTTCGCCTGCCGTGACGGCGCGCTGACCATCCACCACGGCTCCACCACGACCTCGTCTGGGACCTCATGCACCTTCGCGACCTTCCGCATACCGACCCCGGCGTCCCGGACGTCCGTACAGGCGGCACCTTCCTCCGGTGGCTGTGCAGACAGCAGCTCGGCGGGCAACTGAAGGCCCTCTTCTGGGGGCTGGTGAACCTCGGCGCCATCGCGTCCTTCCCACTGCCGGTGGGGCTCGCCGTGCAGGCCGTGGTGGACCGCGGCGGCGGCCGGCTCGGCGTGGCCGCCGGGCTGATCGTCGTGCTGGGCGCGCTGATCGCACTCGGCAGCACCATGCTGCACCGCGCCGCCGTCACCAACTGGATCGGCACGGTCGCCCGGATGCAGCAGCTGCTCGCCCGCAAGACCACGGAACTGGGCCCGGCCATGACCCGACGGATGGCGGCCGGTGAGATCGCCGCCGTCAGCACCGGCGATCTGGAGAAGATCGGCTGGTTCGTCGAGGCCCTCTCCCGTTTCGGTGCGTCGGTGGTGACCGTGGTCGGCGTCTCCGTCGCCCTGGTCTTCTACCAGCCGCAGCTCGGTGTCCTGGTGGTCCTCGGCGTGCCCGTCCTGGCGCTCGCCGTGCTGCCGCTGCTGCCGCCCGCCACCCGGCGCGCCGACATGCAGCGCGACAAGGCCGGCCGGGCCACCGAGCTGGCCTCCGACACCGTCGCCGGGCTGCGCGTACTGCGCGGCATCGGCGGTGAGGAACTCTTCCTCCGCCGCTACCGCAGCGCCTCCCAAGAGGTCCGCGAGGCCGCCGTCCGCAGCGCCCGGATGTGGTCGCTGATCTCGGCCGTCCAGGTGGCGCTGCCGGGCCTGCTGCTCATCGCGGTGGTCTGGTACGGCACCCGGCTCGCCCTCGACGGCTCGGTTACCGTCGGCCAACTGGTCACCGTCTACAGCGCGGTGGCCTTTCTGCTCTTCCCCCTACAGAACTTCGAAGAGTTCGCCCAGGCCTATTCCTTCGCCAGGCCGTCGGCGAAACGTACGGCCCGGGTACTGGCGCAGAGCCGGCCGGCCGGCGGGCGGACCACCGGCCACGAGGCACCGCCCACCGGCGATCTGCACGACCCGGTCAGCGGCCTGACCGCCCCGGCCGGCCGGCTGACCGCCGTGGTCTGCGGCGACCCCGACGCCGCGGGCCGGCTCGCCGAACGCCTCGGCGGC
>NZ_QUAC01000364.1 GCF_003389455.1 Streptomyces inhibens | reverse complement strand
GCCCCGGAACCCGACGACGGGTTCCGGGGCGCCGCGCTGTGCGTTGCTCAACCCTCCTTGCAGTACTCCTGTTCCTTGCCGATCGAGCGGTAGACACAGTCGGAGATCTCCAGGAGCTTGAGTACCGCGTCCTTGTTGCGGGCGGTTTCCTTGGGGATCACGGTGTCCCGGGGATAGAAGCCGCCGCTCCCCGCGGACGACGGGTACATCTCGAACGTGTACGCGAATATCTTCTGGTCCCCCCACAGCCAGTCATCGATCGCGCCATCGGTGATGTAGAGCTCGCTGGACTGCTCGGGGGTGTAGCCGTTGCTGGCGGCCATGTTCTTGCCGATGGTGGCGAAGGTGTCGTGGTCGTCCTGGGTCATGCCGGGGCCGGTTTCGTCGTTGGTGAAGCCGAAGGGCCACAGGACGAGTTCGCTGTAGGTGTGGAAGTCGATGGCGGTCTTGATCTGCTGCTTGCCGCCGATGTTGCGGCTGTGGACGAATTTCGAGACGACCTGGACCTCGGGGGCCGAGGCGGCGGAGGGGCCGCGGTAGGTCTCGTCGCCGGGGTCGTCCGAAGAGCCGTTGCAGCAGCCCCATTTGAAGTCCCAGTTGCGGTTGAGGTCGGTGCCGACCTGGCTGGTCCCGGCGTTGGGCTGGCGGTTCTTGCGCCAGCTGCGGAACCGGCCGGAGGCGATGTCGTACTCGCCGCCGTCCGGGTTGAGATCGGGGATGATCCAGATCTCGCGGGAGTCGAGCATCTTGGTGATGCGGTCGTCGCTGCCGTACTTCGAGGTGAACTCGTTGAGGAGGTAGAGGGCCATCTCGACCGTGAGGTGTTCCCGGGCGTGCTGGTGGGCGGTGAAGAGGACCTCGGGCTCCTGCTCGTCCTTGGTGACGTTCTTGCTGAGTTTGAGGGCGAGGATGTTGCGGCCCTCGTGAGAGGTGCCGATGACCTGCTTGCTGAGGATGGCCGGGTACTTGGCGACGAGGGCGTCGATCTCCTTCGTCGCCTCGTCGTAGGTGTGGTAGTTCGTGTAGCCGGCCGGGAAGTCCTTGACGCGGGGCTTGGGGGAGGCCGTGGTGGCGCCCGGCGGATCGGGCAACAGGCGGAGTGTGTAGCCGAGTTGGCGTACGACGGCGGCTTGGGCGCGGGTCGCGGTGATGACGACGGCGCGGGCGTGTACCTCGTCGATGCTGACGCCGGTCGCGGTGAGAGCGGTGCGCTCCGTGGGGGTGGCGGGGCCCTTCACCTCGTACTGGTGGGGGAGTTCGGCGTCCCGTGCGGCGCCGGGCGCGGGCCCGGTGGGCGGGGATTCCTGCGCCTGGGCGGCGGCTATCGGGGCGGCGAGCGCGAGGGAGAGGAGTGCGGCGAGGACGGTGGTGCGTCCGCCGCGGATACGTGGTCGCATGCGGTCTCCTGTGGGGTGTGAGGCGAAGCGACTGCGCCAGTTTTGGGCGTTGGCATGGCCGGGTCAAGGCGTTGGATGGCCAGATGTGGGGTTGCGGGGCGGCAGCCGGGGCGTGGGTGAACCCGGCAACTTGCCATCGTTTTACGGAAATTGATTGCCTCGCGCGGCTGTGGCACTAACAATGCGCACGACAAAACCGAAGGCGCCGGAAGGACCTTCGGTGACAGAAGCTGAGAGGACCCCCACATGAATCGACCTCTCGTCGGCACCCTGGCCACGGCCGTGCTGGGCGCCGCAGCCCTGGTGGGCACCGTCGGAACGGCCCACGCGGCCCCGCAGCACGTGGACCGCCACAAGACCAAGGCGGTGGACTTCGCCGGCACCGTCGCGCTGAGCAACTGCTCCGGTTCGATCGTCAAGATGCCCACCTCGCAGCCGAACGACCCGGCCCTGGTGATGTCCAACGGCCACTGTCTGGAAAGCGGTATGCCCGGCGCGGGCGAGGTCGTCGTCGACCAGCCGTCCAGCCGCAGTTTCACGCTGCTCGACAAGTCGGCGGGCACGCTGGGCCGGATCAAGGCCACCAAGGTCGCGTACGCCACGATGACCGACACCGATGTCTCGATCTACCAGACCGGCTCGACCTACGCCCAGATCGAGCAGAAGTACGGGATCAAGCCGCTGGAGCTGGCCACCGACCACCCGGCCAAGGGTGCGGGGATCAGTGTCGTCTCCGGCTACTGGAAGAAGATCTACTCCTGCAACATCGACGGGTTCGTGCCCACCCTCAAGGAGGGTGACTGGACCTGGAAGGACTCGGTCCGCTACACCCCGCAGTGCCAGACCATAGGCGGCACATCCGGGTCGCCGGTGATCGACACCACGACGGGCAAGGTCGCGGCCATCAACAACACGGGCAACGAGGACGGCGAGAAGTGCACCGTCAACAACCCGTGCGAGGTGGACGAGAGCGGCAATGTCACGGTGCACAAGGGCATCAACTACGCACAGGAGACGTACGGGATCCCGAAGTGCTTCGGCGTCGGCAACAAGCTGGATCTGAGCGCCGAGGGATGCACGCTGCCGAAGCCGGCGGCCACCCGCAGGTGATCCGGCGGGAAGCGGCACGTAGCAGGCAGTAGGGGAAGCAGGACGCCAGGTCCCGTGCACGGGGTGCGCGGGACCTGGCTGTAGGGGGCGCCGGGGCGCCGGAGGGCGCGGCGCGCGGTTCCTGCTAGGGCAGGCCGTGGACGTGGGCGCCCACTTGGCCGGCGAATTCATTGCCGTTGGCGGCGTCCCAGTTGGTGGACCAGGTCATCGCGCCGCGCAGGCCCGGGTAGGTCTTGGACGGCTTGAACGAGCCGCAGTTGGTGCCCTGGGTGAGGCAGTCCAGGGCGGCGTTGACGACGGACGGCGCGACATAGCCGCTGCCGGCCGCGCGGGCGGAGGCCGGTACGCCGATGCCGACCTGCGAGGGGTCGAGGCCGCCCTCCAGCTGGATACAGGCGAGCGAGGTCAGGAAGTCGACCGAGCCCTGTGCGTAGACCTCGCCGTCGCAGCCGTTCATCGAACCGCTGTTGTAGTACTGCATATTGACGACGGTCAGGAAGTCCTTGATGCCGAGCGCCGTCTTGAAGTACTCGTTCTGCGGTGACTGCATGTCGATGGTCTGCGGGGCCATGGTCACCACGACGTCGCTGTGCCGGTCGTGCACGGCCTTGAGCGCCTGCGTCATATAGGTCGAGTTGAGGCCGTTCTCCAGGTCGATGTCGACGCCGTTGAAGCCGTATTCGTCCATCAGCCCGTTGACGGAGTCGGCGAAGTTCTTGGCGGAGGTGTCGTCGTTGACGGACACCGAGCCCTTCTCGCCGCCGATGGAGAGGACCACCGATGTGCCGGCCGCCTGCTTCGCCTTGATATCTGCCTTGAATTCGTCGGTGGAGCCGTAGCCGACGGCCGGGTCGAGGTGGAAGGTGACCGCACCGGGTTGGCCGGTGGCGTCGGCGAACGAGACCGCGATGATGTCGTAGGCGTCGTCGACGTCCTTCAGTTTCTGCACGGTGGCGCCGTTGTTGAAGTTCTGCCAGTAGCCGGTGACGGCGTGTGCAGGGACGGCGGCGGGGGAGGCCGGGGCCGGGTGTTCCTCGGACGCGTTGGCGGTGCCCGCCGCGACGGTGCCGGCCGACGTCAGCACCGCGGCGGCGACTCCTGCCAGAAGCCTTGTCCTGAGCCTGCTCTTCGCTCTTCCTGATCGTGCGCGAACCACGACTGCCTCCGGGTGGGGGGAAGGTGGGGGGAGTGGTGCGGATGCGCGTTCAGGGGCCCCTGCGCTTGCGGTACAACGTGGTCCAGACCATTGATCCTGTCAAGAGTCTTGCCGGAAGCGGGCGTTCCCGTGATTGTCGCTTGGGCGGTATGCGCCATTTCCCTGCGGAGGGATGGTCATGACGAGTAGCCCAGAACGTGTTCTCTGGGACGTATCTCTGTGGATAAAGTGCTGAGCGTATGGCGCCGATGGCGCAGAGCTGTGCCGATCCGCGGTCCCGGGACCCCCGGCGGCCGGAGGGAGTGGGGGAGCGACGTGCCGACCGCGATTGCAGTCACCAGCCCTGACCTCGCGCTGCCGGCGACCGACCGGCAGACCCCCGCCGCGGTCGTCCTGCAGCCCCCGCATCTGCAGCCGCTGGACGACGCCCTGACGGAGACCAGCGCCGTACTCGAACACCACGGCCATCTCGTCGTGCTCTACTCCGCCGCCTGCCCGCCGGAACACATCCGCCGGCTGCACACCCTGCGCGCGGTCCTGGAGAGCGACCGGATCGCCATCCTGCCGCTGTCCCTGCCGCCGCTGGGCGTGGCCCTGCTGGCCCGTCAGCTGCGGCAGTTGTCGCTCTGCGACTTCAGCCCCGGGGTGCTGGCCAGTGCGGCGCGGCTGCTGTCCCACTACATCCACGCGGGCGCACTGCTGGGCAGTGTCAGCGGCCTGGACCGGGTCGAGGTCGATCTGCGCTCCCATATGAAGTCCTGGCTGCCCGGCGCGCACTTCGCGGTGCTGGCCAACCCCGAGCCGCAGCTGCTGCATCTGGACCGGCACAGCACCGAGGCCGGGCTGCGGGCGCCCGGGTTCGCCACCCAGCTCGCGGTCGCCCGCGGCCAGCTCACCGCGGAGTGGGTGACCGGGGCGCTCGCGCCGTCCTGGCAGGTGCAGGGGGTGTACGAGGCGCGGCTGCCCGCCGAGTCCGCCCGGTGGTGGGGGACCCAGAAGCTGATCGAATTCGCGGCGGCCATTCCGGATCTGTCGGTCCTCTACCAGCTGGTGGCGTCGGTACGGCGCGAGGAGTGCGGCTGGTGCGGGCTGGAAGTCCTGGGGGACCGCTGTGCGTTCTGCGCGGCGCCCCTGGCGAGGGACCGGGCGACGGGGGGTGGCGGGTCCGGCCGGGGCCCCGCGGCCATAGGGGGGCCGGGGCCGGCGGCGGGCACCGCCACGGCACCGGCCAAGGACCCGGCTCCGGCGTCCGCGCCGTCCGCCGACTCCGCTC
>NZ_QUAC01000361.1 GCF_003389455.1 Streptomyces inhibens | reverse complement strand
CACGGGTCGCGGCGGTCGTCGCGGCGGTGGTCTCGGCGAGGACCGCGTCCAGGGCCTGCCGGATCGGTTCCGCGAGGGGCGGGTGGGCAGGCGGGGCCGGGGGACCCGCGGGCGCGCGGAGCGCGGTGGGCGGCAGCGTGCCGCCGAGCCGGACCAGTGGCGAGCCGAGGTCGAGCCGGACCGCGGTACCGGAACCGTTCGTGGCTGCGGCACCGTCCGTGACCGCGGCGCGGTCCGCGGCCCGGGCGGACCCGGTGGTCGGCAGCAGCCGGTCCCAGCGCGGGCTGAGCCCCTCGGTCCACAATGCGGCGGCCAGCCTGCGCAGTTGAGCCGTCCCGCCGCGGCGGTGGTCGGCCGCCGCGGCGGCGAGATGGTCCTGTCCGTGCAGGGTGTCGCCCACAAAACCTGTCAGGCTGCCGGCGCCGACCTGGACGAAGGCGCGAACGCCGGTCTCGTACAGCCGCCTGGTCAACTCCTGGAAACGGACCGGTTCCAGGAGGTGGCGCAGCACCAGTTCCCGTATCGAGGAGGGATCTTCGGGGAAGGCGGCGGCTGTTGTCGCCGACCATACGGGGCGCTGCGGGTCCCGTAGTGGCAGGGCGTCGAAGGCGACGCCGACCTGGTCGAGGTAGGGCGCCCACATCGGCGTGTGGAAGCCGGAGCGGAAGGGCATTTCCTGGGCCTGTACGCCCTGCGCGGCAAGCCTGCGTACGGCCTCGGCCAGCTGCTGCGGGTCTCCGCAGATCACCGACTGGTGCGGGCAGTTGTCGTGGCTGACCGCGGCCCGCTCCAGGCCCGCCACCGCCGCGGCCGCCTGTCGGGCACCGCAGCCCAGCGCCGCGTAGACCAGATCGGGTACGGCGAGGGACGTGGGCCGCAGCGAGCCGAGGAAGGTGTCCACGGCCTCGGGCGGATACATGCCGGCGACCACCATGGCGGTCCATTCGCCGAGGCTGTGGCCGGTCAGCAGGTCGGGTTCGATGCCCAGTTCGCTCAGTGCGCGGGTGAGGAACCGGCCGACGGCGAGGGTGTCGACGGCTCTTTCGACCAGTCCGCTGCCGCCGGCGACCCGTGGGCGGGGCAGGGACAGATGATCCGCGACGTCGTCCACGCAGGGTGGCAGCTCCGCCTCCAGCCCCGGGAAGACGAAGGCCAGCCGGGCTCCCGGCTGCCGGGCGTGCGGCCCGAAGAGGGGGCTCGGGGTGAACCACACCTCACCGCGGCCGCGCCATGGCAGTCCGCGGGCGAGGATCTTGGCGGCCAGGGCGCGGCGCTGCGGGGTGGGGCCGATCAGGGCGAGGCGGCAGGGCGCGTCGTCCGCCGGGGCCCCCGCGCTCTCCCTCAGGCCTTCGAGGGCCTGGGCGAGTTCGCCGGGGGTGTGTGCGGCGAGAAGTACGGTGCGCTCCGGCTCGGCCGTCCGCAGCGGGGGCACCCGGCGCACGGGCGGCGCGGCGGCGCTCCGCCGCCCCGGGGCTTCCTCCAGGACGGCGTGGGCGTTGATCCCGCCGAAGCCGAAGGCGTTGACGCCCGCCCGCAGCGGTACCCGTCCGGCGTCCCAGGGTTCGGCCTCGGTGACCGGACGCATCCGGGTGTGCGCCAGGCCGTCGTGTGGCTCGTCCAGATGCAGGGTCGGCGGCAGGGTGCGGTGGTGCACGGCGAGCGCGGCCTTGATCAGCCCGGCGATGCCGGCGGCCTGCATGGTGTGGCCGAGCATCGACTTCACCGAGCCCAGACCGACCGGCGCACGGCCCGCCCCGGCTGCCCCGAACACCCTGGCCAGCGTGGCGAGTTCGGCTGCGTCTCCGACCGGGGTCCCGGTGCCGTGCGCCTCCAGCAGACCGAGCGCCGCGGGGTGTGCCGGGTCGAGGCCCGCGTTGCGCCATGCCTGCTCCAACGCGGCTACCTGACCCTCCACTTGAGGACTCATCAGGCTGGACGACCGCCCGTCCCCCGCCACCCCCACTCCACGGACGACCGCATACACGCGGTCCCCGTCGCGCTCGGCGTCGGCCAGGCGTTTGAGGAGGACGACGCCGGTGCCTTCGGCGAGCAAGGTGCCGTCGGCCCGGCGGTCGAAGGGCCGGATGTGCTGGCTGGGGCTGAGCGCGCGCAGCTGGGTGAAGACGCTCCACAGGGTGGCGATATGGCAGTGGTGCACGGCCCCGGCGGCCACCAGGTCGCAGCGGCCGGCGGCCAGCAGACCGACGGCCTGGTCCACGGCCAGCAGTGCGGAGGCGCAGGCCGCGTCGAGGGTGTAGGCGGGGCCGCGGAAGTCCAGCCGGTTGGCGGTCCTGGCGGCGGTGAAGCTGGGAACCAGACCGATGGACGCCTCCGGCTGCTCGGGGCCGAGGCTCGCCTGAAAGGCCTCCCGGACGGCGGAGATCTTCGACTCCGGCCATTCCGGGGCGAGTTCGCGCAGGGTACCGGCGAGCTGGTGGGCCGTACGGACCCGCTGGTCGAGCCGGGCGGTGGCCACGCCCATGAAGCCGCCGCGGCCGAGGATCACGCCGATCCGGGAGCGGTCGGCGGGCAGCCGCTGCTCGCCGCCCGCGTCGGCGACGGCGTCGGCGACGGCGCTCAGGGCGAGCAGTTGATCGGGCTCGGCCCCCGGGACGGCGGCGGGCATGATGCCGAAGCGGGTGGGGTCGAAGGCGGCGAGATCGTCCAGGAATCCGCCTCGTCGGCAGTAGAAGCGGTCGCTGCGGGCGGGGCCTTCGGCGGCGTGCGGGTCGTAGTAGACGTCGGGGTCCCAGCGGCCGGGCGGCACGTCGGTGACACAGTCCGTACCGGCCACCAGGTTGCGCCAGTAGGCGGCGAGGTCACCGGCGCCGGGGAAGATCGCCCCCATGCCGACGATCGCGGCGTCCGTGGGCCGGGGGCCGGCCGGCCGCGCACCGGTCTCAGGCATCGCCCGCCACCTCCCCGCTCGCCTCCGCCGCCAGGACGACCTGGGGCGAGGTGCCATGGGCCAGTTCGGCGAGGAGCGCAGCGGCCGCGGCATCGGGGTCCAGCAGCGGGATGCCGCGGCGTTCGTAGGCGCGCTCCAGCTCCGGGGTGACCATGCCGCCGCCGTCGGCCGCCCACGGCCCCCAGTCGACGGCGATCACCCGACCGGCGGTACGGGCCGACCAGGCCCTCGCGAGGGTGTCCAGGGCGTCGTTGGCGGCGGCGTAGTCGGCCTGGCCCCGGTTGCCGAAGACCCCGGCGACGCTGCCGAAGAGGACGAGGAAGCCGGTGTCGTCGTCGGCCACCGAGAGCAGATGGCGGGCACCGTCGACCTTGGTGGCGAAGACCCGGGCGAACGTGGCCGGATCCTTGTCCCGCAGCAGCTTGTCCGCCACGGTGCCCGCGCCGTGCACGATCCCGTCGAGACGGCCGTGCCGGGCCCTGATGTCCCGCGCCACGGCGCGTACGGCGGCCTCGTCGGTGACATCGGCCGCGTGGTAGCGCACGGAGGCGGCGAGCGGCTCCAGGGCGGTGAGGGTGGCGGTGATCTCGCGCCGGGCCAGGATTTCGGTGGCCGCCGCCTCGATCTCGGCCGGTCGGCGCAGCCCTTGGGCGATGAGGGCGGCGCGCAGCGCGATGCGGTCGTGGGCGTGTGCGAGCGCCGGGGCCTCGGGGGCGTCGTCGAGGGGTGTACGTCCGAGGAGTTCGAGGTGGCAGCCGTGGGCGCGGGCAAGGGCGAGTGCCGTACGGGCGGTGATACCGCGCGCTCCGCCGGTCAGCAGCACCACGGAGCCGGCGCCGAGCGACAGCCCGCTGGTGGCCGTCGGATCGTCCGGCAGGGGGGTGGGGACGGTGCGCAGGGTGGTGCGGGTGCCGTTGGCGCGGCCCACGACGACCGGTTCGCCGGGGGCGCACAGCTCGGCGAGGAGATGGGCGGCGATGTGTTCGGGCCGGTCCTTGGGGTCGATGTCCACGGCGCGGATCAGGGCGTCGGGGTATTCGATGGCGGCGGTACGGGCGAAGCCGCGCAGTCCGGCGCCCGGCAGGGGGTCGGGAGCGTCCGCGGCGGGGTCCTGTCCGAAGGTGCCGCCGGCCGCGGTGGCCAGCAGCAGCCACCGGGCCCCGCCGGTCAGGGCGGTGCGCAGCCCTTCGTACTGTCCGGGCAGTACGGCGTCGTGGCTCGCCCTCAGGGCGCTGAGGTCCACCACTCCGCCCACCCCGTCGCCGGTGCACTCGGCCAGCCGCTCGCCGGGGACGGTGCGTACCCGGGCGCCATGGCGCTCCAGGAGCGCGGTGAGCGCGAGCGCCACGCCCTGTCCGTCCTCGACCACGGCGAAGTCGCTGCCCGCCAGCACCTCGGCGGTCGGCCGGCTCGCGGGCGGGCCGAGCGGGGCGACTTCGACCAGGTGGCGGGTGGGGCGTAGCGGCACCGGGGCGCGACCGGGTCCGGGCTCCGGCTCAGGGTCCGATTCGGGTCCGGGTTCGGATGCGGGCTCCGGCTCGGCGTGCGCGGCGGCGATCCGGTCGACGATGCCGCTGATGGTCTTGACCCGGGCCAGCTGCTCCACCGCCGACTCCATGGCCCCGTCGGCGTCCTTCGGCAGTCCGATCCGGTCGGCCAGCGCACCGATGATCTCCATCCGCTTGATGGAATCCACCGACAGATCGGCCTCCAGATCGAGCCCGGCATCGAGCATCTCGCGCGGATATCCGGTCCGGGTGTGAATGATCTCCCGTACGGCGTCGAGGAGTTCGGCGGGGCTCAGGCGCCGTTCCCCGGAGGTCGGCGCATGCTCGATCGCGGCATCGGCAGCGGCGCCGGTCCCCGCCTCCGCCTCCACTTCTGCCCCGGCCGCTCCGCTGTACGGCACGACGGCCCGCCCCAAGGGGGCGGCGGACCGTGCTGCCGCCCCGCCGGTCTCTCCCAAGTACCGCAACACCACGTCCCGTT
>NZ_QUAC01000362.1 GCF_003389455.1 Streptomyces inhibens | reverse complement strand
GCGCCTCTCCACCCCTGGGTGGAGAGGCGCCCGTCGCCATGTCCACCCGGGCCCCACCCTGGCTCCGATCCGCGCGACCGCCGCTCTCCATAGCGTCAAAAGCGTCGAATCCCCGCCCCGAGGAGGCTCAGGCCATGAGCGGTTTGCTCAACATCGTTGTGATCACCGCGGCTGTCGCGTTCGTGTTCATCCGGCAGTTCAAGGCGCAGCGCATCACCTCCGAGGGCAAGAAGTGGTGGCTGATCCCCGTCGTCCTGACGGTCATGGCGGTGCGGCAGGGCAGCCTCCTGGACGCCGCGCACCCCACGGCATCCGCCGCCCTGCTCGCCGTGGAGCTGCTGATCGGACTGGCCTGCGGCACCGGCTGGGCCTGGACGACGCGGATCTGGACGGACGCGGACGGCGCAGTGTGGACCAAGGGCGGCTGGGCCGCGGCCGGCGTATGGCTCTGCGGAATGGCGCTGCGCGTCGGACTCATGGGCATCGCCGCGGTCATGGGCATCCACCAGAGCAGCGCGGCCACCATGCTCTCCGTCGCCGCGATGCTGCTGACCCGGGCCGGCGTCACCGCCTGGCGGGCCCAGGCCGTGCAGCAGACGTACCGTGTTCCTGTTGCCGGCTGATGCCCGGCGCGCGCCATCGGAGGGACCGTACGTGCCGCTGAACTCCTGGACGAGCTGGCCCCTGCGGGAGTCACTGTCCCGTGAAGGCATCAGCGGCACCCGGCTGTGGCTCGGCCGGTCGGTGCGTGTCCTGGTGGTCGCCGGGCTGGTGTGGACCACCCTGGCGGGGCCCGGCTTCCGAGGGTGGGGCCTGGTGGCGGCCGGCGCCGGGATGGCCATCACCGTGCTGGCCTTCCGCGGCTTCTTCCGTACGACGCTGGAACGCCGCCTGTGGCCGTCCGTCGCACTGTTCGCCGTACTGGAGGCCGCGGCTTTCGGCTTCGAGTTCGCCGGGGCGCGGACACCCGCGATCGTCCTGTGGTGCGCCTGCGCCATCACCGCCATGGAGCGGCTGCCGCTGAGCGTCGCCGTGCCCTGCTCCGCCGCCGCCCTCGGCGCGTACGCAGCGGTCAACACCGACAACTGGATGGCGACCGCCGCGACCACCGTGGGCCTGGCGCTGGCGGGCTATGTCATACGGCTGGACGCCGAGGCGCGTGGCAACGCCCATCGGCTGCTGGCCCAGGAACGCGCGGCCCGTAAGGCCGAGGCCGAAACGGCGGCCCTCACCGAACGGGGGCGCATCGCACGCGAGATCCACGACGTCCTCGCCCACAGCCTCAGCGCCCAGCTGGTCCACCTGGAGGCGGCGCGACTGCTGATCCAGCGCAGCACCGACCTTGAGGCCGACCGTGACCACCTCCTGGAGCGGGTGGTGGCGTGCCGAGGAATGGCCCGAGAAGGGCTGGACGGCACGCGTGAGGCGCTTTCCGCCCTCCGCGGGGAGATGATCCCGGTCGAGGACTTTCTGCGCCGTCTGACCAGCGCTGAGGGCGCTCAGCTGGACGTCACGGGCGAGGCCCGCGCCGTGCCGGCCGAAGCGGGCCTCGCGGTCCGCAGGGTCGCCCAGGAGGCGCTGACGAACGTACGCAAGCACGCCCCGGGCGCCCGGGTGCACGTGCGGCTGGAGTACGCGGTGGACGACGTAGGACTCGAGGTGCGTGACTCCGGTGGCCGCGGCAAGCCCGGTGAACTCGCGAAGAGCGGTTCCGGGTACGGTCTGCTCGGGATGCGCGAGCGCGCCGAACTCCTCGGCGGAACGCTGGAGTCCGGCCCTGACGAGGAGGGTTTCGTGGTGCGGCTGCGGGTGCCTGCATGACGGCACGCAATGTGGCGCGTGTCGTGGTCGCCGATGACCAGACGGTGGTGCGCGAGGGAATCGTGATGCTGCTGGGGCTGCTGCCGGGAATCGAGGTCGTCGGATCGGCCGCGGACGGCGAGGAAGCGGTCCGTATGGTCGCCGAACTCGCCCCCGACGTCGTCCTGATGGACCTGCGCATGCCACGCTGCGACGGCGTCGAGGCCACCCGCCGGATCCGCACCGATCACCCCGGTACCCAGATTGTGGTGCTCACCACCTACGCCGACGACGACTCGCTCTTCCCGGCCCTGCAGGCCGGTGCCCTCGGCTATCTGACCAAGGACGCGGACGGCGACGAGATCGTCCGGGCCATCGACGATGTGCTGTCGGGCGAGGCCGGACTGTCGCCGAAGATCCAGCGCAGACTGCTGGAACGCTTCACGGAGCCCGTACGGACCCCGCCACAGCCGCCGGCCGAGCCCCCGGACGGGCTGACCGCCCGCGAAGTGGAGGTGCTGCGGCTGGTCGCCGAGGGCCGGTCGAATCCGGAGATCGCACGCACACTGCATGTCTCCACCGCGACCGTGAAGACCCACATCAACAATCTCTTCGCCAAAGCGGGGCTGCGGGACCGGGCCCAGGCCATCCACTACGCCTACCGCCACGGACTCGCACAGCCGCCCGGATGATTCATCACCTGATGGGGTGAAGGGTCCGGAATGGAGCATCCGAGATCCTCCTTTCTGTCCACCCTTGGGCCGCACGGACAACAGACCCGTGCACCAAGGAGAGTTCGGTGGACAAGCAGGACGGCCGCTCGGCCGGTGAACCAGGGGCCGTACGGCTCGATGAGCCCTGGTACGACGCTCTCACCTCCGGGTGGGGCGATCTGGACGGCACGGCGGACGCAACGGGTGAGCGGGACCGCGCCCAGGCGCCGCTGCCGGAACCGGTACCGGCAGCGGAACCGCAGCCCACGCCGTACGGCGAGGTCTATCTGGCGGTGCAGCGGAGCGCGGCCTTCCAGGAGGTGCGCCGCCGCTACCGACGATTCGTCGTGCCCGCCACGGCAGCCTTCCTGGCCTGGTACCTCGCCTACGTGACCGCCGCGATTGCCGCGCCGGGCCTCATGGCGCACCGCGTCGCCGGTGCCCTCAACGTCGCGATGCTCGCCGGGCTCGGCCAGTTCGCCACAACATTTCTGCTCACCTGGGCATACGCACGCCATGCGCGGCTGCGCCGGGACCGTGCGGCGCTCGACCTCCGCTGGGAGACCCAGGAACTGACCGGAGGGAACGCCCGGTGACCGGCGACCACCAGACCCTCGCGCTGGTCCTGTTCAGCGTGTTCATCGCGGTCACTCTCGCGATCACCACCTGGGTGAGCCGCCGCAGGCGCGGCTCCACCGAGGAGTTCTACGCGGGCGGCAGGCTCTTCTCGCCCATGGAGAACGGGTTCGCCATCGCCGGTGACTACATGTCCGCCGCATCCTTCCTCGGCATCTCCGGACTGATCGCCCTCTACGGCTACGACGGCCTGCTGTACTCGGTCGGCTTCCTCGTCGCCTGGCTCGTCGTCCTTTTCCTCGTCGCCGAACTGGTCCGCAACTGCGGCAGGTTCACCCTCGCCGATGTCGTCGCCGCCCGGATGCGCGAACGCCCCGTCCGTATCGCGGCCGGCGCGGCGTCCGTCACCGTGTCCGTGCTCTACCTGGTGGCACAGATGGTCGGCGCCGGCAGCCTGGTCGCGCTTCTCCTCGGTGGAGCGGGCCCGCAGGCCCGTACCTGGACAGTCATCGGGGTCGGCGCGCTGATGGTGGTCTACGTCGCCCTCGGCGGCATGCGGGCCACGACCTGGATCCAGGTCGTGAAAGCCGTGCTCCTCATGGGCGGCGCCATCGCACTGACCGTCCTGGTGGTCATCCGTTTCCACGGCGACATCAACGCACTGCTGAACACCGCCGCCGAACGCAGCGGCCACGGACGGGACTTCCTCGCACCCGGCCTCAAATACGGCGGCAACTGGACCTCGCGGCTCGATTTCATCAGCCTCGGCATGGCGCTCGTCCTGGGGACGGCCGGGCTGCCGCACATCCTGTCCCGCTTCTACACCGTCCCCACGGCGCGCGCCGCCCGGCGCTCCGTCGTCTGGTCCATCGGGCTGATCGGTGGCTTCTACCTGATGACCATCGTGCTGGGCTTCGGCGCCGCCGCGGTGCTCGGCAGCGACGCCGTTCGCACGTCCAATACGGCCGGCAACACCGCCGTCCCACTCCTCGCCCTCGACCTGGGAGGCGGGGCCGGTTCGACCGGGGGAACAGTTCTCTTCGCCGTGGTGGCCGCGGTCGCGTTCGCCACCATCCTGGCGGTGGTCGCCGGCATCACGCTCGCCTCGTCGGCCTCCGTGGCACACGACCTGTACGCCTCGCTGCGACGCCCACGTGGCACGGCACGCGACGCACAGCGCCGCGAGGTGGCCGTGGCACGCATCGCGGCGGTCGCCGTCGGCGCGGTCGCCATCGGCCTCGCCCTGCTCGCGCAGGACTTGAACGTCGCCTTCCTGGTGGGCCTGGCATTCGCCGTCGCAGCGTCGGCCAACTTGCCGGCTCTGCTGTACGCCCTCTTCTGGCGTCGCTTCACGACCCGGGGCGCGGTCTGGTCCGTCTACGGCGGTCTGATCCCGGCGATCACCCTGGTCGTCCTCTCGCCGGTGGTCTCCGGCAGTCCGCAGTCACTCTTCCCCCAACTGGACTTCGCCCTCTTCCCCCTGGACAACCCCGGGGTCGTATCGATCCCGCTGGGCTTCCTGATGGGCTGGCTGGGAACGGTGCTCTCCCCGGAGCCCGCCGACGAGGCCCGGCACGCAGAAACGGAGGTACGCGCGCTCACGGGGGCAGGCGCGGCTTAGGGCTCTGCCGACGCTGACCCTTCTGACGGGCCCTAGCTGTTCTGTCTCGGAAGGTTGTGGACGGGTGATGCAGGTCTCGGCTGAGGGATCTTGAACGGGTGAGGGCCTTGCGGGTTCGGT
>NZ_QUAC01000360.1 GCF_003389455.1 Streptomyces inhibens | reverse complement strand
GGGCTCCGGCTTGCGCTCCGGTTTCGGCTCCCTCCCGGGCTCCGGTTCCCGCCCGCCTCGGGCGCCTGAGCGGCCGCCTGGCAGCGCGCGCAGCCGGACCCGCACGGAGATGTCGGCCAGCTGCTCGCAGTGGCGCAGCAGGGCGCTGCGGCGCTCGCGCTCGGCCGGCCCGGCGCGCCGGGTGCGCAGCGCGCGCAGGGCGGCGAGGTCGTCGGGGCCGGGGACGTACCCGGTGTCCAGCGCCTCCTTCAGCCGGGCGAGATAGCCGGCGGCGGAGCCGGGCAGGGCTTCGCGGTAGCGGGCGAGGTCGGCCAGCAGGAAGGCGCGCAGCCGGCCGCCTTCGCGGGCCGCCTCGTCGACCGCCTCGGCCAACCGGAGATATTCCTGGATGTCCTGCGACCACTCCGCGCCGAAGGCACTGAGCGGGGCGGAGTGGGACGTCGTCTGGAGGGCATGGGCGAGGGCGCGACGGAGCACACGCAACTCATCGGCGCTGAACGCCATGCCGCCGCGGGTTCCGTTTGGCATTGGCATGTGGCGACTTTACGACCGTTTTCGACAAAAGCCGCTTAATTCGTGAATGGTGGCGCGGCAGCCTGTGTGTGTCCCCCTGACGACCGGGCCGCCTTACGACACCACCGGGCGGCGTCAGGACCGGGCGATGTTCCGCTCGTAGACCAGCCGCAGCCCGATGAGGGTGAGCCACGGCTCGTGCTCGTCGATCACCGAGGACTCGCCGAGCACCATCGGGGCAAGGCCGCCGGTGGCGATCACGGTCACCTCGTCCGGGTCCTCGGCCAGCTCCCGCGCCATCCGCTGCACCACACCGTCGACCTGGCCGGCGAAGCCGTAAAGGATGCCGGACTGCATCGCCTCGACGGTGTTCTTGCCGATCACGCTGCGCGGCCGGGCCAGCTCGATCTTGCGGAGCTGGGCGCCCTTGACGCCCAGCGCGTCCACGGAGATCTCGATGCCCGGCGCGATCACGCCGCCGACGTACTCGCCGCGCGCACTGACCGCGTCGAAGGTGGTGGCCGTACCGAAGTCGACGACCACCGCGGGGCCACCGTAGAGCTCGACCGCCGCCAGGGCGTTGATGATCCGGTCGGCGCCGACCTCCTTCGGGTTGTCCATGAGGATCGGCACACCCGTCTTGACGCCCGGCTCCACCAGGACGGCGGGTACGTCCCCGTAGTAGCGGCGGGTGACCTCGCGCAGCTCGTGCAAAACGGAGGGCACCGTAGAGCAGATGGAGATGCCCTCGATGCCGTCGCCCAGGTCGTCGCCGAGCAGCGGGTGCATCCCCATCAGGCCCTGGAGGAGGACGGCGAGCTCGTCGGCGGTGCGGCGGGCGTCGGTGGAGATCCGCCAGTGCTCGACGATCTCCTCACCGTCGAAGAGGCCGAGCACGGTGTGGGTATTTCCTACGTCGATGGTCAGGAGCATGCTCCGCACCGCCTCCGGTTCACATCACGCACGAAGGGCTCGCCTGGGGTGGTGGGTGGGGCCACGGGTGGGCCTACGTCGATGGTCAGCAGCATGGCGGTCAGCGGTCCTCGGGCAGATCGGCGTCCTGGCCCTCGTCCTCGCGCAGATCGAGGCCGATGTCGAGGATCGGGGAGGAGTGCGTGAGCGCGCCCACCGCCAGGTAGTCGACGCCGGTCTCGGCGTACGTCCGGGCGTTGTCCAGGGTCAGCCGGCCCGACGACTCCAGCATCGCGCGCCCGGCGACCAGTTCCACGGCCTCCCGGGTCTGCTCGGGGGTGAAGTTGTCCAGCAGGATCAGATCGGCGCCCTCGGCGAGGATCGGCGGGATCTGGTCGATCCGGTCGACCTCCACCTCGATCGCCAGACCGGGGAACTCGTTCCGTACGGCCGTGAACGCCGCGGCCACGCCGCCCGCCGCGACCACGTGGTTGTCCTTGATCAGCGCCGCGTCCGACAGCGACATCCGGTGGTTGACGCCGCCACCGCAGCGCACCGCGAACTTCTCCAGGGCGCGCAGCCCCGGCGTCGTCTTACGGGTGTCCCGCACCTCGGTCTTCGTTCCCTCCAGGACATCGGCCCAGGCCCGGGTCGTGGTCGCGATGCCCGAGAGCCGGCACAGGATGTTCAGCGCGCTGCGCTCGGCGGTGAGCAGATCGCGGGTGCGGGTGGTGACGCTCAGCAGTTTGGTGCCGGCCTCGACCCGGTCGCCGTCCTCGACGTGGCGCTCGACCGCGAACTCGTCGGTGCAGACGATGGACAGCACCGCCTCGGCGATCCGCAGCCCGGCGACCGTACCGGCCTCACGGGCGGTGAAGTCGCCGGTGGCGACCGCGTCTTCGGGGACGGTCGCCACGGTCGTGACGTCCACGCCCTGGTCGAGGTCCTCCTCGACGGCGAGATGGGCGATGTCCTCGACCTGTACGGGGTCGAGCCCGGCGTTCACCAGGAGCGCGGCCAGGTCGGGGTCGAGGCCGCAGGTCAGCGGGTCGATCTCGTACGAGCCGTCGTCGCCGGCGCAGCCGCAGGCGTCGCCGCAGCCTCCGCCGGTGGGGGCGCCGCCGGTGGGCCCGCCGATCTGGAGGAGGGGGAGGTCGTCGGAGGTGCTGCTCACGGGATGGGCTCCGTATTCGGGGTGGGGGTGGGGTCGGTCTGTCTTGGCGGGCGGTGGATCGCTGGTTACGGGGTGGCCGTCGACGGGAAGTCGGCGGTCTCCGTGGTCCGGATGCTCAGCGCGCGGTCCGCGTCCAGGGTGATGCGGAAGTGCCGGCGCCAGGAGGCATCGTCCCGGTCCGGGTGGTCCTCGCGCCAATGGCAGCCGCGGGTCTCCTCGCGACGCTGCGCGGCGGCGACCAGAACACGGGCGACACACAGGAGGTTGGTGGCCTCCCAGGCCTCCACGCCGGGTTCGGGGGCCTTGCGGTCGGTGCCGGGGGCGGGGGCGCCGTCCTGGCCGGCCGCCGCGCTCGCCTCGCGGTGGATGCCGTCCAGTTCGGCGGCGGCCCGGGCCAGGCTCTCGGCGCTGCGCAGCACACCGGCACCGGCGGTCATGATCCGCTGGACGGCCGTGCGGGTCTCGGGGGCGAGGAGCGGGAGGGTGGTGCGGGGGCCGGACACGGTGGCTGCCCCGGTGGGGCGCGCCGAGGTCTCCGGCTCGCCGCCGTCGGCACTGCCGGGGGCGGCGATGTCCGAGGCGGCGATGTCCGAGGCGATCCGCTCCGCGAAGACCAGGCCCTCCAGGAGGGAGTTGGAGGCGAGCCGGTTGGCGCCGTGGACGCCGGTGCAGGCGACCTCGCCGCACGCGTACAGGCCGGGGACCGTGGTGCGGCCGCGCAGATCGGTGCGTACGCCGCCGGAGGCGTAGTGCGCGGCCGGGGCGACCGGTATCGGCTCGGTGACCGGGTCGATGCCATGGCTGCGGCAGGCCGCGAGGATGGTCGGGAAACGGCTCTCCCACATCTGGGCACCGAAGTGCCGGCCGTCCAAATACATGTGCCCGACGCCCTGTTCGTGCGCCCGGCGCATGATCGCTTTGGCCACGATGTCGCGGGGCGCCAGCTCGGCGAGCTCATGCATGCCGGCCATGAAGCGGGTGCCGTCGGCGTCGACGAGATGCGCGCCCTCGCCCCGTACGGCCTCGGAGATCAGCGGCTGCTGGCCCTCCGCTTCCGGGCCCAAATACAGGACGGTGGGGTGGAATTGGACGAATTCCAGGTCGGAGATCTCAGCGCCGGCGCGCAGCGCCAGGGCGACCCCGTCGCCGGTGGAGACGGCCGGGTTGGTGGTCGCGGAGAAGACCTGCCCCATGCCTCCGGTGGCGAGCACCACGGCCGGGGCGTGCACGGCCCCCACCCCGTCGTGCTGGCCCTCCCCCATGACGTGCAGGGTGACGCCGGACGTACGGCCGTCGGCGTCCGTGAGCAGGTCGAGGACGAGCGCGTTCTCGATGGTGCGCAGCCCGGCGGCGCGGACCGCTTCGACGAGCGCGCGGGAGATCTCGGCACCGGTGGCGTCGCCGCCGGCGTGCGCGATACGGCGGCGGTGGTGGCCGCCCTCGCGGGTGAGCGCTATCTCGTCGCTGCCGGGCGTGGTGTCGAAGCGCGCGCCGGTCCGGATCAGCCGGTGCACGGCGTCCGGGCCTTCGGTGACCAGGGCGCGTACGGCCGTCTCGTCGCACAGTCCGGCGCCCGCGACGAGGGTGTCGGCCAGATGCTGCTCCGGGGTGTCGCCGTCGCCGAGGGCCGCCGCGATACCGCCCTGCGCCCAACGGGTGGAGCCGTCGTCGAGGCGGGCCTTGGTGACGACGACGGTCCGACGGCCGGCCGCGGCGCAGCGCAGCGCGGCGGTCAGCCCGGCCACCCCCGAGCCCACGACGACGACATCCGCTTCGATGGACCAACCGGGGGCGGGGGCGTTCAGGCGTATGCCGGTGCCTGATACGGGGCCGGGGCCGGTGGTGGTTCCGGTGGCGGTCATCGGGTCGCTCCGAGGGGGCCTTGAGGGGTGGTGGGTGCGCCGGGGGAGGTGGCGCCGGAGGAGGTGGCTTCCGTAGTGGATGCGTCGGTGGCCGTCGCGCTCCGGTGGTCCGTCGTTTCCGGGCGCGGGGCGCCGAAGGTGAGACGGATGTTGTCGATGAGCCGTGTGGTGCCGACCTTGGCGGCGACCGCGAGGATCGCCTCGCCCTCGTACGCGTCCGGGATCTCGGTGAAGTCGGACGGGTCGACCAGGGCCAGGTAGTCGAGCACGAGCGGCGGGTCGAGGCGGGCGGCGTCCTCCAGGACCGCGCGGGCCGCGGCGCGCGCCACGGACGGGCCGTGCGGCGGCCCCGCGGCG
>NZ_QUAC01000357.1 GCF_003389455.1 Streptomyces inhibens | reverse complement strand
GCCGGCGGCCACTGCGCCAGCGCGTCGGCCGGCAGCGACCAGTGCCCGGTCGCACCGGCGCCCGCGTCGTCCGAGCCGCCCGCGCCCGTCCCGTACGGGTCGGCGCCCGACAGGCCACCGTCGCCGGGCAGTTCGCCGCCCGGCTCGGCGCCATGGGCGGGGAAGCCGCTCTCGCGCGCGTACGGGTCGCCCATGGGGCCGCCGAAGGGATCGGCCGTCGCACCGCCGTGCGGGGCCTCCTGGGCCCCCGTGGCGTGCGTCTGCGCCCCGCTCGTGGCGCTCAGTCCGGCGGTGAAGTTCCAGTGCCCGGTCCGGGTGGCCTCCTCGGCGTCCACGGCGCTGCCGGAGCCGTCGTACGCGCCGGCGCCCTGGTAGCCGCCGCCCTGGTAAGCAGCGGCGCCGCCCGGCCCCGTAAGGCCCGGATGCCCCGGATGGCCGGAATGCCCCGGGTGGCCGCCGGTGAATCCCGTATGCCCCGTCAGTCCGTCGTCGCCGACCAGATACTCGCCGGACTCCTCAAGGCCGTCGTCCGCCGCGGCGGGGACCGACCAGGCTCCGCCGCCGCCCGCTTCCGCGCTGCCGGCGACGGGCCAGTCCACCTGGTCGCCGCCCCAGGGGCGTGCCGACTCGGGCGCGCCGCCCTGGTAGAGCGCGGACGGGCCCTGGTGGGCCGACGGGTCGCCCTGGGCCGGGTATCCGACCGCCGGGTCCGCATAGCCGGCCGAGGGGTCCGCGAACGGCATCGTCCACTGGCCGGTGGCCGCCGGGTCGGTGCCCGCGGCGGGCACCGACGGCGCGGCGGCGTGCGGGGTGAAGGAGGCCGGCGGGGTGTAGCCGTGGCCGGGCGCGGCGAGCGGGTCGGCGCCCGGGGTGGCGTATCCGGGCGTCCGGCCACCGTAGACACCGGTGGTGAAACCCTCCGGAAGCTGGAC
Source organism: Streptomyces inhibens (assembly GCF_003389455.1). GTDB lineage: Bacteria > Actinomycetota > Actinomycetes > Streptomycetales > Streptomycetaceae > Streptomyces > Streptomyces inhibens. The sequence goes on along the minus strand of NZ_QUAC01000357.1, from coordinate 3,872 downwards.
GAAGGCGGTCGCCTCCGACTCGTACTCGCCGCCCTGCGGCAGCGGCTGCCACCCCTGATCGGGGTACGGCTGCTGCGGATTGCGGTGGTCTGGGTTGCTCACGAGAGCGCCCTCCCAAGAGCGCGGCGGGCCAGGGCTGCGACCGTACGGCGCAGGTGCAGTGCGGCCGGCGGCAGGGTCGCCGGTTCCGAACCGTCCTCCGGCGGCGCCGGGTCGGGGATGCAGGCGGCGGCGACATAGTCACCGAAGGCGGTCAGCGCCTCGGGTACCAGGCCGCGTTCGCCGTCCCAGTCGATGAGCGAGGCCACCCACTGCTCGGCCTCCAGGGGCCGCAGCGGCATGGCGGCGACCGCGCCGACCGCGCAGCGCACACCGCGCCTGGCCGGGTCCAGGACCAGCGCCACGGAGGCGGTGGCCCGGCCGGGGCCGGTGCGGCCGGTGGCCTTGAGGAAGGTCTGTGGGGCGTGCAGCAGCGGCACCCGTACGAAGCCGACGAGTTCGCCGGGGTGCAGCATCTCCCGGCCGGCCAGCAGGTGGCTGACCGGGATCTCGCGGCGGGCGCCCGCGGGGCCGGCGATGATCACCGTGGCCTCCAGGGCGGCGAGCACCGGGAGGGTGTCGCCCGTGGGGGCGGAGGTCACGATGTTGCCGCCGAGGGTGCCGGCGTTACGGATCTGCGGCGGGCCGGCCGCGCGGGCGGCGGCGGCCAGGCCGGGGATCAGGGCGGCGAAGTCGGGGCGTCCCATACGGGCGAGGGTGAGGCCGGCGCCGAGCAGCGCATGGCCGTCCAGGTACTGCCAGCCGCGGATCTCGCTGATCCGGCCGAGGCCCACCAGGGCTGCGGGTCTGAGGAGTCCGGCGTTGACCGCCGCCATGAGATCGGTGCCGCCCGCGACGGGCACGGCGGCGGGCATGGCGGTGAGCGCCGCCACCGCCTCGTCCAGCGAGGCCGGCAACGTCACCGTGTGCGACGCGTGCGGTGCGTGCGTGGTCAAGCCAGCTGCCCCTTCCCCGGTGTCCCGGCAGTTCCGCTCCGCCGTACGGTACGTGCTCACTGCCCGGACGTGGCAACTCTGGCACATCTTCCCGGGCCGTCGGCGCGAGGGTCCACGAAGCGACGATCCGTCCCGAACAGGGGTGCTGGTCCGGTTTCGTCCGCCACCGCCGGTGAGCGGGGACTTCGGTGCGGCTCGCGGGCAAGGCGCGTACGGCGGGCGTCCGGAGGGACACCCACCGTGGGTACGGCGGTGCTCGGTACGGCGGTGCGGGGAGGGAACCGCCGTACCCACCACCGTCCCAGGGTCCGGCCGCACGAGCGCCCACCTTGCACCGGGGCTCACACGTTTGGGGGCGCCCCGTCGATCGGGCGTCCGAGCACACCGGGGCGTTTCTGCCAGGGACGGGGGCCGCCGGGCGGGCGGTAGGCGACGCCGAGCGCGTCGAGGCGGGCGTAGTGGGCGGCCATCCGCCGGGTGAAGCCCTGGTAGTCGCGCTCGGCCGGCGCCGGCAACCGCGACCAGGCGACCTCGGCGAAGGCCGCCAGCCGCGGGAAGACCTGGTAGTCGAGGCGCTGTTGATCGTCCATGACCTCGGTCCAGGCGTTGGCCTGGGTGCCCAGGACGTGGGTGGCCTGTTCGGCCGTCAACTCCGGTGGGACCGGCTCGAAGCGGTAGACGTCCTCCAGGGTGCGTACGAAGCCGATGGGCACCGGTTCGTCCGGGGCGGCGTGCTGACGGTGGTCCAGATAGACCTGCTGTTCGGGGCACATGACGACGTCGTGGCCGGATTTGGCGGCGGCGATCCCGCCCGCGTAGCCGCGCCAGGAGGAGACCGCGGCGCCCTCCGCCAGTCCGCCCTCCAGGATTTCGTCCCAGCCGATCAGCCGCCGACCGCGGTCGGCGAGCCAGCGGTCGAAGTGCCGGATGAACCAGCTCTGCAGCGCGTTCTCGTCGGCCAGCGACAGTTCGGCGATCCGCGCCTGGGCGGTGGCGGACGCCTGCCACTGCTCCTTGGGGCATTCGTCGCCGCCGATGTGGACGAACGGCGAGGGGAACAGGTCGAGGACCTCCTCCAGGACGTGCTCGTAGAACCGCAGGGTGTTGTCGGTGGGTGCCAGTACGTTGGGGTTGACGCCCCAGGTGTCCCAGACCTTCAGGGAGGTGGTGTCGATGACGTCGGTGTTGCCGAGTTCGGGGTACGCGGCGATGGCGGCCTGTGAGTGTCCGGGGATGTCGATCTCGGGGACGACGGTGATATGCCGCTGGGCGGCGTAGGCGACGATCTCGCGGATGTCGTCGTGGGTGTAGTAGCCGCCGTGCGGGCGCTCGTCCCAGAGCGGGGAGGCGCGGTGTCCGCGCTTGGTGCGCTCCCGCCAGCCGCCGATTTCGGTCAGTTTCGGGTAGCGCGCGATCTCGATACGCCAGCCCTGGTCGTCGGTGAGGTGGAGGTGCAGCACATTGAGCTTGTGGGCGGCCAGCAGGTCGAGACAGCGCAGCACGCCGTCCTTGGGCAGGAAGTGGCGTGCGACGTCGAGCAGCATGCCGCGCCAGGCGAAGCGGGGGCCGTCCTCAATGGTCAGCTGCGGCAGGACGACCGCGCGCCCCGGTGCGAGCGGAGCCCGGCGGAAGGCGTGCGGGCCGAGCAGCTGACGCAGTGTCTGTGCCCCCCAGAAGACACCGGCCGGGCCGCCGCCGGCGATCCGTACGCCCCAACGGGGGTCGGCCTCCAGCCGGTAGCCCTCCGCGGGGAGGGCCGGATCGAGGGCGAGGGCGAGGGTGTCGGTCGCCTCGGCGGAGCCGGGGGGCAGCGGCAGGCCGAAGGCCGCGCCGAGGGTGGTGCGCAGCCAGTGCGCGGTGTCCTCGGTGCCGGGCGCCGCCGCCAGCGCGGTCCGTTTGCCGAGTTGGACGGCGCCGCGGTGGGGCCCGTCGATGCTCAGCGGCGCCGGGATCAGGCCACCGCCCGGTCCCGTGTGGGGGTCTGTTTCCGGCATGCCGTCAGTCCTTCACCGCGCCGCCCAGGCCCGAAACCAGTCGGCGCTGTACGAGTACGAAGAAGACCAGCACGGGGATGGTCATCACGGTCGATGCTGCCATGATCCCGCCCCGGTCGTTCTCGTCCGGCTTGAAGACCTTCTGCTTGGGCGTTGCCGACCTCCCGGAAGAGCCGGACCCGCACAATTCCCAGGAGATCAAGAGCGGTTGTACGCCCGGACGAGGGGTCGTCGGCCGCCCACCCCGCCCCGGAACGCATACCGGCCCCACCCCGGAACGCATGGCGGTGCCCCGCTCCGGGAACGACGACGGGCCCGGCTCCACGAGGGAGCCGGGCCCGGGCCCAAGGCGGGGGACCGCTACCGCACGGCCGATGGCCGGATCATGCGGCTTGTGCTGTTGCTGTTCTGCTGGGCGCTACGACCCGCGGCCGCTACTTCTTGCCGCCGTCCTTGCCACCCTTGTCCTTGTCGCCACCGGCGCCCATGGACTCGAAGATCTCCTTGCACATGGGGCAGACCGGGTACTTCTTCGGGTCACGACCCGGGACCCAGACCTTGCCGCACAGCGCCACGACGGGGGTGCCGTCGAGCGCGCTCGCCATGATCTTGTCTTTCTGGACATAGTGGGCGAAGCGCTCGTGGTCGCCGTCGCCGTGCGACACCTGCGGTGTCGGCTCTACGAGGGTCCCCGTACCTGCCCCGCGCTCGGGCTCAAGAGTGCTCATAACAGCCAAGGGTACTCACGCCCGCCGCAACCCGGGAGCGTCGGCCCACCGCCAGGTGGAGCGCAAGACCCACCGCCACCACCCCGGCGGCCGCCCAGGGCAGCGCGTACGGGGCCGGCCCCGGCGCCCGCGACCACCCGGGCGGCCGGCGGCGT
>NZ_QUAC01000359.1 GCF_003389455.1 Streptomyces inhibens | reverse complement strand
GGCCGCCGGCGCACGGCGGGCCGGGCGGCCCGGCGGCGGGCCGGGCGGGGGGAGCGGAACGGCGCGGTCACGGGGGACACCTCCGCGGCTGGACGGGCGTGATCGGCGCCCGTCGGGGAGCGGGTCACGGACGGGGGAGGGGACGGGTGGGGACGAAGCGGGCGGGAACACCGTAGGTCAATACGATCTCCTGCAAAGCACCACACGCCGGGCATCGGCCGCCCGGCCACCCGGCTGCGTCCGAGCGCGTCCCCCATTCGCGGTAACGTGAGGCGCGATCCTGCAGTCCCCCGGCGGGCGCTGCCGTCGCTGGCGGCTCGCCACGGGCCGTACCCCCGAGGAACCATGCCGCAGCAGCAGCCCCCGGCCGTCTCCGTGATCATGCCGGTGCTCAATGAGGAACGTCACCTGCGCAATTCCGTCCGGCACATCCTGGAGCAGGAGTACGCCGGCGAGATGGAGGTGGTGATCGCCCTCGGCCCGTCCACGGACCGTACGGACGAGATCGCCGCCGAGCTGGTCGCCGAAGACGCCCGGGTGCACACCGTGCCCAACCCCACCGGCCGTACCCCCGCGGCGCTGAACGCCGCGATCAAGGCGTCCCGGCATCCGATCGTGGTCCGCGTCGACGGCCACGGCATGCTCTCGCCGAACTACATCGCCACCGCCGTGCGCCTCCTGGAGGAGACCGGCGCGGCGAACGTCGGCGGCATCATGCACGCCGAGGGCGAGAACGCCTGGGAGGACGCGGTCGCGGCCGCGATGACCTCCAAGATCGGCGTCGGCAATGCCGCCTTCCACACGGGCGGCCAGGCCGGCCCCGCCGAGACCGTCTACCTCGGGGTGTTCCGGCGCGAGGCGCTGGAGCAGCAGGGCGGCTACAACGAGGAGTTCATCCGCGCCCAGGACTGGGAGCTGAACTTCCGTATCCGCGAGGCCGGCGGCCAGATCTGGTTCTCGCCGGAGCTGAAGGTGCAGTACCGCCCGCGGCCGAGCATCAAGGCGCTGGCCAAGCAGTACAAGGACTACGGCAAGTGGCGCCATGTCGTCGCCCGCTACCACGCCGGCTCGATCAATCTGCGCTATCTCGCGCCGCCGACCGCGGTGTGCGCCCTCGCGGCGGGCCTGGTGGTCGGCGCGGCGGTCACCCCCTGGGGCTTCGTCGTCCCGGCCGGCTACCTCGCCGCGATAGCGGCGGGCTCGGTCCCGGCCGGCAAGGGCCTGCCCCTGAAGGCACGCGCCCAGATCCCGGTGGCCCTCGCCACCATGCACATGTCCTGGGGCGTCGGCTTCCTGACCAGCCCCCGCTCGCTCGCCAAGAAGGTCATCGCCAGCCGCCGCCCGGCGGTGCTGAACCCGGCGACCGGCGCCGAATAGACCGGTCGGCCCGGGCCGCATCCGGCCCGGGCCTCCCCGTCTAGAACGTGTACTGCGGATTCACCTTCATACAGGCCTTGGTGTCCTCGCCGTTGAGCGCGTCCGCGCTGTCCGGGGCCTTGTCGGCGCCCTTCTTGTCGCCGGACTTCGGGTACGCCGACCCGCTGCGCCAGTCGTTGCCGACCACCAGCCGCATCCCGGTGGCCGAACTCGACTCCCGGACCGCGTCCTTGGGCAGACCGAGCGCCTTGGCCAGTGCCAGCGCGTCGCCCCGCTGGCCCTTGTCCCGGTACGTGAGGGTGGTGTCGGCCTGTGTGGTGAGCGCCGAGTCGGTGCCGGCCGAGGTGTAGCCGAGGCCGGCCAGCTGCTGCTGGATGACGGAGGCGCGGCCGGAGACCGGTCCGGTCACCGTGCTGTTGGTGCCGTTCTGCACCACAACTTTCAGCTGGTCCTTGGGAGTTGACGCCTTGGGGTCCGGCGTCGGCTTCTTCTTCTTGTCCTTGCCGTCCAGCGCGGTGTCGTTGCGCAGCATCGCGAAGGTCTCCTCCGCGTCGCCGGGCTTGGGCATGACATACCGCTCGCCGGGCCCGTACTGCCAGGGCATGGTCACCATCGTGATGCGCTTGGTCGGCACCCGGCTGAGGTCACCGCCCAGGTCGTAGAGCTTCTTGACGGTGTCGAGGCCGTCGTCGACGGTCAGCGCATTGGTCGCGGCCTCCGCCAGGTCACGCAGCTCCCCCGGGTTGGTGAGCTTGGCGTCCTTCTTCAGCTGACGGACCATCGAGTTCATGTACATGTGCTGGGCCTTGGCCCGGCCGATGTCGGTGTTGTCCTCGAAGCCGTAGCGGGTGCGCAGCCATTGGAGCGCCTGGACGCCCTTGACGGGGTGGGTGCCCTCCTTCATCCGCAGCCCGCTGCCGTGGCCCTTGCTGTCGTGCGAGTAGACGTTCTTGTCGACGCAGACCGGGACACCGCCGATGGCGTCCGCCATGTCCACCACGCCGGAGAAGTCGACCATCATGAAGTGGTCGATATAGACGCCGGTCAGCTCCTGCCAGGTGGCGAGCGTGCAGCCCGGACCGCCGTGCTGGAGCGACTCGTTGATGGCCGCGGTGGTCTGCGGAAAGACCTCGTGGGTCTTAGGGTCGGTGCACTGGGGGATCGTCACCCGGGTGTCCCGCGGGATGGAGATCACCGACATGCTGCTGCGGTCGGCGGAGACATGCACCAGCATCTGGACGTCGGCGAGCGGCTTGCGGTCCGCGTCCTGGCGGGCGCCGCCGAGCTTGATGTTCTCCTTGCTGTTCCGGCCGTCGGAGCCGAGCAGCAGGATGTTCAGCGGGCTCTGGCCGAACGCGTTGGGGTCCGGCTTCTTCAGGCCGCCACCGCCCAGCGAGCGGGGGGCCTTGCGGAGGTTGGCGTTGAGGTGCTCGTAGTACCAGTAGCCGGCGCCCGCGCCGCCCACTATGACGACGGCGAGGGTGAGGGCGGTCCAGCGCAGCACCTTGCGGCCCTTGCGGCGACGCGGCCGCCCCCCTTTGCGACGGCCGCCGTCGGCCGGCGCCTCACCGTCGCCTTCGGCGGGCACAGCGCTCCCTTCGGCGGGCACAGCGCTCCCTTCGGCGGGCACAGCGCTCCCTTCGGCGGGCACAACGCCGCCTTCGGGGGGCGTCCAGCCGGGCGCGTCCGGCGGCAGCCCCTTGTCCTCGTACATGCTGTCGTCCCAGCCCAGCTGCTGTGCGTCCGGCTGGCGCCGCCGGCGTGATCGGTCACCACGCACACTGCTCTGCCGCATTCGGCCCTCTCCCCGTTGTCAGTTCGGTGGTGCGCTCGGCGCCTTGGCAGGGCGGCCGGATCCCGCTCAGATCACTTCGCGCAGACGTTCTTGTCATCGGCATTGACGTTCTGCACCCCGTCCGGGGTTTCCGTCGGTGCCTCGATCGGGGTGCCGGGTGCCTTGAAGTCCTTGCCGAGGACGAGCTTCATCGGGACCCGGTCGCCGGCGTCCTGCGACGACTTCTTCAGCGCACTCTTGGGCAGGCCCATCCAGTCGGCGAGAGTGGCGGCCTGGTCGGCCTGGTTGGGGGCGTACTCAAGGCGGGTGGCGGCCAGCTTGGCCGGGGCGTTGCCGGCGTTGGTGGAGAGCTTGGCGCCCTTGTTGTTCTGCAGCCAGTCCACGGTCTCCTGCGCCGAGCCGATCGGCCCGCCGCCGTTGGTGACATCGACCCGCACGAGCTCGGGCGGCGCCTTCTTGGCCGGGCCGGAGCTCTTGCCCTTGCTCTTCTTGTGCTTGGCCAGGGTGTGGTCGGCCCGCACCATCGCGAACAGCGGGTCCGCCTTGGCCTGGTCCAGGATGACGGTGGCCTTGTCGTTGGGGTTGTCCAGCACCGGCACCGTGGCGAAGGTGACCTTGTCGATGTCGACCTTCTTGAGGTCGTTGCCGAAGTCCAGCAGCTTGCCCGCCGTACCGATACCGGTGTCGACGGTGAGCGCCCTGGTCGCCGCCTGGCTGACGTCGTAGAGCTTGCCGGGGCTGGAGAAGGCGCTGGACTTCAGCTTGCGGATCAGCGAGCTGAGGAACTGCTGCTGCATCTTGATCCGGTCCAGGTCGCTGCCGAATCCGATGGCGTGCCGGGTGCGGACGAACGCCAGCGCCTGCTCGCCCTTGACGGTGTGCCGGCCGGCCTTCAACTTCAGGTGCGACTTGGGGTCGTCGATGTCCTTGGCGGCGCAGACCTCGACGCCGTCCACCGCTTCGGACAGCTCCTTGACCGCGTTGAAGTCGGCCATCATGAAGTGGTTGATCTTCAGCCCGGTCAGCTTCTCCACGGTGCGCCAGGTGCAGCCGGGGTCCCGGCCCTCCTGGCCCAGGCTGGTGTTGAAGCGCACCCCGTGCTCACCGGGGATGACCTTCTTCGAGCCGTCCTTCTGCTTCGTCGGGCAGTTGGGGATGTCGGTGATCAGGTCGCGCGGGATGCTCAGCGCGGTGGCGTTCGACCGGTCCTTGGAGATGTGCATCAGGATCGTGGTGTCCGCGTGCCCGACGCTGCCGGAGTCGCCGTATCCCGAGTTGCCCTTCCCGGAGCGCGCGTCCGTCCCGATGATCAGGAGGTTCACCGGGCCGTCGGACACCGCGTCGTTCTCGACGCCGACGTCGACCTTGGAGATGTTCCCGTCCAGCTGCTGGTAGAGGTAGTACGCACCACCGCAGCCGACAACGAGGACAAAGCCGACCACGCCGGCCGTCCAGTACAGCGCCTTCTTCTTCCCGGACTTCTTCGGCTTGCGCTTACGGCGGCTCGCCGGACCCGATGCCGACGCCGTCGCGGTACGGCCGGCGGCCGCCCGGCGCGCCGCCCGCCCGCCGGTGGGGGGCT
>NZ_QUAC01000363.1 GCF_003389455.1 Streptomyces inhibens | reverse complement strand
GCCGCAGGCGGCAGCCGCCGCGGCACGACCCCCGACCTCACCGAGCTGCTGCCCCAGTGGCTGGCCGCCGCCGAGGGGTACGGCTATCGCGCCCCGGAGGCGCTGCTGCCCGCGCTGCTCGACGCCGCCCGGGCCCGTACGGACCTGCGGCCCGCCGCGCTCGCCCTGGCGGGACCGCGCGCCGTGTGGCTGGCGCGGCTCAACGACGAATGGAAGTTCGCGCTCCGCGGGATCGGAGGCCCGGCCGCACCGCCCGGTGCCGACGACCCCGAGGAGGTACGGCTCCGGTGGGAGGAGGGCCTGTTCGCCGAACGGGTCGCGCTGCTGACGGCGCTGCGCCGCCGCGATCCGCGGGCCGGCCTGGCGCTGCTGGTCACGACGTGGTCCACGGAGCGGGCCGAGGACCGTCTGATGTTCCTCGACTCGCTGCGCGAGGGCCTCTCGGCGGCCGATGAACCCTTCCTCGAACAGGCGCTGTCCGACCGCAGCCGCAATGTCCGCGCCACGGCCGCCGAGCTGCTCTCCGCGCTGCCCGGCTCCGCGCTCGCGGCCCGTATGGCCCGGCGTGCCCGTACGTGCATCGGCCTGGACCGCACGGCCGACCCGGCGGCGATCGTCGTCGAGGCGCCGCACGAGTGCGACGCGGGGATGCAGCGGGACGGCGTCACTCCCAAGCCGCCGTCCGGACGGGGCGAACGGTCCTGGTGGCTGGGCCAGTTGGTGGAGGCGGCACCGCTCGAAGGCTGGCACGAACGGTTCGCGGGCCGCGATCCGGCGGCGATCGTCGCGCTCCCGGTGGCCGACGACTGGCGGACCGAGCTGCACGACGCCTGGTCCCGCGCCGCCGTACGCCAGCGGAACGCCGACTGGGCAAGGGCGCTGCTGGGCGCGCCGGGCGCGCCGTCCCATGCCGCCGAGGTCGCGCCGGCCGGCTCGACCCGGGACCTGACGAAGCTGCTGACCGTGCTGCCCGATGACGAACGGGCCGGGTGGGTGGCGGAGTTCATCGCCGCGCACGGCCTCTCGGACGCCTTCCGGATGCTCGGCGTGTGCGCGGTCCCCTGGGCCGAGCCGCTGGGCCGCTCCGTCGTCGACGCCCTGGACATCGCCCGGGACGCGGGCAGCTATCCCTGGAGCTTCAGCGGAGTGATGGGCCTGGCCGAGCGCTGCCTGGACCCGGCGGCGGCGGACCGTCTCGACATGCTCACCGCGGTCACGGACGAGCCGGAGGGCGCCTCACCGGGCTCCGGCGGCTACTGGTCCGAGGCGTTCCAGCGCCTGGTCGGCACACTCCGGCTACGCGCCACGATGCGTGCCGAACTCACCCCTGCGCCCGGCGGCCGGACCGCGCCATGACCCTCCGCGCCCCGGCCGTCCCCGGCTATCTGCTCCCCGGCGTCTCAGACCGCCAGCGAGCGCACATTCGCATGGACCCACTCCACGATCGAGGCGGTGGTCGCGCCCGGCGTGAAGATCTCCGCGACACCCAGTTCCTTGAGCGGGGGGATGTCCGCCTCGGGGATGATGCCGCCGCCGAAGACCTTGATGTCCGCCGCGTCCCGCTCCTCAAGGAGGGCGATGACCTTCGCGAAGAGGGTGTTGTGCGCGCCGGAGAGGATGGACAGCCCGATCGCGTCGGCGTCCTCCTGGATCGCGGTGTCGACGATCTGCTCCGGGGTCTGGTGCAGCCCGGTGTAGATCACCTCCATACCGGCGTCGCGCAGCGCCCGTGCGATGACCTTGGCGCCCCGGTCGTGCCCGTCCAGCCCCGGCTTGGCCACCACCACACGGATCGGCCCCGACCTGCCTGCCGCGCCCTGGCTCCCCGCTTGCGCCCCGTCCTGCCGAGCCACACTCATCACTGCCTCCAAGCCATGCACGGCACGGTGGTGCCGCCGAGCCGACAATCGATCGCGCGACCGCGATCCGGCGGCCACGAGCGTGAACGAACGTTATCGCCAGCATCGCGCACGCCAGCCGTTTCGTGACATCCGGGGAGGGGGAAATCACACATGGGACACGTTCGCTACGCGCCGCGTTCCGCGTGTCGTGCCGCCGTGGCCGGGTGGTTGCGTGCGCGCGGGCCGGGCGCACGGGGAGCCGCAGTAGGGCCACCGCGCCGCCGGGCGCGCATCAGGGCGGGCACGCCGCATGCCTGCCGTCGCCGCTCATGGCTTCCCACGAGGGCACACGGGGGTCGCAGCCGCCTCCCGCGTGCCGTTCGGGAGGTCGGCCATGCAGGCCCTGCCTTTTCTCTCCGCACCGCTTCTGGTCGCGCGCATGCTCGCCGCACCCCTTCAGTGCGCGCGCCTGCTCCCCACCCGCACCTCTTCCCTCTTCCTCCGCAGCACCGTCGTGGACCTGGCGGTCCTCGCCGGCCATCTCCTCCTCTACCCGACCGGTATCTCCCAGGAACGACCCGTGCCACGGCCCACAGGAGGGCCCGCCGCGGCGGGCCCTCCGTCGTCGCCGACCGGGCCCGCCGCCCCCGACCTCCCGCCGCTTCTCCCGACCGAGGGCCGGGCCCATCCGCCCGTCCTTCTGCTCCACGGCTTCATCGACAACCGCTCGGTCTTCATGCTGCTGCGCCGCTCGCTGCACCGGCACGGCTGGCGCCGCGTCGAGGCGCTCAACTACTCCCCGCTGACCTGCGATCTCCGTAAGGCTGCCGAGTTGCTGAGCCGCCATGTGGAGGAGGTGTGCGTGCGGACCGGTCATCGCCGGGTGGACATCGTGGGCCACAGCCTCGGCGGGCTCATCGCCCGTTACTACGTGCAGCGGCTCGGCGGCGACACCCGCGTCCGTACGGTGATCACGCTCGGCACCCCGCACTCCGGCACCCGCATCGCGCCCCTGATGTCGGCGCACCCGATCGTCCGCCAGATGCGCCCCGATTCCGAGGTGATAGCGGAGTTGTCGCTCCCGGCACCGAATTGCCGCACGCAGTTCGTCGCTTTCTGGAGCGAGGAGGACCAGGTGATGGTTCCGGCCACTACGGCCAGAATCGATCACCCGGATTTGATCGCGTACAACGTGCAGGTCGCCGGGGTCGGACATCTCGCCCTACCGGTCAACGGCACGGTCGCGGCCGGAATACGGGAAGCGCTGGCCTCGGCGGAGGCGGCGGAAGGGGCCGCGGACGCCATCTCGGTGGCCTGACCCCCGGTCCGCGTCACCGGCCCCACTCGCCCTCCCGCGACGCCGAAACCGTGTCGCGCAGACGGCACGATCTTGACGTGCGCTCGAACATTCTTCGAACGAGGTGCCAAGAACTCGCATGCGGGCCACCGAAAGGCGGCCAAATGCCCGGTCTCGCCGAGCCCAAAACCCGTGGAAGATTGTCGCCGTCGCGTACTGCCGGGTACAGTCGCCGCTAATTCTCCTGCTGCCGAGGCGAAAGAGAAGTTGGTGAACGACCGTCACCCCTCGGGGGCCCAGCCTCCGACCGGCTCCACTTCCGACGCCTCGTATGCGCACTATCCGGCCTACGACTCCTACGGGCAGCAGCAGTCCCCGACCGTCAGCACCGCATACGGCGACGGCGACCCCCTCTTCGGTTCGCTCCCCGGCTCGTACGAGACGGGGATGTACGACACCGGCACATACGACACCGGGATGTATGACACCGGTGCGCACAGCACATATGGGGCAGGCGCGTACGACACGGGCGGCTACCGCACCGATGCGTACGCCATGGGGACTTACCCGGCGGGCGACGGCCATGACACCGGCGCCTACGACACCGGCAGCTTCGCCTCGGCGCAGTGGGACACCGGTGCGTACGACACCGGCTCCTACGCCGTCGCCGACCCGCAGTCGGCCGCCGCCGGTTACGACCCGTACGCGCACACCGCCTACGAGTCCCCGGTGCAGGAAGCGCCCGCATACGACTCGGCCGGGTACGAATCGGCCGCGTACGCATCTCCCGGGTACGAGGCGACCGCGTACGAAGCCACCTCCTACGGGCACGGCGGCTATGACACCGGGAGCTTCCCCACCGGCGGGTATGACACCGGCAGTTACGCCACGGGCACCTATGAGGCGCCCGGTGCCTACGAGACCACGGGTGCCTACGAGCCGACCGCCACCTACGGCACCATCGGCCATCAGGCCACCGCGGTCGAGGAGACCGCGAGCTACGAGGCCACGGCGGTCTGGTCGACCACCGACCAGCAGCTGATCGCCGGCATCCCGGCACAGGCCGGCCCGCCCCCGGAAGACACCGTCCAGTGGGACAGCACCACTTGGGACGAGAGCACCCGGTACGGCACCGGCCGGCTCGACATCGGCCAGTACGACACCGGCCGGCACGACGCCGACCAGCCGCTCGCCGGTGAGCACGAGTCCGACGACGGCTCCTCCGGCGAGACCCGCGACTCCGGCCACCCCGACGCGGCCGGCGACGCCGCCGCCGTGGCCGACGCCATGACGCAGGCCATGCCGATCACCACCGCGGTCGCCGCGCCCGCCGGCCGTCGGGTCGACGGGCCGAGCGCCGGCAAGGCCGTCCGTGGCCGCGGCCGGCGACGCCCGGCGAAGCGGTCGGCGCTGC
>NZ_QUAC01000358.1 GCF_003389455.1 Streptomyces inhibens | reverse complement strand
GCCACACCGGCTCGGCCCGCCCCGCCGCCGAGGCCGCCCGGACCGACCCGCTGCGGGCCGGCCCCGCGAAGGCCGCCCAGCTCTCGTACACCTACGGCACCAACGGCATCCCACTGCCCGGCAACGCGCCCTGGACGGTCAATCCGATCAACCGGGGCAAGGTCCTCGCCGATGCCCGCGCCGCCCGTAAGGCCGGTGCGGACGTGGTGGTGGTCAGCATCCACCGGGGCACCGAGTGGCAGCAGCCACCTGATGAACAACAGCGCACCCTGGCACGCGAGTTGACCGCCCAGCTCGATGGCCCGCTTCACCTTCGCCGGGTCGACCGCGCCCGGTGGGCGCTGGGCGGTCCGCAAGGCGGAGTTCCTACCCCAACTCACCGATGTCGGCAGCGGGTTCAGGGTCGTGAACCTCAATGCGGCGCTCGCCGAGCAGCCCGGACGTGGCGACTACGCGAAGGCGCGCGACAGCATCCGGGGCATCGTGCTGTCACGGGGCGGGGCGAAGGACGGTCTGATGATGGCGAAGTGATCGCGTACCGGCGGTCCCCCCAACTAGGCTTGCCCGTATGGACATTCTGGGGACCTCATTGCGGGTGTGCGTCGGTGATCTCAATGCCGCGATCGACGTCTACGAACGGCTGACCGGCGCCGAGGCGATCCGCTTCCAGCGCGGCGGGGTGGCGGTCGCGGCCGTCGGGTGCTTCTTCCTGATGAGCGGTCCCGAGGCGGAGTTGTCGGTACTGCGGAAGATCGCGGCGACCATCGCCGTCAAGGATGTGGACGATGCGCTGGCCGATCTGACGGCGGTCGGCGCGGACATCATCGCCGGTCCACTGCCGACGCCGATCGGCCGCAATCTGGTGGCCCGCCACCCGGACGGTTCGGTCTTCGAGTACGTCGACCGGAATCAGGGTGGGGAGGCCTGAGCCGCCTCCCCCTCGGGCCCGTCGGTGAATGCGGACCGGCCCACCGTCAGGACACCTCAAGGACGATCTTGCCGCGGGTCCGGCCGGCCATGCTCTCCCGGAACGCCTCGGCGGTCCGGGACAACGGGAAGGTCGCGGCGACCGGCACGGTCAGCTTCCCGGCGTCCGCGAGCTCTCCGAGCGCGGTCAGATCATCGGTGTCCGGGCGCACCCACACCATGTGGCCGCCCTTCTCCGTGACCTCGCCGTCGGCGATGGACGCCACCCGGCTGCGGTCCTTGAGCAGCTGCTGCGAGACCTCCACGACGCCACCGCCGACGAAGTCCAGGGCCACATCGATGCCTTCGGGCACCAGCGCGCGCACCCGGTCGGCGAGACCGTCGCCGTAGGTGACCGGCTCGGCGCCCAGGGACCGCAGGAAGTCATGGTTGCGCTCACTGGCCGTGCCGATGACGCGGGTGCCCTGGGCCACCAGGATCTGTACGGCGAGCGAGCCGACGCCTCCCGCGGCGGCATGCACCAGCGCCGTCTCCCCCGCCTTCGTGCCGACCCGCTTGATCGCCCGATAGGCCGTCAGTCCCGCGAGCGGCAGCCCGGCGGCCTGCTGCCAGCTCAGACCGGCCGGCTTGCGTGCCAGGGTCCGGACCGGCGCGGCGACCAGCTCGGCGAAGGTGCCGTGCTGCACCTCGTCCTTGCGGACATAGCCCATGACCTCGGCGCCGATCTCGTACTCGGGGGCGTCCGCGCCGACCGCCTCGACCACACCCGCCACGTCCCACCCGGGGATGAGCGGGAAGTGAGCCTCCATCATGGGATCCAGATAGCCCGCGAGGATCTTCCAGTCCACCGGATTGACCCCGGCCGCCTTCACCCGGATCAGGACCGAGTCCGGGCCCACCTTCGGGTCGGGCCGGTCGGAGTATTCGAGGACCTCGGGCCCGCCGTAGCTCTTCGCGCTGATTGCCTTCATGGTCCGTCACAACGCGTGACGATCCGGAATCATTCCGGGGCGCGCGGACGGTCACCGAAATAACGTGAGCAGGCACGCGGGGGCCGCCTCAGCCGGGCTGCGCCCCCAGTGCGCGCAGCAGGAACGGGAGGAGTTCGCGGGCCATCGCCGCTCCGGACGAGGGCGACGAGGGGGTGGCCGGAGCGGCCCGGTGTGCCGCGTCGGGGGTCAGGAAGAGGCGGCTGACCATCGAGCCGACGACCAGGTCGGCCAGCACATGCGCGTCCTCCAGGGGCGGGATGTCGCCGCGGTCGACGGCGCGGCGCACCACGGTGGCGGCCCGGTCGCGGACCGGCTGGATGATCGCGTCGTCCAGGACCCGGGCCAGCGCCTCGTTGTGCGCGGCCTCGCCGATGAGTACGTGCAGCAGCCGGCCGCCGGGGCCCTCCAGCGTCTCGGCCTTGTCGCGGAGCAGCGAGGCGAGATCGCCTTCGAGGCTGCCGGTGTCCGGCTGTGGGCCGAGGTCGCTCGCCCAGCGGACGGCGGTGCCGACGACCAGGTCTTCCTTGGAGCGCCAGCGGCGGTAGAGGGTCGCCGTGGAGACCCCCGCCCGTTTGGCGACGGCCGCGGTGGTCAGTCCGCCGTAGCCGCTCTCCTGGAGGACCTGGACGGTGGCCTCCAGCAGGGCCCGGTCGCGTCCGGCGTCCCGTGGCCGGCCGCGGGCGGGCTGCCGCTCGTCGGGTGCGCTCTGGTTGCTCTCGGTGCGTTCGGCCACACCGGGAGTCTACCGGCCGGCCATTACGAAACGAAATGTTTTCGTTTCGTGTAGCCTCGGGGCCATGGCATCTCACACCCCCGTCACCGACACCGACACCGACCTGGACGCCGCCGCCGTCGTCGGCCGGCTCCGCGCCACCTTCGCCACCCGCCGCACCGCCTCCCCCGCCTGGCGGCGCGCCCAGCTCGAAGCCCTGCGTACGCTGCTCACCGACCACAGCGACGAGCTCGTCGCCGCGCTCGCCGCCGACCTCGGCAAGGGTCCCGAGGAGGCCTACCGCACCGAGATCGGATTCACCCTCAACGAGATCGGCCACACCCTGGACCGGCTCGACGACTGGCTGGCGCCGCGGCCCGCGGAGCTTCCCGAGCGGCTGCTCCCGGCGACCGCGCAGGTCGTCCGCGAACCGCTCGGCGTCGTCCTGGTGATCGCCCCGTGGAACTATCCGCTACAGCTGGCGCTCGCCCCGCTCGTCGGCGCGCTGGCCGCGGGCAACTGCGCCGTCGTCAAGCCCAGCGAACTCGCCCCCGCGACCTCGGCCGCCATGGCCCGGCTGCTGTCGCGCCATCTGGACGCCGAAGCGGTGGCCGTCGTCGAGGGCGCCGTCCCCGAGACCACCGCCCTGCTGGCGCAGCGCTTCGACCACATCTTCTACACCGGCAACGGCGCCGTCGGCCGGATCGTGATGGCGGCCGCCGCCCGGCATCTGACACCGGTCACCCTGGAGCTCGGCGGCAAGAGCCCGGTCGTGCTCGACCCGGGCACGGATCTGGCCGCGGCGGCCCGGCGGATCGTGACCGGCAAGTTCCTCAACGCCGGCCAGACCTGTGTCGCGCCCGACTACGTCCTGGCCATCGGCGACACCGCCCGAGCCATCGAGCCGTATCTCGCCGAGGCGGTGCGCGACACCTACGGAGCCGACCCGGCCGGCGCCGGCGAATACGGACGGATCGTCAACGAGCGGCACTTCGACCGCCTGACCGCCCTCCTCGGCAGCGGCCGCACCGTCGTCGGCGGCGCGCACGACCGCGCCACGCGCTATCTGGCGCCCACCGTCCTCGCCGACGTCTCCCCCGACGCACCGGTGATGCAGGAGGAGATCTTCGGCCCGATCCTGCCGATCGTGCCGGTGCCCGACCTGGACGCGGCGATCGCCTTCATCAACGAGCGCGACAAGCCGCTGGCGCTGTACGCCTTCACCGACTCGGCCGCAACCAAGCAGCGGCTGCTCACCGAGACCTCCTCCGGCGCGCTCACCTTCGGGCTGCCGGTCGCCCATCTCACCGCGCCCGACCTGCCGTTCGGCGGGGTCGGCGAGAGCGGGATGGGCCGCTACCACGGCGAGTACTCGCTCGACACCTTCAGCCACACCAAGGCGGTGCTGGACAAGCCGCTGGTATGACGGGGGCGTTGTCGCCGGTGCCGCCCGCCGGGGGCGCTGCGGCCGCACCGGCCGGCGGCCGCGGCTACACCGGCCGCATCCGGTACTCGTAGCGCTCCGGCAGCGGATGCCCGGTCCGGGCCCGGCTGCGTACGTCCTCGGTGACCGGCCCGCCGTCCGCGACCAGCCGCTCGGCGATGGCGTACCAGGTGTCGCTGAGCGTCTCGTCGCCCTCCCGCAGATCGGCGATCTCGAAGCCGGTGTCGAAGATCGCGCGGGCCGCGGCCGGCTCTCCCCGGGCGAGCAGGACCTGTGCGGTCAGCAACCGGAAGCGGCCGTCGGCCTGTTGGGGCTGCGGCAGCCCGGCCAGCAGCTGCGCGGCCTCCGCGGCCCGGCCGGCCGCGAGCAGCGCGGGCACCGCCTCCCGGGCGAGCGCGGGCAGCACCGCACGCCAGGCGCGCG
>NZ_QUAC01000356.1 GCF_003389455.1 Streptomyces inhibens | reverse complement strand
GGCGCTCACCGGCGGCGCGCGGGGCCCGGGCCGTGCCGTGTGCGCCGCCCGCGAGCTCGTCCGGGCCCGGGACCCGCATGCTGGTGTGCGTCTCCCGGTTGGAGTCGGGGGCCGCGCCCTGGACGAGCGGGACGGCGCCGCGCGGCGGGGTGGCCTCGCCCGCTGCCGCCGACGGGTAGAACGGCTCCTCCCGGGACCCGGCGGCCGGCTCCTGCTCGTCCTCCGGCTGCTCGTCGTCCGGTTCGTCGATGTCCAGCGGCGGGATGCCGGCCAGATCGGGCAGCAGCTCGCGCAGCCGGGCGGCGAGCTCCGGGGCGCGCAGCCGGGAGGCGGGCGCCTTGGCCAGGCACTGCAGCAGCAGCTGCCACAGCTCGTCGGGGATGCCGGGCAGCGGCGCGACACTCTCGGTGACATGGCGGCGCAGCACCGCCCCGGGGTGCCCGCCGCCGAACGGGGTGAACCCGGCGAGCAGCTCGTACAGGACCGTCGCCAGCGCGTAGACGTCCACGGAGGCGCGCGGCGGCAGGCCCTCGATGATCTCCGGGGCAAGGTAGTCGGGGGTGCCGATGACCTTGGCCGAGCGAGGCGAGACGGGGGTCCCCCCGGCCGGAGTCCCCCGGCTGACGCCGGGAGGTGCCCCCAGGGCGAGGGTCCTGCGCGGCGAGTCGACCAGGCGGGCGATGCCGAAGTCGGTGAGCAGGGCGGGGTGCGCGCCACCGGGGCCGAGCGGGCCCTGCATGTCCAGCAGGACGTTCTCGGGCTTGACGTCGCGGTGCACGATCCGGGCGGCGTGCGCGGCGGCGAGCCCGTCGGCGACATCGGCGGCGATCGCGACGGCGGCCTCCGGGGCCAGCCGGCGCTCGCGCTCCAGTCGGGTGCGCAGGTCGGTGCCCCGTACGAGGTCCATCACCAGCGCCAGGTCGTTGCCGTCGACGACGAGGTCGCGGACACCGACGACATGGGGGTGGTCCAGGCTCAGCAGCGCCGCCCGCTCCTGTACGAAGCGGCCGACGAGCTCCTGGTCGGAGGCGAGATCCTCACGCAACAGCTTGATGGCCACGGCCCCTTCGGGACCCTCGCCCAGCCATACCGTGCCGGCACTGCCGCGCCCCAGGATCTGGTGAGCGGTGTACCGGCTGCCGATCTTCCGTGCCAAAACTGCTCCGACGTGTCGGGCCCCCGAGCGTCCTACGGGGGCTGAGGTTGGCGTCAAAGCTACGCGTGTACCAGGGGGTTCAGTTCCCCGGACGGCGACAACCTTCACTTCTGTGAGCGAAATTGCCCGTCAGAAGTCGACAAATCCACTACGTCACCCGCAGGATCCACGGAACCTGCGGGCGGCCGGCGTCAACCGCCGAGCTTTTGTACGAAGTGCTGCACGCTGCTGAAGACGTGGCCGATCTGCGAGAAGAAGCTCCTGGTCGTACCGATCCACTCCTGGAGCGGGGTCAGCTCCCAGATCAGCCAGGCCGCCACGAACATCAGGATCAGCGTGATCAGACAGCCCTTGAGGCAGCCCAGGCCGGGGATCCGTACCGGGTTGGCGCTGCGCTGACGGGGCTCGCGCCGGGGCCGGGGCTCCGGGGCGGGCGGACGCTGCGGTTCGTAGCGCTGCGGCGGCGGCTCCTGGCGGCGCTGCGGGGCCTGCGGCTGGGCGTAGGGCACCGGGGCGGGCTGCCGGCCGTACTGGGGCTGCTGCTGCGGCGGCTGCTGCGGGGCGGCCGGGCGGCGCTGCGGGCGGCGGCGCAGCGGGTCCTCGTTGGGGTCCAGGTACTGCACCTGGGTCTGTTCGTTGCGGTCGCGGGCGGCCCGCATCTGGGACTCCCACGGATGGGGGCCCTCGGGCTCCTGCGGTCCGCCGGGCGGTGCGCCCATGGGCATCGGCGGCATCGCGCGGGTCGGATCGGCGTCCCGACCACCGGGGAAGCCCGGTCCGGCCGGGCCGCCCGTGGACGGCAGCACGCTGGTCGCGGCCGCGGGGTCGTACGAACCGGCGCCGGACGGCAGGACCTGGGTGGGGTCGGCGTCGCCACCGGGGGCCTGACCGCCGTCGGTGCCCGTCCCGGGGACGGTCGCGGGCGCCGGGTCCGGGGCGAGCAGCGCGGCGACGCCGAGCGCGGCCTCGGCCTGGGCCGGGCTGGCGTGCACCCCGACACCGGCGGCAACGGTGCGCAGCGCACGCGCGAGGTTCTCGGCGCTGGGCCGCTCCTCGGGCCGCTTGCGCAGACAGCGCTCTATCACCGTCCACATCGGCTCGGGGAGCGTGCTGGGGCGGCGCGGCTCCTCGCTGAGGTGCCGGTGCAGCACCTCCAGGGCGGTCGACCCGGCGAACGGCGGACGGCCGGTGACCAGCTCGTACAGCAGGATGCCGGCGCCGTAGATGTCCACGGCGGAGGTCTGCGGGCGGCCCTCGGCGGACTCCGGCGCCACATAGGCGGGGGTGCCGACGAATTCGTGGGTGCGGGTCAGGCCGGGGGAGTCGGCGAGCCGGGCGATGCCGAAGTCGGTCAGCATCGGGTGCATCTCGCCGGAGCCGTCCGACCCGGCGAGCAGGACGTTGGCGGGCTTGAGGTCGCGGTGCACCACGCCGTCGGCGTGGCTGGCGGCCAGCGCATCGGCGATCTGGGCGGTGAGCAGGGCCGCGGCCACCGGGCTGAAGGGGCCGTTGTCGCGCAGATAGCGGTGCAGGTCGGGGCCGTCGACCAGGTCCATGACCAGGGCGAGCAGATCGCCCTCGACGACGAGGTCGCGGGTCCGGACGATGTTGGGGTGGGTGAGCCGCAGCAGGACGGAGCGCTCGCGCAGGAAGCGCATCACCACGTCCGCGTCGTGCGCCAGCTCTTCCTTGAGAACCTTGATCGCGACCGTCTCGCCGGGCTCTCCTGCCACGGCGGCCTCGGCGCCCGCCGTCTCCCGCTGGCGGGCACGCCAGACGGTGCCCGTGGCGCCCCGTCCCAGCGGCTCCTCGAGCAGGTACTTGCTGCCTACCGGCCGCACGTCATGCGCTCCCTGGTCGTGATGGATCTCTGGCCTGGCCCGCTGGGTCAGCACGCGGCCCGTCCGACCCACTGTAGTGCCGTCGCACAAGCTTTTCGGTGCGGCGGCCCGGGCCGGGCTTGTGGGGAAGACGCGCGTTCCGGACAGATGGTTGCCCGCGGCCGGTGGCCGAGGCGCCCGCCGCCCGCGCCACCCGCCCTGGGACCGATCCGAGCTGACCACGGAGGTCGAAATCAGGCCGATCACCGCGCGCAAGCAGGCACTTTTTCGTCCTTAGACGACCAATCAAGATCACTGATTGACGGTCGGCGGGCGTGTTGTCAGCGGCAGGTGCGAGGATGCACCCAGCACGATGCGGTGGGGGCGCGCGGTCTTTGTCGCGACGTGCACTTGGGACTTGTACGTGCCGACGTGCTCGGGTGTGGTGGGGGGGAGCGAGCGGCCCCCCTGCCGGATCCCCGGCAGAAGGGACCGTTGACGGCGATGCAGATCCGGCTGACCGTCCTCGGGCCGCGCAGCGGCCACACCACACGGGCCTGCGACGTGCTCGTGACGGCTCCCGCCGGGACGGCGCTGGCGGCGGTGGCCGGCTCCCTCGCGGCCTCCGTGGCGGGGTCGGGTGCGGATGTCGGCGGCGCGGGCGGCGGCAGCGGTCCGGTCGTGCTGTTCGCGGGGGCCGAGCGGCTCGATCCGCAGCGCGCGGCGATCGGTGAGCCGCCGTTGATCGACGGCGCGGTGCTCTCCCTCCAGGGCCCCGGCCCCGCCCCGGCCCATGGCCTGCCGCACGGCTCCGCCCGGCTGCGTGTCATCTCCGGGCCCGACGCCGGCGGTGTGCATCTGCTGCACGGCGGCCAGATCCGTATCGGCCGCTCCGCGGACGCGGATGTTCCGCTCGACGACCCGGATGTCTCCCGGCTGCACTGCGCCGTGACGGTCGAGCCGGACGGCGCGGTGTTCGTGGCCGATCTGCGCTCCACCAACGGCACCGCCGTCGACGGCACCGGCCTCGACGAACGGCCCGCGCCGCTGCGGCCCGGCGCCCTGCTGCGGATCGGCGAATCCGCCCTCCGCCTCCAGTCGGCGCCCAGCGCCCCCGACCCCGCCCTGCAGACCGCGCCCGACGGAGAGGGGCATCTGCGGATCGCCCCGGGGGCGGGAGGCACGGGCGCCGACGCGGGGCGGACGGACGGGCACGCGGGATACGACAACTACGGGGCGGCGCAGGCCCCGCAAGGCCCGCAGGGGCTGTCCGCCCCGGACGGTGCGTACGCCCAGATGCCCCAGGGCGCCACCGCGGCCTCCCCCGTACCGGCCGCCCGGACCGCTGGGCCGCCGAGCGCGGGCGCCCGGCGGGACACCCCGCTGCGCGGCACCCCGGCCCGGAGCGACGGGCCGGAGCA
>NZ_QUAC01000354.1 GCF_003389455.1 Streptomyces inhibens | reverse complement strand
GTGTGTTCGGTGGGTGTGTCGGGGGTGGGGCCGGTCATGGGTGCCTCCCGGGTTCGGTGGGCGGTGCGCGGTGGGTGGGGTGTCGGGGTGGGCGTGGGGTGCAGGGTCGCATATCGGGGCGGGGTGGGGTGGGTCATCCGCTGTCGGGCGGTGAGGGGTGTCGCGGTGAGGGCTGCTGGGCCAGAATCTACGCGCGTTGTCCCTGTCCGTAAGGCCTTTCGTCCAAGGGAGTTGGCATGTCGCTCGACCGTAGGAAGTTCGTGGGTGGTTCCGTGGTGACGGGAGCCGGGGTGGCGCTCGCGGGGGCCGCGGGCGCGCCGGCGGCGGCGGTGGGGGTTGAGGGCGGCGGCGGGCGCGGCCATGGTCACCGTCGGGAGCGGTATGCGTTCACGGTGATGGGTACGACGGATCTGCACGGCAATGTCTTCAACTGGGACTATGCGGCGGACGCGGAGTTCGACGACGCGGCTCACAATGATGTCGGGCTGGCGAAGATTTCGACGCTGGTGGCGGATGTGCGGCGGGAGAAGGGCCGGCACAACACGCTGCTGATCGATGCCGGTGACACCATTCAGGGGACGCAACTGGCGTACTACTACGCGAAGGTGGATCCGATCACGGATCCGGACGGTCCGGTGCATCCGATGGCGCGGGCGATGAATGCGATCGGCTATGACGCGGCGGCGCTGGGGAATCACGAGTTCAATTACGGGATTCCGGTGTTGCGGAAGTTCGAGGAGAGCTGTGATTTTCCGCTGCTGGGGGCGAATGCGGTGGATGCGAAGTCACTGCGGCCGGCGTTTTGGCCGTATGTGATGAAGCGGTTGCGGTCGCCGCACGGGCGGGAGGTGAAGGTGGCGGTGCTGGGTCTGACGAATCCGGGGATCGCGATCTGGGACAAGGCTCATGTGCAGGGGAAGCTGGCGTTTCCGGGGTTGGTGGAGCAGGCGGCGAAGTGGGTGCCGAAGCTGCGGTCGATGGGCGCGGATGTGGTGATCGTGTCGGCGCATTCGGGGACGAGTGGTACGTCGTCGTACGGGGATCAGTTGCCGTATGTGGAGAATGCGGCGGTGCTGGTGGCGGAGCAGGTGCCGGGGATCGATGCGATTTTGGTGGGGCATGCGCATGTGGAGATTCCCGAGCGGCGGGTGCTGAATGAGCAGTCGGGCCGGGAGGTGGTGTTGTCGGAGCCGTTGAAGTGGGGGCAGCGGCTGACGCTTTTCGATGTGGTGGTGGAGTGGCGTCGGGGGCGCTGGGAGGTGGGGTCGGTTGGTTCGCGTGTCTTGAATTCGAATGCGGTGGCGGAGGATCGGCGGATCACGGGTCTGTTGCGTGCGGAGCATCGGAAGGTCGTGGCGTATGTGAACCGGGTGATCGGGCGGTCGAAGGCGGAGATGACGGCGGCCCAGGCTCCGGTGCGGGATACGCCGATATTGGACTTCATTGCGTTTGTGCAGGCGGAGGTGGTGCGTAAGGCGCTGGCGGGGTCGGCGTATGCGTCGTTGCCGGTGTTGTCGCAGGCGTCGTGTTTTTCGCGGACGGCAACGGTTCCGGAAGGTGATGTGACGATCCGGTCGATGGCGGCGTTGTATCCGTTCGACAATACGCTGGAGGCGCGGGTGCTGACGGGTGCGCAGGTGCGGGCGTATCTGGAGTTTTCGGCGCGGTATTACGTGCGGACGGCGGCCGGTGATGGTCCGGTGGATCCGTCGAAGATCACGAATGCGGACGGTACGCCGGATTACAACTATGACGCGGTGAGCGGTGTGTCGTACGAGATCGATATCGCGAGGCCGGTGGGTCAGCGGATCGGGAAGCTGATGTTCGGCGGGAAGCCGGTGGATGATGCGGCGCGGTTCGTGCTGGCGGTGAACAATTATCGGGCGAGCGGCGGCGGGAATTTCCCGCATGTGGCGGCTGCGGAGCAGGTGTGGTCGACGTCGGACGAGATCCGGAATGTGATTATCGGTTGGGTGCAGGAGAACGGGGAGATCGATCCGGTGAAGTTTGCTTCGGTGGATTGGAAGTTGACGCGGGACGGGGTGCCGGTTTTCTGAGGACAGCCGGGTGGGCGGCGGCGGTGCCGGGGCATCGCCGCCGTGGGTCAGTGGCGTGGGACGAGGGTGGAGCCCTGGCGGGGGACGGTGCCGGTTCGGGGGGTTGAGGGTTGGGGGAGGCCGAAGGTGGTGAAGGCGGTGCGGGTGGGGAGGGGGTAGGGGGTTTTGTCGGTGAGGGAGTTGAGGATGGTGGCGCTGCGCCAGGCCGCGAGGCCGAGGTCGGGGGTGCCGACGCCGTGGGTGTGGGTTTCGGCGTTCTGGACGTAGATCGAGCCGGTGACGGAGGGGTCGAGGGCGATGCGGTGGTGTTCGTCGATGCGGGGGCGTTCGCCGGAGTCGCGGCGTACGTAGGGGTCGAGGGCGGCGAGCAGGGTGTCCATGCGGCGTTCGCGGTAGCCGGTGGCGAGGATGACGGCGTCGGTGGTGAGGCGGGAGCGGGTGCCTTGCTGGGTGTGGTCGAGGTGGAGTTCGACCTTGGTGGTGCCGACGCGGCCTGCGGTGCGGACGCAGACGCCGGGGGTGAGGGTGGTGTCGGGCCAGCCGCCGTCGAGGGTGCGGCGGTAGAGCTCGTCGTGGATGGCGGCGAGGGTGGTGTGGTCGATGCCCTTGTGGAGCTGCCATTGGCCGGGGACCAGGCCGTCGCGGACGCGTTCGGGGAGGGCGTGGAAGTAGCGGGTGTAGTCGGGGGTGAAGTGTTCGAGGCCGAGTTTGCTGTATTCCATGGGGGCGAAGGCGGGGGTGCGGGCGAGCCAGTGGAGGCCTTCGCGGCCGGCGGGGCGGGCGCGGAGCTGGTCGAGGAAGATTTCGGCGCCTGACTGGCCGGCGCCGATGACGGTGATGTGGTCGGCGGCGAGCAGGCGTTCGCGGTGGTCGAGGTAGTCGGCGGAGTGGATGACGGGGACGGCGGGGGCGTCGGCGAGGAGGCGTAGCGGGACGGGGATGTGGGGGGTGGTGCCGATGCCGAGGACGAGGTTGCGGGCGTAGGTGCGGCCGAGGGCTTCGGCTTCGCCTTCGGTGCCGAGTTGGGTGAAGTCGACTTCGAAGGCTTCGCGTTCGGGGTTCCAGCGGACGGCGTCGATCTGGTGGCCGAAGTGGAGGTCGGGGAGGTTTTCGCTGACCCAGCGGCAGTAGGCGTCGTATTCGGCGCGGTGGAGGTGGAAGCGCTCGGCGAAGTAGAAGGGGAAGAGGCGTTCACGGGTTTTGAGGTAGTTGAGGAAGGTCCAGGGGCTGGCGGGGTCGACGAGGGTGACGAGGTCGGCGAGGAAGGGGACTTGGAGGGTGGCGCCGTCGATGAGGAGGCCGGGGTGCCAGTGGAAGGCGGGGCTCTGGTCGTAGAAGGCGGTGCGCAGGTGGGTGAGGGGGTGGGCGAGGGCGGCGAGGGAGAGGTTGAAGGGGCCGATGCCGATGCCGGCGAGGTCGAGGGGTTCGTCGGGGCCGGTGGTGTCGGTGGTGAGGGCGCCTTCGGGGGTGCTGGTCATCGGGGGATGTGGCCTTCCACGAGTTTGAGGAGGGTGGTGAGGTCTCCGGGTTGGGTGTGGGGGTTGAGGAGGGTGGCCTTGAGCCAGAGCCCGGTGGGGGTGGTGGCGCGGCCGAGGACGGCTTGTCCGTCGGTGAGGAGGGTGCGGCGGATGGTGGCGAGGGTGGTGTGGTCGGCGCCGGTGGGGCGGAAGAGGACGGTGCTGAGGGTGGGGCGGGAGTGGAGTTCGTAGCGGGGGTGGGCCTCGATGAGGTCGGCGAGGGCCTGGGCGGCGGCGAGGGTGCGGTCGATGAGTTCGCCGAGGCCGTGGCGGCCGAGGGCTTTGAGGGTGACGGCGATTTTGAGGATGTCGGGGCGTCGGGTGGTGCGCAGTGAGCGGCTGAGCAGGTCGGGGAGGCCGGCTTCGGTGTCGTCGTCGGCGTTGAGGTAGTCGGCCTGGTGGGCGAGCGGGGCGAGGGTGGTGGGGTCGGGGACGGCGAGGAGGCCGGCCGCGACGGGTTGCCAGCCGAGTTTGTGCAGGTCGAGGGCGACGGTGTGGGCGCGGTCGAGGCCGTGCAGTGCGGTGCGGTGGGTGTCGCTGAAGAGCAGGGGTCCGCCGTAGGCGGCGTCGATGTGGAAGCGGGCGCCGTGCCGGTCGGCGATGTCGGCGAGGGCGGGGAGGGGGTCGATGGCGCCGGAGTCGGTGGTGCCGGCGGTGGCGGTGAGGAGGAGGGGGCCGGTGCGTCCGGCGAGGTTGGCGAGGCAGGTGTGGACGGTGTCGGGGGTGAGGATGCCGTCGGGGGTGGGGAGGGTGAGGGGTGCGGGGAGGCCGAGGAGCCAGGC
>NZ_QUAC01000355.1 GCF_003389455.1 Streptomyces inhibens | reverse complement strand
GGGCCGTGTTCCGGAGTCCATACCGGAACACGGCCCGCCCTTTGCTCTCTGGCGGTACCCGTGCCCGTAAAGGGTGGATACGATGCGTTCGGGTATGGCACGCATCCATGTGGAGACACCTCACACCGAGGAGAGGGCCATGCGATCGGTGAGCCGCACCGGACTGCTGGCAGCGGGGTTCGGCCTCGCAGCTGTCGGAGGGTTCGTTGGAGGTCTGCTCAAGGAGCAGGCGGCGCTGACGGCGCTTCGTGGTGTGGCAGGCGAGAGAAGTGAGGACCTGGTTTCATGGGCCGTCGGTTCGTACCGCTCACGCTGGACAACCTTCCGGATCTCCCCAAACGCTGCCGCTCCTGCGTCTTCTGGGAGCTCGACCCCGTCAGCGGCGAGGCCGCGGTAAAGGCGGGCCGTCCCGAGCTCGAGAAAGAAGCCTGGATCTCGGCGGTCTTGTTGGAGTGGGGGTCCTGTGGGCGGGTGGTCTATGTCGACGAGGTGCCGGTCGGCTTCGTGATGTACGCCCCGCCGGCCTATGTGCCGCGCTCCACTGCCTTTCCCACCAGCCCGGTGTCGCCGGATGCGGTGCAGCTGCTGACGGCGTGGCTGACCCCCGGTTACCAGGGGCAGGGGCTGGGGCGGGTGATGGTCCAGACGGTCGCCAAAGACCTGATTCAGCGCGGCTTCAAGGCCATCGAGGCCTTCGGTGATGCCCGCTGGGCCGAGCCGGCGTGTGTGCTGCCCGCCGACCATCTCCTCGCGGTGGGCTTCAAGACCGTACGCCCCCACCCCCGCTTTCCGCGGCTGCGCCTTGAGCTGCGGACCACGATCTCGTGGAAGGAAGATGTGGAGCTGGCGCTCGACCGCCTGCTGGGAGCCGTCCAGAAGGAACCCGCTCTGCGACCGCTGTAGCGCGAGCCGCTTCGCAGGGAAGCAAGCCATTTCGCATAGAACAGAGAACGGGCCCGCCCCTCAGTGAGGGCGGGCCCGTTTCCCGTGAAACATGGCGGCGTGACTCAGGCGAGGAAGTCCGCCAGGTCGCGCTCGATCGCTGCCTTCGGCTTGGCGCCGACGATGGTCTTCACGACCTCGCCGCCCTGGTAGACGTTCATGGTCGGGATCGACATGACGCCGTACTTGGCGGTGGTCGCCGGGTTCTCGTCGGTGTTGAGCTTGGCGATGACGATCTCGTCGTGCTCGGCAGCAATCGCCTCCAGAGACGGGGCGACCTGGCGGCACGGGCCGCACCAGGTGGCCCAGAAGTCCACGAGGACGGGCTTGTCGCTCTTGAGGACGACCTCTTCGAAGTTGTCGTCCGTGACGGTCACCGTGGCGCCGGCCATGGCAATCTCCTTACTGGGTGGGTGGTGGGAAAGCTGGGTGCGCGGGTCAGGCGGAGACGGTCTTGTCCGGCTCGGCGGTCGCCTCGCCGTCCGACAGCGCAGCCAGGAACCGCTCGGCGTCGAGGGCGGCGGAGCAGCCCGTGCCGGCCGCGGTGATCGCCTGGCGGTAGGTGTGGTCGACGACATCGCCGGCGGCGAAGACGCCCGCCAGGTTGGTCCGCGTGCTGGGGGCGTCGACCTTGAGGTAACCCTCGTCGTCGAGGTTCAACTGGCCCTTGAACAGCTCCGTGCGCGGGTCGTGGCCGATCGCGATGAAGAGGCCCGTGACGGGGAGCTCGGAGGTCTCGCCGGTCTTGACGTTGCGCAGCGTCAGGCCCGAGAGCTTGTTGTCGCCGTGAACCTCGGCGACCTCGCTGTCCCACACAAACTTGATCTTCGGGTCGGCGAAGGCGCGGTCCTGCATCGCCTTGCTGGCGCGCAGGGTGTCACGGCGGTGGACGACGGTGACCGACTTGGCGAAGCGCGAGAGGAAGGTAGCCTCCTCCATCGCGGTGTCGCCTCCGCCGATGACGGCGATGTCCTGGTCCTTGAAGAAGAACCCGTCACAGGTGGCGCACCAGGAGACGCCGCGGCCGGAGAGCTCGTCCTCACGGGGCAGGCCGAGCTTGCGGTGCTGGGAGCCGGTGCTGACGATGACGGCCTTCGCGCGGTGCACATTGCCGGCGGTGTCGGTGACGGTCTTGATCTCCTCGGAGAGGTCGACCGCAACAACGTCGTCCGGCACAAGCTCGGCACCGAAGCGCTCGGCCTGGGCGCGCATGTTGTCCATCAGGTCCGGCCCCATGATGCCGTCGCGGAAACCGGGGAAGTTCTCCACGTCGGTGGTGTTCATCAGGGCGCCTCCGGCGGTGACGGCACCTTCGAAGACGAGCGGCTTCAGGGACGCGCGGGCGGTGTAGAGCGCTGCGGTGTAGCCCGCGGGCCCGGAGCCGATGATGATCACGTTGCGGACGTCGCTCACGGGTGTCTTCCTTGTCTCTGCCGACTGCTTGCTGGGGCTCTCGGAACTCTCACCCCACCCAACGGATCCTACGGGGCGAGCATTCCCGGAGTGGCACAGCGCACGTCTCGTCGTTCAGTCTCGCTGGAACGAGTGCGACAGCAGGACCTTTCCGGGAGCCGGTGGCGTGGCAGAGACACAAGAGGAAGCGACGACATAGGCCGAGACACGCTTGGGGTCGGCCGGGTGCGGCAGCACGACGAGGAAGGCGTCCTTGCCCTGGTAGCGGGTGTGGCT
The DNA here is from genome assembly GCF_003389455.1 of Streptomyces inhibens. Classification (GTDB taxonomy): domain Bacteria; phylum Actinomycetota; class Actinomycetes; order Streptomycetales; family Streptomycetaceae; genus Streptomyces; species Streptomyces inhibens. The sequence goes on along the minus strand of NZ_QUAC01000355.1, from coordinate 1,662 downwards.
GGATGCGAGCGGGGATTCCGGACGCCCGATGCCCTGGCGGACACACGACGGGATGGTGTCGGCGCTGCCACGCAGCGGGGTGTCGGGGGAGCTCCGGATGCCGATGTCCGGGGACTTATGAGAACCCTTGGCCGCGAGCAGATCGTGGACGTGTGAGCCGAGGCTCGCGGTGGTCAGGCCGGCCGCGCCGCCTGTGCTCTTCTCGGTGGTCGCGGTGGCCCGGTCCTGGTTGCTTGCCGTGGTGCCGTCGACGGCGGCGTTCTGGATGAGAAGGCCCCCGAAGCTGAGGACCGCCGCGGCCGCCGCGGTGCCGAGCAGAATCCGGGGCCAGCGCCGCGCACGGGACGAGCGGCCACCGGGCGTCTGGCGGCCCGGCCCAGTGGCGCCTCGCGGACGCCCGGCGGGCCGGGTGGGCGATGTCACGTGGCTGGGCGAGTCGTCGGTTTCGGTCGATGTTTCACGTGAAACATCGACGGGCGCGGTGGCTGTTTCACGTGAAACATGCGCCCCGCCGGCGGGAGTGGTGGCGTTGAGCAGTGCCTCGGCCGCGAGGGCGGCATCGATGCGCCCGGCGACATCCGCCGGCATCCGCGTCGGACCAGGGAGCGTGCCGAGCAGCCCCCGGATTTCTTCCAGCGACGCATAGACGTCGTCGCACAGCGCGCAGCCGGCGAGATGGTCGCGCAGATCCGCCGTGCGCGTCGGAGAAAGCAGCCCGTCCGTGAGGTCGGAGATCTCGGAGACCTCCGGGTGCTCACCTGTGCCGGTCGTCGACGTCACGCTCGCCCACCTCCGCCCTTCACGGCACCTGTGTCCTTCGGCCCTGCCGTCGGTGGGACGGATGTCCCCTGCGCCCGGTTCCTTCCCCCGCTCGCGGGTTTGCTATCCCCGCCGTCGGCGCGCAGATGGGTGACCAAGGGGAGGAGTCGAGCCCGGCCTCGTGCGCAGCGGCTTTTCACCGTTCCGGTCGGGACGTCAAGGATCGAGGCGGCTTCCGCGACGGGGTAGCCCTGCATATCGACCAGGACGAGCGCGGCACGCTGTTCCTCGGGAAGGGTGCGCAGGGCGCTGAGCAGCTCTCGGTGCAGATCCTGGCGCTCGGCGGGTGCCTCGGCGGATTCCTGGGGCTCGAGAAGCTGCTCCAGCCGCTCGGTCTCGGCGACGGGTGAGGTGCGCCGGGAGGCGGCCTTACGGGCCCGGTCCAGACAGGCATTGACCGTGATGCGGTGCAGCCATGTCGTCACCGCGGACTGGCCGCGGAAGGTGTGGGCTGCCCGGTAGGCGGAGACCAGGGCGTCCTGGACGGCGTCGGCGGCTTCCTCGCGGTCACCAAGGGTGCGCAGTGCCACCGCCCAGAGGCGGTCGCGATGCCGCCGGACGATCTCCCCGAAGGCATCGGGGTCACCTTTTACATGCAGGGCAAGGAGATCGGCGTCGGTTGGTGTCGAAGCCTCGTTGCTGTCGGTGGACACGGGCCCCCCGGCCGTAGCTGCCTGATCTCGGTCCATTGAAGCCCGCCAGGTCACGAAAGTAAATGCTGGAGAACGCCCGCGACCAGCGGACGGGCGGCCGAAACACGCCGTTCTCACGCGGACGGACAGCGCCGTGCCGGAGCTTGATGAGGAGGGGGCTCCGGCCGGATATCCGGCCGGAGCCCCCTGT
>NZ_QUAC01000352.1 GCF_003389455.1 Streptomyces inhibens | reverse complement strand
GCAGCCCGCGGAGCGGAAGTAGCCGGACGGACAACGGGCCGGGCCCCGCAGTCACCTTTGGGTGAGTGCGGGGCCCGGCCCGTTCGTTAAGCGGACGGCGCTTATCCGCGGCGCCCCGCCAGCTTCCACGCGGTCGGCAGCGCGCCCATGGCCAGCGCCGCCTTGAGGGCGTCGCCGATCAGGAACGGGACGAGACCGACGGCGACGGCCTGGCCGAAGGACATGCCGGTGCTCAGCGCGAGGTAGGGGACGCCGACGGCGTAGATCAGGGCGGTGCCGGCGGCCATGGTGCCGGCGGTGCGCAGCACTCCGCGGTCGCCGCCGCGGCGGGCCAGCGCGCCCACGACGGTGGCGGCGAGCAGCATGCCGAGGATGTAGCCGAAGGTGGCGCCGCCGGCGCCGGAGGCACCGGCCGCGAACCACGGCATGCCCGCGATGCCGGCGAGGGCGTACAGCGCGAGGGAGAGCAGACCGCGGCCCGCGCCGAACGAGGCACCGACCAGGAGGGCGGCGAAGGTCTGGCCGGTGACCGGGACCGGGGAGCCGGGGACCGGGACGGCGATCTGGGCCGCGATGCCGGTGAGCGCGGCGCCGCCGAGCACCAGCGCGGCGTCGCGCACGCGGGCGCGGGAGGCGGTGGCGGCGGGCAGCAGGTCGGCGAGGACCGCGCCGATGGGGGTTCCCCCGTGCGAAGCGTGGGGGAGGGTGAGGCGGCCAGTGCTCATCGGGACTCCGCGGTGTGAGTGGGATCGGGACGGGTCGGGACGCGATGACGTTAGTCCAGCGGACCACCGGCGATCATCGTGTGGCAGCGACAAAGCCGTACCGGCCCGCTTGGAGAGTTCCGAACAACCGCCAGAATGCCCGGCCTCGTTGGCGCGCGGGACGTCTTTGCAGGTCACGTGATGCTCATCACGGCCGAGACCGCTTCGGGGCGCCGGTTTTGTGGTAGCGCGCGGGGTGCGGCGACACTGGGTCCGCCCCGCGGTGACCTGTGGAGTTCCCCCAAACCTCCGGCGGCCCTGCCGCCCCGCCCCCTTGCGAGAGTACGAGCCCATGCACGACACACCGACCACCACCGGGCAGACCCGTGCCGGTGCGGGCACCGGCACGAGCGAGCCGCTGTCCGCGGGGCTCAAGCAGCGCCATCTGACGATGCTGGGCCTGGGCGGGGTGATCGGCGCCGGCCTGTTCGTGGGGTCCGGCGCGGGCATCTCGGTGGCCGGCCCGGGCATCGTGCTGTCGTATCTGATCGCGGGCACGCTGGCGATGCTGGTCATGCGGATGCTCGGTGAGATGTCGGCGGCGATGCCGGCCTCCGGCGCGTTCTCGGTACATGCGGAGCGGGCGCTGGGCCGCTGGGCCGGTTTCAGCGTGGGCTGGCTGTACTGGTTCCTGCTGGTCGTGGTGCTGGCCGTGGAGGCCACCGGCGCGGCGCAGATCGCCGGCGGCTGGGTGCCGGCGGTGCCGCAGTGGGGCTGGGTGCTGATCTTCATGATCGTCTTCACCGTCGCCAACCTGGCCGCGGTGAAGAACTTCGGTGAGTTCGAGTTCTGGTTCGCCGCCCTGAAGGTCAGCGCGATCGTGCTGTTCCTCGGCCTCGGCGTGCTGGCGATCTGCGGGGTGCTGCCGGACACCCAGCCGGTGGGGCTGACGAACCTCACCGGGCAGGGCGGCTTTCTGCCCAACGGCTGGGCGGGGGTGATCTCCGGCGTCCTCGCGGTGGTGTTCGCCTTCGGCGGCCTGGAGGTCGTCACCATCGCCGCGGCCGAGTCGGACGATCCGGCGCGCGCGGTGGGCCGGGCGGTGCGCAGCGCGGTGTGGCGGATCCTCTTCTTCTACGTCGGCTCGATGCTGGTCATCGTCACCCTGCTGCCCTGGTCGTCGATGCGGCCGGGCCAGAGCCCGTACGTCGCGGTGCTGGACAGCCTCGGTGTGCCGGGCGCCGGGCAGATCATGAACATCGTGGTGTTCGTGGCGCTGCTCTCGGCGCTGAACGCCAACCTCTACGGCTCGTCGCGGATGGTGTTCTCGCTGGCCGAGCGGGGCGAGGCGCCGCGGGCGCTGCTGAAGGTGTCGGGCGGCGGGGTGCCGCGCCGGGCGGTGCTGGCCTCGGTGGCCTTCGGGTTTGTCTCCGTGCTGCTGAATCTGAAGTGGCCGGATTCGGTCTTCCTTTACATGCTCAATGCGGTAGGCGCGGTGCTGCTGTTCGTCTGGGGCCTGATCGCCGTTTCCCAGCTGCGGCTGCGTCCGCGTATCGAACGCGAGGCGCCCGGGAAGCTGACCCTGCGGATGTGGGCCTTCCCGTATCTGACCTGGGCGGCACTGCTGGCGATGGGCGGTGTGCTGGTGCTGATGCTCACCGATGCCACGGCCCGCCCGCAGCTGCTGTGGTCGGCCGGGGCGACCTGCGCGGTGCTGCTCGTGGCGGGCGTACGGGAGCTGCGTCAGCGCCGCGCGCGGCGCTGAGGCTCCTGAGGCCCCTGAGGCGGGGATCACACCGCGTCGCATTCGACGATGATTCAGGCACACACGGTGACGAACGCGTCTGAATAGCGAACATTCACTGCACGACTGTTGCCCTGAGCGGACACCGGCACCCAGACTGAGCCAGCTTTGCCGAGGAACCCGGAGCCCCGCCGTCGGCAGCCCCTGCGCGACCTGCTGCCCCTGCGGGGGTCCCGGGGGGCCTGGCAGCACCGTCGCGCCGGTCGCGGCCCCGGGAGAACGCAGTATCGCCTTGCTCCGCTCTCACCTACTGGGACAGGTACGACATGAATCGGACACCCTCGTCCGCCGCACCCGCGCGCGAGCAGACCGACGCGGTTCAGGGCGGCGGCCCCGACAACGGCCCCGCGCTGTCCAACGGGCTCAAGCAGCGCCATCTTTCGATGATCGCCCTGGGCGGCGTGATCGGCGCGGGCCTGTTCGTCGGCTCGCGCGAGGGCATTGCGGCGGCCGGCCCCTCGATCGTGCTGGCCTACGCCGTCTCCGGCGCCCTGATCATGCTGATCATGCGGATGCTCGGTGAGATGTCCGCGGCCAATCCGGCCTCCGGCTCCTTCTCCGTGCACGCCGAGCGCTCCATCGGCTCCTGGGCCGGCTTCACGGTGGGCTGGATGTTCACCGCGCTGCTGTGTGTGGCGGTGGCCGCCGAGGCGCTCGGCGCCGCGGATGTGATGCACCAGTGGTTCCCGGGCACCGAGCCCTGGATGTGGGTGCTGCTGTTCATGGTGATCTTCACCGCTACGAACCTGGCCGCGGTGAAGAACTTCGGCGAGTTCGAGTTCTGGTTCGCCGCCCTGAAGGTCGCGGCGATCAGCCTCTTCCTGATCCTGGGCCTGCTGGCGATCTTCGGTGTGCTCCCCGGCACCCAGGCGCCGGGCACCACGCACCTCACCGGCGACGGCGGCTTCCTCCCCAAGGGCGTCGACGGCCTGATGATCGGTCTGCTGGCGTCGGTGTTCGCCTACGGCGGTCTGGAGACCGTGACCATCGCGGCGGCCGAGTCCAAGGACCCGGTGCGCGGTGTCGCCGGCGCGGTGCGTACCGCCATGTGGCGGATCGCCCTCTTCTACGTCGGCTCGATGGCCGTCATCGTCACCGTCATCCCCTGGAGCGCCCCCTCGATCGCCAAGAGCGGCCCCTACGTGGCGGTGCTGGACTACCTCAAGATCCCGGCGGCCGGCCAGATCATGAACGTGGTCATCCTGGTCGCGCTGCTCTCCGCGGTGAACGCCAACATCTACGGCGCCTCGCGGATGGCCTACTCCCTCATCTCCCGCGGCCAGGGCCCGGCCTTCCTGGGCAAGGTCAGCAACGGCGTCCCGCGCCGCACCGTCCTGATGTGCTCCGCCTTCGGCTTCCTCGCCGTCCTGTTCAGCTTCTGGTGGCCCACCACGGTCTTCCAGTGGCTGCTGAACATGGTCGGCGCGGCCGTCCTGGTGGTGTGGGGCTTCATCGCCGCCGCCCAGCTGCGGATGCGGCGGCAGCTGGAGCGGGAGGCGCCCGAGAAGCTCGTGGTGAAGATGTGGGCGTTCCCGTTCCTGACGTGGGTGGCGCTGGCGGGCATCGTCGCCGTGCTGCTGCTGATGCTGCGCGACGAGAACCAGCGCATCCAGCTGCTGTTCACCGGCGGGTTCGGTGTGGTGCTGACCGTGATCGGGCTCATACGGCAGCGGGCGCTGGACAAGGGCGCGGAGCAGGCCGCGAAGTAGCGCCGACACGCACTGCCTACAGGCGGGGCGGGACCTCATTCCGAGGTCCCG
>NZ_QUAC01000353.1 GCF_003389455.1 Streptomyces inhibens | reverse complement strand
GCCGCGCCCCCTTCGATCGGGGGCGCGGCGCCGCCTGCTGTCGGTTCAGGGCCGGCCGGCTCCTACGACGCCTGTCGTGAGCCGGTGGTCGCGCGCTCCGCGTCGCGCTTGGCGACCTCCTCGCGGACGATCGGGATGACATACCGGCCGAAGTCGATGGCGTCGTCGAGCAGGTCGTAGCCGCGGGCCGAGAGGATGTCCACGCCCAGGTCGTAATAGTCGAGCAGGGCCTGGGCGACGGTCTCCGGGGTGCCGACCAGGGCGGTGGAGTTGCCCGCGCCGCCGGTCTCCGCGGCGGTCGGGGTCCACAGCGCCCGGTCGTGCCGCTCACCCTCGGCGGCCACCGCGAGCAGCCGCTGCGACCCGGCGTTCTGCGGGTTCGTCAGCGGGTGCCGGCGGCTGAGCGCGCCGCCCGCCTTGCGCGCCTTGATCCGCTCCAGCGTGCGGTGCGCCTTCTCCCAGGCCAGCTCCTCGGTGGGCGCGATGATCGGCCGGAACGCGACCTGGATCCGGGGCACATCGCTGCGCCCGGCCGCCTGTGCCGCCGCCTTCACCGAGGCGATCTGCTCGGCGGTCTGCGCCAGCGGCTCGCCCCACAGGCAGTAGATGTCCGCCTCGGCGCCGCCCGCCGCGTACGCCGCCGGCGAGGAACCCCCGAACGACACCTGCGGATGCGGCTGTTGGACGGGGAAGGTGTCCGAGACGAAGTCATGGAAGCGGTAGTGGGTGCCCTCGTGGTCGAAGGGCTCGTGGGTGGTCCAGATCTTCTTGACGATGCGGATGTACTCGCGGGTGCGGTCGTAGCGCTCGTCCTTGGTGAGGGTGTCGCCCTCGCGGCCCTGCTCATGGTCGTTGCCGCCGGTGATGAAGTGCACGGCGAGCCGACCGTCGCTGATCCGGTCCAGCGTGGCGAAGGTCTTCGCGGCGAACGTCGGATAGGAGACATTGGGGCGGTGGGCCACCAGGAGTTGCAGGGTCTCGGTGCGTGCGGCGACATAGGCGGCGGCCGGTGACGGGTCGGGGGAGCCGGAGCCGTAGGCGAACAGCACCCGGTCCCAGCCGTACTCCTCATGGGCGCGGGCCAGTTTGAGTGTGTAGTCCTTGTCGAAGGACGCGCCGGAGCGCGGGGTGACTTCGGAACCGTCGTTGGTCGCGGCAATGCCGAGGAACTCGACAGGCATGGGTGTGGCCTCGTCTTCTCGTAGGACATGCGCTGTGGCATGCGGCCGTACGGAAGGGCCGTACGGCGGGGGAGGGGGCGCTACGGAGAAGTCAGTGGCAACAGGAGGCCGACCACACTCGACCGAAGTCGATGTGGTCGCGGGTGACCAGCCGCTGCTGAGGACGCATGAGGCCAGTGGAACAGGTAGATGTATGCGCCGTCAACCAATTGCCGGACGGCGCTGTGGAGTTCATGGGGCCGGGGAAGCGGGTGTTGCGGGCGGGGCGGTTGATGGAGGATGCCGCCATGAGTGCGACAAGCGGCGAAAAAGCCACCCCTGTGCGGCGCTTCGGAAAGCTCATCACACTGCGCCCGGAACACCGCGAAGAGTATCTGCGACTGCATGCAAAGGCCTGGCCGGAGGTGCTGGCGACGATCACCGCCTGCAATCTCCGCAACTACTCGATCTTCGTTGAGGGCGAGGTGCTGTTCTCGTACGTCGAGTACATCGGCGACGACTACGCCGCCGACATGGCCAAGATGGCCGCCGACCCCGTGACCCAGCGGTGGTGGCGGCTCACCGACCCCTGCCAGGAGCAGACCGAGGGCGCCGTACCGGGGGAGTGGTGGACACCGATGCGGGAGGTCTTCCACCACGACTAGGAGCCCGTACGAGGGGTGTGACCGAGATACGCGCCAAAGGGGCAACGGGATGATCTTGAAGCACTGATCCGCTCGGATTTACCTGCGGCGACGTGCAGCGGGGTCGCGTTCGGCGACGTGCCGGGCGACCGAGTCGACGCCGGGGCGGGCGTAGCGCTCCAGGGAGCGGACGGAGGCGTGGCGGGAGCGGGCCAGCAGCATCGGGGTGGAGGTGCCGTCCTCCGCGTCGTGCGTCAGGGCACTGTGACGTAGCCGGTGAAGCGTCCAGCCGTCCAGGTCCTCGATGTCGTCGGGCGAGGCGAGGGGGGTTTGCCAGCAGCCGGGTGTTCTCCTCGAAGATCTCCTCAGCGCGGCGGTAGGAGAGCCGGGCCCGGCCGGTCTCCGGGCACACGTCGAGCGTGGGTGTTCCGGCCGGGGCCTTGCGGTCGGTGAGGAACAGCGGGCCGCGGGTACGGCGGGCGATGAGGCGGGGCAGGAGCTGGGCGGTGCCGGACTGCCAGTGGATCCACTCGGTCGCCCCGCCCTTGGCGGTGATCCTGCCGCGCTTGTCCTGCGGGTAGAGGTCTTCCACGTTGAGGCACAGCACCTCGTCGGCCCGTGCGGCGGACTCGTAGAGCATCTTCCACTGCGTCTTCTCCCGCAGCGCGACGTCGAGGCGCCACAGGGCGGCGATCTGGTTCTCCGCGAGAGCCTTGGTGCGGTCCGGCGGCGCCGGCCGCCGCTCGATGCCGATCGTCGGATCGCACTCGATCCAGCCTTGGCGCTGCCACCAGCCGATCGCCTTGCGCGCGATGGACAGCTCCCGGTTGACGGTGTCGGCGTCCATCTCGTCCGCCCGCGCCGCCGCCAGCTCGGCCAAGACCTCCGGCAGCGCCGGGTCGTCGATCGCCGCGACGGGGAAGACGGGCGGCTTCGCGCCCCGGCGGGCGGGTCCGGTCGGCGGCGGTTCGCCGGCGAGCATCCATCCCCACGTCGTGAGGGAGATCCGGTAGATCCGCGCGGAGGACTTCGCGATGCCCGCGCCGGTGAGGTACCGCTCGACCGCCGCGGTGTACGACGACGGCAGGGCGGACAGAGGTACGACCCGAGCGCGCGGCAACCGAAGTGCGCCCCCGCTCCCGAGTTCGGTCACCGGTTCGATCGTCACGCCGTCCCGCCCTTCCGGTACTGCCGCAGTAAATGCGTACACCTCGCCCCGGCGGCCGGATTGGTCCGCCGCAGGTCGCGGTGATCACGGTAGGGACTCTGCCGCAGTAAATCCGGTATTTACTGCGGTAGTTGTGAATACGTCTCCGCGATCGAGTAACCGCCCGAATGCGTTTCTGCTGTGCGGACTTGAGGGGAGTGGACTGTCAGTGCCCGGGGCCAGCATGCTTACCTGGGTCATGCCCCAGATCCTCCGTCACGGGCAGGCACTCGGCGAGCAGGTCGACGACGTCGCGCCAGGCTCGCTGCGCGTGCCGTGGGTGGTAGCCGACGCCGGGGACCACGGGGTGGCCGACCGGCGGGTGGTGGAAGGCGTGCAAGGCGCCGCCGTAGACCGCGAGGCGCCAGTCGACGCCCGCGGCCTGCATCTCAGCGGTGAACGCGTTCCGTTGCGCGGGCGGCATGATCGGGTCTTCCGACCCGACCCCGGCCCACACCGGGCAGCGAATGCGCGCCGCCTCGCCCGGTCGGCCCGTGGTCAGTGCGTTGACTGTCCCGATCGCGCGCAGGCTGACGCCGCCGCGCCCGAGTTCCAGCCCGACGGCACCCCCCGTGCCATAGCCGACGGCGGCGATCCGGTCGGGGTCGGTCCGCGGTTCGGTGCGCAATACATCGAGCGCCGCATGGCCGATGCCTCGCATCCGCTCGGGATCAGCGAGCAGCGGCAGGCAACGGGCCAGCATCTCCTCGGGGTCGCCCAAATAGCGCCCGCCATGAAGGTCGAAGGCCAGCGCTATATATCCCAGCTCGGCGAGAGCATCGGCCCGGCGGCGCTCGACGTCGCTGAGCCCCATGCCCTCTGGTCCGAGCAGCACCGCGGGCCGGCGGTCGACACCGGCCGGGAGCGCGAGGTGTCCGATCATCGTCAAACCGTCGGCCGGATACTCGACCGTACGCGTCGTAATCGTCGTCATGAGACTGGACTGTAGTGATCGTCGAGCCCGGTCCGGCCGCTGTTCTGCCGCTGGCAGAACAGCGCGGGTACCCCTCTGAAATACGGCGAGGGCCCACAAGAACCGTCACAAACCCCGCCCCCACGGCAGCGCTATCGGATCACCTGCCCGGGCCACGGTGTTGGAGGCTGACCCTCGCAGCAGGATTCTGGGGTATATCGGCCCGCTCCCGTGAAGGGCGTCACCAGCTAGTTCCCTCACGGCTCAGGCAGCCTGGCCGAGACCGGCGGCGGTCAGGTCCT
>NZ_QUAC01000351.1 GCF_003389455.1 Streptomyces inhibens | reverse complement strand
GGAGGGGCGTACGGCCGGTGACCCGGCGGACGCCACCCCCGAGGCCGTGGCCCGGCTCGCGGCCGCGGCCGGGCGCCCGCTGCTGGTGCTGCTCGACGGGCCGGAGGAGATGCCGCCGGCCCTGGGGCAGCAGCGGCTGGCCGCATGGACCGAGGCGACGGCCGCCTGGCTGCGTACGGCCGGTGTGCGGCTGGTCATCGCCTGCCGCCCCGAATACTGGGAGCGGGCCGGTGCGCTCTTCCCGCCCGGCCTGCTGTACCGCCCGCGCCGGCCGGTGCCCGCACTGCCCGCCTGCGTGGGGATCGGCGATCTCCCCGACGGGGCGGCGGAGCGGGCCCGCGCCCACTACGGGCTGCCGCCCGGCGCACCGGCCGCACCGGACGCCCGCCATCCGCTGGCCCTGCGGCTGCTCGCGGAGGTCCGGGCGGCGCTCCCCAAGGGGGACGCGGCCGGGCAGTGCGCCGACGGGCCGGTGGGCATCGGCGCGCCCGACCGGCACCAGATCTTCGACGCCTACCTGGACCTGGTGTGCCTGCGCACCGCCGTACGCATCGCGGCCGCGCACCGGCCCCCGCTGCGCGGCACCGCCGTACGCCGGCTGGCCGCCCAGGTCGCCGGCCAGGTGCACGAGGCGGCCCGCCGCTGCCTGGACCTGGGGCAGGGCGCGCTGGACCGTACGTCCTTCGAGGAGGTCTTTCCGACGGAGGCGGGCTGGGCCGCCGCGGTGCTCGCCGAGGGGCTGCTGGCCCCGGCCGGGCCCGGATACCGCTTCGTCCACGAGGAGTTCGCGGAGTGGCTGCAGGGCGCCCATGTCGACCTCGACCTCCTGCCCGTTCCCGGGCCCCGGGTCGGGCCGGTCGTGCAGGCGCTGCTGCGGCTCGCCCGGCGTGAGGGAACGGTGCAACTGACCTTCCGCCTGGCGGAGTTGGTGCCGATGGCGACGGCTCCCGCCGGCACCCCGGCGACCGCGCAGTCGCCGGACGGCCGCCGGTGGGCCGGCCGCCTCCTGGCCGGTGTGCTGCTGCGGGTCCCCGACGCCACGCCGTACGCCGGTGTGCTGCGGCTGCTCGCCGACCGGATCACCGAACGGTCGCTCCGGGCGGGCGGCTTCGCGCACACCGGGCTGGAGGCGTTCGGGCCCTGGTTCTGGGAGCGGCTGGCGCTGGCGGACGAGGACCGGATGGATCTGCTGCGCCGCCTGCTGCCGGCGGACGGGCCACCGGCCGTGGGGGGAGGGCGGCGGAGCGGGGTACGGGGCAGGGGGCGGAGCGGGGTGCGGCGCGGTGGCGGGCGGGGCGCCACGGCCGGCGCTTCCGACACCTTTGCCACTGCTGGCACTTCTGGCACATCGGGCGCCGCTGACGCCGCCGACACCCGCGGTCCGGACTCCGCCGGCGCGCGCCCCGACCACCCCTTCGCCCTGCCACCACAGGTGCGGGTGCACCCCGCCGACGCCCCCGCGTCCGCGCGCGAGGGCGATGGCTGGCCGGATGCCACCACCGGCCCGCGCCCCGCGCCCACGTCCCCCGCGGCCGACCCCGACGGCGAGACGCCCGAAGAGGCCGCCGCACCAGCCATGTCCGCGCCTGCCCCGGCACGCCCGGCGCGGTTCCTCGACGCGGCGGCCGAGCTGCTGCGCGCCGACCCTGAACGGATGCAGCCGCTGCTGTGCGCCTGGTTCGACGACACCCGCCCCCTGCAACGCCCCGGCGCGGACACCGAGGGCCCGGCCCGCCGCACAGGCGCTGTGCCGCGTGAGATCACCGTCGCCGCCGCCGCGCAGGCCCTGCTGCACACCCATCGCCGGCGGGCGCCCGACGCGCTCACGGAGGCGCTGGTGGCGGCCGCGCACCCCAAGGGCGACGAGCTGCTGGACGCGCTCGCCGAGGACGAGCCGGAGGCGCTGTGCCGGGCCGTGGACCGCTGGGCGCACGACCCGCGTCCCCAGCGCCGGCTCGCCGCGGCGTCCTACGGGCTGCGGGTCGCCCCGTACGCCACCGCCGAGGCCGACCGCGCCGTACTGAGCCAGGCCGCGCACCGCCTGCTCTCCCGGGCCGCCGACGGCGCCCAGCACGGCTCCGCGCTCGCCCTGCTGATGGGCGACCCGGCCACCCGCTCCCACTTCCTGGACCGCGCGCTGGCCCGCTTCGTCGCCGGGGATCCGCAGCTGCCGCCCACCGCGTTCGCGGACGCCCTGACCGACCACCCCGGGCCGGTGCTGGACGCCTTCCGGGCCCGGCTGGTAGGCGGCGGGGGCCCGCCGGTGGCGGCCGCGCTGCTGCGGATGCTCGCCGGTATCGACCTGCCGGACCTCGCCGCGCGCGCCGCCGATCTCGTCCGCGGCTATGCGCGGGACTGCCCGGACCGCGCGGCACGGCCGGTCGCCGAGTTCCTCGCCCATCGCCTGGAGCGCGGCCCGGCCTCCCGCGCCGCGCTCCGCCCGCTCGCCGAGGAGCTGTTGACGCGCTACCCCGTGCCGGTCCGCTGCGCGCTCGCCGCCGTACTGGCCGAGCCGGGCTCCGGCGACTCGGCCCCGCTGCGCCGCGAACTGCTCGATGTGCTGCTGGCGCGGGAGGCGTCGTACCCGGCGCTGCACGGCGCGTACGGGGCAGCCGGCCGTGACACCCGCGTCCTGGAGGCGCTACTGCGGGCGGCCGCCGAGGGCGCGGAGCGGCGGCCGGCTGACCGTACCCGGGAGCTGGTGCACCGCACCGGCATGCTGCTGGTCCGTACGCCGGAGGGCGCCGCCTGCTTCGACCGGCGGCTGGTGGAACTGGGGCGGCGGGTCCCCGGCTTCGCGCGGCGGGTGCAGGACTGGGTGGCCGCCGAGCCGGGGGAGTGGGCGGCGGTGGTGGGCCCCAGCGCACGCGCCACACTCGCCGGCTGCCGTGGCTGACCGCGACCCGACCAGGGCACCCACCACCGCGCTCCGGCCCACGAAGATCCACTGCCGGGGCCCCGGGCCTGTCCGGCGGATCAGGGCCGGACGGCCCCTAGGGCACCCTTCGCGCAAAGCACCCCCCGCGGCATGGCAGTCTTAGACCTGCGTCATGCCGAATTGGCGCAAGGAACGGACAAGGGTTCGGGCGAGGAGCGGGCACAGTGCAGCGCTGGCGTGGCTTGGAGGACATCCCCGAGGGCTGGGGACGCAGCGTCGTCACCATCGGCTCGTACGACGGAGTGCACCGCGGCCACCAATTGATCATCGGGAAGGCCGTCGAGCGCGCCCGCGAGCTGGGGATCCCCGCCGTGGTCGTCACCTTCGACCCGCACCCGAGCGAGGTCGTACGCCCCGGCACCCACCCGCCGCTGCTGGCGCCGCACCACCGGCGTGCGGAGCTGATGGCCGAGCTGGGGGTGGACGCGGTGCTGGTGCTCCCGTTCACCAAGGAGTTCTCGAAGCTGGCGCCGGCCGACTTCGTGGTCAAGGTGCTGGTCGACAAGCTGCATGCGCAGGTGGTCGTCGAGGGCCCCAACTTCCGCTTCGGGCACAAGGCGACCGGCAATGTGGCCACCCTCGCCGAGCTCGGCGCCACCTACGACTACACCGTGGAGGTCATCGACCTCTTCGAGCGCGGCACGGCGGGCGACGGCGAGCCGTTCTCCTCCACACTCGTCCGCCGCCTGGTCGCCGAGGGCGATGTGGCCGGCGCGATGGAGGTGTTGGGGCGGCCGCACCGCGTCGAGGGCGTCGTCGTACGCGGTGCCCAGCGCGGCCGCGAACTGGGCTTCCCGACGGCCAATGTGGAGACCCTGCCGCACACCGCGATCCCGGCCGACGGCGTCTACGCGGGCCTGCTGCAGGTCGAGGGCGAGGCGATGCCGGCGGCCATCTCGGTCGGCACCAACCCGCAGTTCGACGGCAAGACGCGCACGGTCGAGGCGTACGCCATCGACCGCGTCGGCCTGGACCTGTACGGCCTGCACGTCGGGGTGGACTTCCTCGCCTACATCCGCGGCCAGGAGAAGTTCGACACCCTCGACGCCCTGTTGGAGCGGATGGCGGTCGATGTGAAGCTGGCACGGGGGCTGATCGCCGCGGCGGGCTGACCCGCGGCGCGCGTCTGCGCGAGGGGACCGGCCGATGCCAACTCGGCCGGAACCAGACGGAGTTCGACCGGAATCGGTTCACTCGTCCGGAGGATGGCGTGATACGGGGCGGGGCCCGGCACCTTACTGGTGCCG
>NZ_QUAC01000349.1 GCF_003389455.1 Streptomyces inhibens | reverse complement strand
GGAGACCGTCCCGGTGCGGGCGGCGCTGCTGTGCGCCGCGCTGGTGGCCGCCGGGTGCGCGGCCGCGGGCGCCGTCTTCGGGCCGTACGGCGCGCTGCACGCCGGGCTCGCGGCGCTGCTCGGCCTCGGGCTCGGCGAACTGCTGCTCGGGCACTGCCGGCGGCGGTTCGGCGGGGTGAGTGGCGATGTCTTCGGCGCGCTCGCGGAGAGCGCGGGGGTGACGGCGCTGATCGTGCTGACGCTCGGGTAGCAGGCTCGGGCGGCAACTTGCCCCGAAACCACGGGTGGACTCCAACTACTCCGGGGTGAACGCCAGTTAACCTCGTACGACGCCGGGCGCAGCCGCCCCGCCGGGTGCCGGTGTGGTATCGGACGGGCCTGGCGGCGCAGCCGAGCGTAGGCTCGGCCGCAGCAGCGCGCTGCGCGCAGACGGATTCCCCGGACGGAACAGGACCCTTAACACCGTGACTGCACTGACCCTCAGTACTTCTTCCGCCGCAACGGTGCGCGCGGATGCCGTCGTCGTGGGCGTGGCCAAGGGCGCCAAGGGCGTCGTTGTCGCTCCCGGCGCCGAGGCCGTGGACAAGGCCTTCGGCGGCAAGCTCGCCGCCGTGCTGGAGACCCTCGGCGCGAGTGGTGCCGAGGGCGAGGTGACCAAGCTGCCCGCCGCGGACGGCCTCAAGACGCCGGTCGTGCTGGCGGTCGGCCTCGGCGAGGCGCCCGCCAAGGGCGACGACTACGACAACGAGGCGCTGCGCCGCGCCGCGGGCAGCGCCGCCCGCGCGCTGGCCGGCAGCAAGAAAGCCGGCTTCGCACTGCCGGTCGAGGACGCCGAGGCGGCCGCCGCGGTGAGCGAGGGCGCGCTGCTCGGCGCGTACACCTTCACCGCGTACCGCTCCAACGGCAACGGCCAGAACGCCAAGGGCGGCAAGAAGAACGACGCGAAGTCGGCGCCGCTCGGCGAGGTCGCGATCCTCGGCGGCAAGCCGCGCGACAAGGAGTTCAAGGCCGCCGCCGAGCGGTCCCAGGCGCTGGCCGCGGAGATCAACCGCGCCCGCGACCTGATCAACACCCCCTCCAACGACCTCAACCCGAAGTCCTTCGCGGCCGAGGCGCAGGCCGCGGCCAAGGAGTTCGGCCTTGAGGTCGAGGTGCTGGACGAGAAGGCCCTCAAGAAGGGCGGCTTCGGCGGCCTGATGGGCGTCGGCCAGGGCTCGGAGGCCCCGCCGCGGCTGGTGCGGATCGCGCACACCCACGCCGAGGCGACCAAGACCCTCGCGCTGGTCGGCAAGGGCATCACGTACGACTCGGGCGGTATCTCGCTCAAGCCGGCCGGCCACAACGAGACCATGAAGTGCGACATGAGCGGTGCCGCCGCGGTGTTCGCCGCGGTCGTGGCCGCCGCCAAGCTGGACCTTGAGGTGAATGTCACCGGCTGGCTGGCGCTCGCCGAGAACATGCCGTCCGGCTCCGCCACCCGCCCCGGTGACGTGCTGACCATGTACAGCGGCAAGACCGTCGAGGTGCTCAACACCGACGCCGAGGGCCGCCTGGTGCTGGCCGATGCGCTGACCCGCGCCTCGGAGGAGTCGCCGGACGCGATCGTGGACGTCGCCACGCTGACCGGCGCGATGGTGCTGGCGCTGGGCCACCGCCACTTCGGGATCATGGCGAACGACGACGCCTTCCGCACCTCGATCCACGAGATCGCGGAGGAGGTCGGCGAGCAGTCCTGGCCGATGCCGATGCCCGAACACCTCCGCAAGGGCATGGACTCGCCCGTCGCCGACATCGCCAACATGGGCGAGCGGATGGGCGGCGGCCTGGTCGCCGGACTCTTCCTGAAGGAGTTCATCGGCGAGGGCATCACCTGGGCACACCTGGACATCGCGGGCCCGGCCTTCCACGAAGGCGCGCCCTGGGGCTACACCCCCAAGGGCGGTACGGGTTCCGCGGTGCGCACCCTGGTGCGGCTGGCCGAGCGCACCGCCGCGGGCGACCTGGGCTGACGGCCGGCGCGGGAATTTCTTCCCGCTTGCCCGTCTTGTTCCTACGGCCCCGCGCATACCGCCCGGGGCCGTAGGTGTGCGACCGCCCTGCGGCCGCCCCGCGTTCGCCCTCAACGAAATCCGCCCACCCGTCTCCCACCGCCACCCTTCCCCGGCGGCGCTTCGCGCCTCTGCACTTTTCGTACCACCTAGTAACCCCTTCGAGGCGGCCCATCCGCCGTCCAGAGCCCGGCCCGCCGTCCCGGCTTCGTTGAACAAGTGCGAAGATGGGTTCTCGGCAGGACAGGGCCCCCCTTACCCAGGGCCGAAGTAAAAGCGGCCGAACAACAGCCGCGGACCGGTCATCGACGACCGGCTCCGGCGCACCCATGCATGGAGGACGTGACGTGGCGAACGACGCCAGCACCGTTTTCGACCTAGTGATCCTCGGTGGCGGAAGCGGTGGTTACGCCGCTGCCCTGCGCGGGGCGCAGCTGGGCCTGGACGTCGCCCTGATCGAGAAGGGCAAGGTCGGCGGTACCTGCCTGCACAACGGCTGCATCCCCACGAAGGCTCTGCTGCACGCCGGTGAGATCGCCGACCAGGCTCGTGAGAGCGAGCAGTTCGGTGTCAAGGCCACTTTCGAGGGCATCGACATCGAGGCGGTCCACAAGTACAAGGACGAGGTCATCTCGGGCCTGTACAAGGGTCTGCAGGGCCTGATCGCCTCCCGCAAGGTGACGTACATCGAGGGCGAGGGCCGGCTGTCCTCCCCGACCTCCGTCGATGTGGGCGGCCAGCGCGTCCAGGGCCGCCACGTCCTGCTGGCGACCGGCTCCGTGCCGAAGTCGCTGCCGGGCCTGGAGATCGACGGCAACCGCATCATCTCCTCGGACCACGCGCTCACGCTCGACCGCGTGCCGAAGTCGGCGATCGTCCTGGGCGGCGGCGTCATCGGCGTCGAGTTCGCCTCGGCGTGGAAGTCCTTCGGCACCGACGTCACCATCGTCGAGGGCCTCAAGCACCTCGTCCCGGTCGAGGACGAGAACAGCTCCAAGCTCCTGGAGCGGGCCTTCCGTAAGCGTGGCATCAAGTTCAACCTCGGCACCTTCTTCGACAAGGCCGAGTACACCGCCGACGGCGTGAAGGTCACCCTCGCCGACGGCAAGACCTTCGAGGCCGAGCTGCTGCTGGTCGCGATCGGCCGCGGGCCGGTCTCGGCGGGCCTGGGCTACGAGGAGCAGGGCGTCGCGATGGACCGCGGCTACGTCCTGGTCGACGAGTACATGCAGACCAACGTGCCGACCATCTCGGCCGTCGGTGACCTCGTTCCCACCCTCCAGCTCGCGCACGTCGGCTTCGCCGAGGGCATGCTGGTGGCGGAGCGGCTGGCCGGTCTGAAGACCGTGCCGATCGACTACGACGGCGTGCCGCGCGTGACGTACTGCCACCCCGAGGTCGCTTCGGTGGGTATCACCGAGGCCAAGGCCAAGGAGCTGTACGGCGCCGACAAGGTCGTCGCTCTGAAGTACAACCTCGCGGGCAACGGCAAGAGCAAGATCCTCAAGACCTCGGGCGAGATCAAGCTCGTCCAGGTCAAGGACGGTGCCGTGGTCGGCGTCCACATGGTCGGTGACCGTATGGGCGAGCAGGTCGGTGAGGCCCAGCTGGTCTACAACTGGGAGGCCCTGCCGGCCGAGGTTGCGCAGCTCGTGCACGCGCACCCGACGCAGAACGAGGCTCTCGGCGAGGCCCACCTGGCCCTGGCCGGCAAGCCTCTCCACTCCCACGACTGACCCCAGTCCCGGGCGCGACCACATCCCGCAATTCGTAAGGAGCAACCGAAACCATGGCGGTTTCCGTAACCCTGCCGGCGCTCGGCGAGAGCGTCACCGAGGGCACCGTCACTCGCTGGCTGAAGGCCGAGGGTGAGCGCGTCGAGGCCGACGAGCCGCTGCTCGAGGTGTCGACCGACAAGGTCGACACCGAGATCCCGGCCCCGGCCGCCGGCGTTCTGACCTCCATCAAGGTGGCCGAGGACGAGACCGTCGAGGTCGGCGCCGAGCTGGCCGTCATCGACGACGGCACCGGTGCGCCGGCCGCCGCGCCGGCCCCGGCCGCTGCCGAGGCCCCCGCCGCCCAGCCGAAGCCCGAGCCCG
>NZ_QUAC01000348.1 GCF_003389455.1 Streptomyces inhibens | reverse complement strand
GCCGGGTGCGCAACGGCCAGGCAAAGGTTCGCTCCACACACCACCGCCTCGGCAGAACTTTGAAGTCGCGGGTGTCATCGGTGTGTTTGACGATCTGCAGCACCAGCTGCCACGACCGCCGGGCCAACTCCTCCAGGGCGCCGCAGTAGGCGCCGCCGGCCGGCGGGTTGCAGCCGGGCGTAGTCGGCCACGTAGGCGTCGCAGATCTCGTGTACGCCGGGGCCGGTGACGTCGCGTCGTCCATCGTTCCACCCCCAGGTCAGGAATCCGGTTCGTCCACTGTGGACTTCGCGCGGCGGCGCGGCAGACTGAGCTGGGCGGACAGCAGCCCGGCCGCGCCGATCAGGGTCCACAGCGCCCATGGGCCGATCGCGTACACGGCGCCGCCGATGAGCGGTCCGGCGCCCGTACCGGTCGTGTACGCGACGCCGTGCAACCCCTGGTAGCGCCCGACCATGTGCGGCGGAGCCAGACTTCCCAGGTAGGCCTGGGAGATGGTGCTTGTTGTCATCTCGCCGAGCGTCCATATGAGCACCGTCGCCGACAGCAGGACCATGCTGCTCATGAACCCGGTCAGCGCGAGACCGACACCGGTGATCAGGTTGCCGATGGCCAGTACGTACTCCGGCCGGTACCGGGAGATCGCGCCGGTGATGGGCAGCTCCAGCACCAACACCAGCAGACCGTTGAGCCCGATGAGGAGACCGAAGTCGCCCGGGCTCAGACCCACGTTGCTGACGTGCAGGGGCAGGCCGACGGTGGACTGGATGTAGACGAACTCGGCGACCACGGTCATCAGCAGGAATCGCACCAGGGTGCGGTCGGCGAGCACCTGCCGGTACCCCACCGCCCGGTCCGCCTGTGTGTCCGCGTCGTCCTGGTCGGACCGCGACTGGGGCGCATCTCGCAGCAGCATCGCCACGACCACGCCGAACAGCAGGCACGCGGCGGCGTTGCCCAGGAAGAGCCCCACATAGGAGGTGCTGGCCAGCACACCGCCGATGACGCCGCCCAGGGCGGCGCCCACGTTCATCGCGAACCGGAACACCCCGAAGGCGGCCAGCCGTTGCTGGTTGGTCGTCACGGCGTCGATCAGCACGGCGGCGGCGGCCGGCCGGTAGATCTGCGACGTCACGCCGATGAGACCGACCACCGCGACGATGAGCGGGAGCGGCTCGAGGGACGGCACGATCGCCGTCAGCCCGGCGGTGGTCACCGCGGACAGCACGATGGTCCATCGCCGGCCGATCTTGTCGGCGAGGTAGCCGCCGGCGGCGTTGCCGAGCACCTTGCCCAGACCGGACACGCCCAGCACCAACCCCGCAGCACCGGCGGAGTAGCCGCGCTCGGTCAGGTAGAGCACGATGAACACGGGCAGGAAGTTGCCGACCTGGTTGACCAGGATGCCGAGACTGATGATTCACACCCGGCCGGGCAGGCCGCGCAGCGCGTCGCGGAATCGCTGCTCGTCGACCTCCGGCGGCGCGCTGCTCACGCGACGGGCTCGGTGCGCACGTGTATCGCCGCGGCCAGCCGCCTGCCGTGGGCGATCGCTTCGGTGGCGGTGGCGCCGCGGGCGATGACGTGACCGACCTTGTCCTCGTTCCAGGTCAGCGGTCGTACCTCGTCGCCCGGCTCCACCCCCAACTGGAGGTCGACGAACGCCGGGTCCGCGCGCACGGCGTCGACGCCGCTCACCTCCACGACCCGTCCGGCCTCCGGCGTGAGGAACCGGACGGCCGCTCCGCCCCGAGGCTCGGGCGACGTGGTCAGCGGCTCCACCACGCCGAACCTGGCGCCCAGCGCGTAGCGCTCCATGTCGACGCCGTAGGCGATCTCGGCCAGTTCGTTGATCCGGTCACCGCCGATGCGGTTGTGCGACTCGACGATCCGCGGGCCGCGCGAGGTCAGCTTGACCTCGGTGTGCCCTGGACCGTTGCGCAGCCCCACCGCGTCGAGGAAGTCCGTCACCAACCGCGTGACGTCGCGCAACGTCTCCGCCGAGCAGCCGCTGGGCTGCGAATGTCCGATCTCAACGAAACCGGGGCCGACGCACTCCTTGTCGGTCACCGCGACGACCACATGCCGGCCGTCGAAGGTCAGGGTCTCCACGCTGGTCTCCGGACCGTCCAGGAACTCCTCGATGAGGAACTCGTCGAAGGAATCGGCACAGGACAGGTCCTTGGCGGCCCAATGCCCGTCGTCGAGGGATCGGAACCGTTCGGCGACGACGTCCACGTCGGCTCGGTCGCGGATGCAGAACACCCCCAGGCTGCCCGATTCGCGGATCGGCTTGACGATGATCGGGAGCCCGTGCGCCTGAACGAACTCCCGAACGTCCTGCGCGGAACGGCCGACCGCGGAGGCCACCGGGCTGATGCCCTTCGCGGCCAGATGCCGGCGCATCCGCCACTTGTCCAGCAGCAGCTCCACGGTGGCGACGGACTCGCCGCCGAGGCCGAGCGCCTCGTTGATCCGCGCCGTCGGCAGCAGCCCGAGTTCGAACAGCGACACGGCGGCCTGGAACGGGTATGCCTCGTGCAACGCCTGGGCCAGTGGCAGGAGCCGGTCGGTGTCGCCGTAGTCGAGCAGCAGCGCCTGATCGACGTAGGGCCAGTGGCCGCGGTCATACTCGTCCGGGAACTGAGCGTGAACCACGTCCAGGCCGAGCTCCCGGGCCTTGCGCACGTGCTCGAGCTTGCCGCCGATGACCAGGACGCGAGGCCGTCCGGTGGCGACCGCCGAGGACCGTTGGCCGGTGGGTACGACATGGTCGGACAACGTGGCTCCCTCTCTCACGATCAGTTCCCTCTTCCGTGCGGTGGGATGGCGCATCACGCTACGACGGGTTCCGGACAATCAACTTCCGGTATAGGAAGTGACCACCTAATCTGCTCGTGTGCCGACCGATCTCAGCCCCACCGCACGGGCTCTGCGCACCATGGAAATCCTCCAGACCCGCCCCGGCGCGACGGCGGACGAGCTCGCCGCGTCGCTGGGTGTCACGGAGCGGGCCGCGCGCCGGTACATCGGGATCCTCCGGGAGGCGGGCATCCCGGTCGAGTCGACCCGAGGCCCGTACGGCGGGTACCGGCTGGGACGCGGGACGAGGCTGCCGCCGGTGGTTTCACGGAACCGGAGGCACTGGGGTTGGTCATGGCGGCGCTCGACGCCGACGACGAACTCGTGGCAAACGCGCTGAGCAAGGTCATCCGAGCGCTGCCGGAGAACGTCGGCCGGCAGGCGGCGACGCTGCGCGACCATGCGTCGGCTGCGCCCGACCCGTACTCGGCCCGGCCTGATCCGGCCACCACCAGCGCACTGGTCGCGGCGTCCGCGGTCCGACGGAGCGTGCGAGTGGCGTATCGGAGCGAGTCGGGGAAGGAGTCGGAGGGAGAGGTGGACCCCTGGGCGGTGGTCGTCCGCCACGGGCGCTGGTACCTCCTGTGCCGCTCGCATCGTGCGGATGCGATCCGCACGTACCGGGTCGACCGGATCGGCGCGGTCCATCAGACGACCCGTGCGTTCGACCCGCCCGACGACCTCGACCCGGTGGCGGTGCTGGAGGAGAGCCTGGGCGCGGACTGGGAGTACCCCACCCGAGTGGTGTTCGACGCCCCCCTGTCCGAGGTGGCGCCGTGGGTCGGGCCTCCCAGGGCCATGGGACGACTGGAGGCGTTGGGCGACGGGTGCGTGCTGGTCGGCAGTACGGGCACTCCGGACATGTACGCGCAGGAGTGGCTGGCGAGGATTCCGTTCGGGTTCCGCGTCGAGGGCGGGCCGGAGCTCCGGGCGGCGGTGGCGGCGGTGGCGGCGCGCTTGACGGCGGCGGTGGAGTCCTAGAGGCCGTCGTCCGCTCGGGGCATGTGCCGGCCGGACGCGGGAGTCGGGAACGGCGTCGCGGCTGGGGGAGGATCAGTTCGGCACCTCCGTTCGGTGCGGTGTACGGAGGCTCAGCGGCCTCATGACTTTCGACGATCGGGCGCCGCACGTCACGCGACTTTCCGAGCGGTCGGGGGCCTACCGGCTCGCGCCCGGCCCAGCCGCCGCGTCATGACCTTCGTCATCGACCAGGTGATCATCGCTTCG
>NZ_QUAC01000350.1 GCF_003389455.1 Streptomyces inhibens | reverse complement strand
GGCTCGTACGGCATCTCGTACGAGCCGGGGCCGACCCCTTTGCGCGTCCGCGTCCCGGATAATGGCCCCCTTGCCACCCCCGCTCTGAAGGAGCACGTCATGACCCCGCCCGTCGTCCATTCGCTGCGCGAGCAGATCCGCGAGCACATCCTTGAGGGGATCGTCAGCGGCCGCTGGCAGCCGGGCGAGCGGATCGTGGAGCGGCGGATCGCGGTCGAGCTGGAGGTCAGCCAGACGCCCGTACGGGAGGCGCTGCGGGAGCTGGAGTCGCTGCAGCTGATCGAGTCGGCGCCGAACAAGGGCGTCCGCGTACGGAATCTGACCGCGGACGACCTCAAGGAGAGCTATCCGGTGCGCGCCGGCCTTGAGCAGGTGGCCGCGGAGCTGGCCGCCGGGCGGCTGGCCGAGGACACCGCGGTGCTGGAGCGCGAGGTGGCGGCGCTGCGCGAGGCCGATCTGGCGGGTGACGGGGAGGCCCAGGTGCGGCACACGGTGGCCTTCCACCGGGAGATCGTGCGGGCGGCCGGGAACGCCGTACTGCTGCACACCTGGGAGTCGCTGGGCATCGAGGTCTGGACGACGCTGTCGATCCGCTGGTTCAGCCCGGAGCCGCGCTCGCACGCCCAGGACCACCAGGAGATCGTGGACGCCTTCCGGCGCCGCGACCCGGAGATCGGCACCCTGCTCAAGGCACATGTGCTGAGCTGCGCACCGAGGGTCTGAGGGGGCCCGAGGGAGGCCTGAGGGAGGCCTGAGAGGGCCCCGCGGAGGCGTTGTCCGAGCGGCCCGCGGGGTGCCTCGGAGGGGGCTCCAAGACTGGCACCCGGTGCCCAAAAATGCGGCACCCCGTGCCGACCTGCGGTTATTCGTCCGGTGAGCGTTGATCGATCATCGATCAGAGGCGTATCGTCGCCTGTCGGGGCGCGACACCCCTGCCTGCCAAGCATCCACTCGCACTCCCGACCGACCGTCCGGAAAGGGGCCACCCATGCCCGATCCCGTACGTACCACGTACAGCCAGCTCGACCAGATCCCGGACCGGGACCCCGAGGAGACCGCCGAGTGGCGCGAATCGCTTGACGCCGTCACCAGGGCCGCGGGCCCGCACCGTGCCGCGTATCTGATGCGCCGCGCGCTGGAGCACACCGGTGCCCCCGGGCTCGCGCTCCTGGAGACGGACTACGTCAACACCATCCCGACCTCCGCCGAGCCCGGCCTCCCGGGCGACGAGGCGATGGAAGCCAGGATCACCGCCTGGAACCGCTGGAACGCCGCCGCCATGGTGACGCGCGGCTCGCGGTTCGGCGTCGGCGGCCACATCGCGACCTTCGCCTCCGCCGCCTGGCTCTACGAGACCGGCTTCAACCACTTCTTCCGCGGCAAGGAGGGCGACGGCAGCGGCGACCAGCTCTACATCCAGGGCCATGCCTCGCCCGGCATCTACGCCCGCGCCTTCCTCGACGGCCGCCTTTCCGAGCAGCAGCTCGACAACTTCCGCCAGGAGGCCGGCGGCAACGGTCTGCCCTCCTACCCGCACCCGCGGCGCCTGCCCTGGCTGTGGGAGTTCCCGACCGTCTCCATGGGCCTCGGCCCGCTCTCCGCGATCTACCAGGCGCGCTTCAACCGCTACCTGGCCAACCGCGGCATCAAGGACACCGCCAACTCGCACGTCTGGGCGTTCCTGGGCGACGGCGAGATGGACGAGCCCGAGTCGACCGCCGCGCTCGCCCTGGCGGCCCGCGAGGGTCTGGACAACCTGACCTTCGTCATCAACTGCAACCTCCAGCGCCTCGACGGCCCGGTCCGCGCCAACTTCAAGATCGTTCAGGAGCTGGAGGCCCAGTTCCGCGGCGCCGGCTGGAACGTCGTCAAGTCCCTGTGGGGCTCCTCCTGGGACGAGCTGTTCCAGCTCGACACCACCGGTGCGCTCGTCCGCCGTCTGCGCCAGGTGCCGGACGCGCAGTTCCAGACGTACGCCACCCGCGACGTCGCCTACATCCGCGAGCACTTCTTCGGCGCGGAGCCGGCCCTGGTCGAGATGGCCAAGGTGCTGACCGACGCGAAGATCGCCGAGTGCTTCCACACCTCCCGCGGCGGCCACGAGGCCCGCAAGGTGTACGCGGCCTACAAGGCGGCCGTGGAGTACCAGGGCGCGCCGACCGTGATCCTCGCGCAGACCGTCAAGGGCTACACCCTGGGCGCCGGCTTCGAGTCCAAGAACGCCAACCACCAGATGAAGAAGCTCTCGGGCAAGGAGTTCCGCGCCATGCGCGACCTGCTCGACCTTCCCATCCCGGACTCCAAGCTGGACGAGGAGCTCGTTCCG
The DNA here is from genome assembly GCF_003389455.1 of Streptomyces inhibens. Lineage (GTDB taxonomy): Bacteria > Actinomycetota > Actinomycetes > Streptomycetales > Streptomycetaceae > Streptomyces > Streptomyces inhibens. The sequence goes on along the minus strand of NZ_QUAC01000350.1, from coordinate 1,653 downwards.
TACGGCCACCCGGGCGCCGACTCCCCCGAGGTCCGCTACCTCCAGGAGCGCCGCGCGTCCCTCGGCGGTCCGGCCCCTGCCCGCCGGGTCCACCCGGTCCCGGCGCTGCCCGCGCCCGAGGAGCGCGCCTTCAAGGCGCTGTACAAGGGCTCCGGCAAGCAGGAGATGGCCACCACCATGGCCTTCGTCCGCCTCGTCAAGGACCTGATACGGGACAAGCAGACCGGCAAGCGCTGGGTGCCGATCGTTCCCGACGAGGCCCGCACCTTCGGTATGGAGTCGCTGTTCCCCTCGGTCGGCATCTACTCGCCCAAGGGCCAGACGTACGAGCCGGTCGACCGCGACCAGCTGATGTACTACAAGGAAGCCACCGACGGCCAGATCCTCAACGAGGGCATCACCGAGGCCGGCGCCATGGCCGACTTCATCGCCGCCGCCTCGTCGTACGCGACGCACGGCGAGCCGATGATCCCCTTCTACATCTTCTACTCGATGTTCGGCTGGCAGCGCACCGCCGACCAGATGTGGCAGCTCGCCGACCAGCTCGGCAAGGGCTTCATCGTCGGCGCCACCGCCGGCCGTACCACCCTGACCGGTGAGGGCCTTCAGCACGCCGACGGCCACTCGCACCTGATCGCGTCCACGAACCCGGCGTCCCTCAACTACGACCCGGCCTTCGCGTACGAGATCGCGGTGATCGTCAAGGACGGTCTGCGCCGGATGTACGGCGAGAACCCCGAGAACGTCTTCTACTACCTCACCGTCTACAACGAGCCCAAGGTCCAGCCGGCCATGCCCGAGGGCGTCGAAGAGGGCATCCTGCGCGGCCTGTACCGCTTCAAGGAGGCCGCTCTCGACGAGTCCGACGCCCCCCGCCTCCAGCTCCTCGGCTCGGGTACGGCCATCCACTGGGCCCTGGAGGCGCAGCAGTTGCTGGCCGACGACTGGGGCGTGGCGGCCGACGTCTGGTCGGCGCCGTCCTGGACGGAGCTGCGCCGCGACGCCCTGGAGTGCGACGCCGCCCGCCTGGAGGGCGAGGACCGGATCCCGTACGTCACCCGTGCACTGGCCGGCGCCCCCGGCCCGGTCGTCGCGGTCAGCGACTGGATGCGTGCCGTCCCGGACCAGATCGCCCCCTGGGTCGAGCAGGACTGGACCTCCATCGGCACCGACGGTTTCGGTCTCTCCGATACCCGCGAGGCGGCCCGCCGCCACTTCGGCGTCGACCCGCAGTCGGTGGTCGTCCAGGCGCTGGCGTCCCTCGCCCGCCGCGGCGAGGTCAAGTCGGAGACGGTCAAGGAGGCCAGGGAGCGGTACGGCCTGTGAGACATGGGCGGCTCCGGCCGACACCGGGCGCCGCCGACGTGGGCGGCCCCGGCCGACACCGGGTGCCGCCGACGTGGGCGGCCCCGGCCGACACCGGGTGCCGCCCGGCTTTGAGGGGCGCTCCCGTGCCGGGTGCGTCCGTCTTTGAGGGGCACCCCCGTGCGGGGTGCCGCCCGCCCCTTCAGGGGCACCCCCGAACTCCCGTGCGGAGGCCACCATCCCGCGCCCGGGGCCTCCGCACGGGAACCCTCCGGCCCGGCCGGTCATGCCCTGACAACGGCCGGGCCTTCTTATCTTGTTTCCCCTCCGCCCACCCCCCTTCGGGGG
>NZ_QUAC01000346.1 GCF_003389455.1 Streptomyces inhibens | reverse complement strand
CCGCGCCCGCGGCCGCCGCGGCCTGGCCGCCGGCCGCCTGCGGGCCGAACTCCTGCGGCGGAGGCGGCGGGGCGACCGGCCGTACATGCGTCGCGGTGGGCAGATACGGCGCACCCGGCGCCGGTGGCGGGGTTGGTTCGCGTCCCTCGGCCACCGCGTCCAGCATGCTCCTGGCCTGGGCGGCGGACGGCCGGTCGGCCGGGTTCTTGGCCATCAGGGCGTGCAGTACGGGGGTGAGCGGCCCGGCCTTACGGGGCTCGGGCAGCGCTTCGGTGACGATCGCGGTGAGCGTCGACCACACCGAGGTACGGCGGAACGGCGCGCCGCCGCCCTCGACGGCCGCGTACAGCGTCATGCCCAGCGACCAGATGTCCGAGGCCGGGGTGGGGTCCTGGCCCTGCGCCCGCTCGGGCGGCAAGTAGTCGAGCGAGCCGACCAGTTCGCCGCTGCGGGTGATGTTCGTGGTCGCGCCGTCGCCCGGGGCCTCGATGCTGGCGATGCCGAAGTCGGTGAGCACCACCCGGCCTCCCCCAGAGCCTGAACGGTCTGGGCGGTGCCCCCATCGCTCCAGCAGCACATTGCCCGGCTTCACATCGCGGTGCAGCACGCCCGCTTGGTGGGCGGCGTCCAGCGCGTCCATCACCTGGGCGCCGATCCGGGCGACCTCCCGGGGGTCGAGGGTGCCGCGCTGCTCCAGGGCGTCGTCCAGCGAGGGCCCGTCCACCAGCTCCATGACGATGACGGGCCGGCCGTCCTCATCGATGACGTCATGGACGGTGACCACACCGGAGTGCCGGATACGGGCCGCGGCCCGCGCCTCGCGCTGCATACGGGTACGCAGATCGGCCAGCTCCGGGGCGGAGGCGTCGGTGTAGGCGCGCAGCACCTTGACCGCGACCTCGCGGCCCAGCACCTCGTCGACGGCGCGGCAGACCACACCCATCCCGCCGCGGCCGATCCGGCCGGTCACGCGGTACCGGCCGCCCAGCAGGCGCCCGGTCAGATCGGCGTCGTTGCCGGGCCGGGGCCCGCTCGCGGCGGCGGCACCGGGCACGCCGTCGCCGGCACCTTCCGCGCCCCCGCCGGTGTCCGGCGAGGAGGCGCTGCCCGCCTCACCGGATCCGCTCACGCCATTCGCCCCGTGCGCCGCGTCCGCTCCGCCCTGCTCACGCTCCCCCGATGTCACCGTCGCCGATCCCCTCGATACCCGTGTCATGGCCCGTACGCCGTGTGCCACACGGTGTACGTCGCGGTCGGCAACAGACTAAGGGGCGCGCGGGGGCCTGTGGTGGCCTCAGGGTGTGGGGACGAAGGCATCGAGACGGGACTGTTGCGCGGCGGCCGCGGCGGCGCCCACCACTCCGGCATCCGTCCCCATCTGGGCCGGTACGACCGTCAGGCCGGACACGAACGACAGCGTCGCGTAGTCCCGCAGGGCGGAGCGCAACGGGGCGAAGAGGACGTCTCCCGCGCCCGCGACGCCGCCGCCGATGACCGCGATATCGATCTCGACGAGCGTGGCGGTGGCGGCGATCCCGGCGGCCAGCGCCTGGGCGGCTCGCTCGAAGGAGCGTATGGCGACCGGGTCTCCGGCGTGCGCGGCGGCGGCCACGGCGGCGGCGGTGGCATCCCCGTCGGGGCCCGGCCGCCAGCCGTCGGCCAGGGCCCGGCGGGCGATATTGGGGCCGCTGGCGATCCGCTCGACACAGCCGCGGGCCCCGCAGGGGCAGGGGTCGCCGTCCAGGTCGACGCTGATGTGGCCGATGTGCCCGGCGTTGCCCGTGGGCCCGGGGTGCAGCCGGCCATCGAGGACGAGTCCGCCGCCGACGCCGGTGGAGACCACCATGCACAGCGCATTGGCGTAGCCGCGCGCGGCGCCCTGCCAGTGCTCGGCCGCGGTCATCGCGACACCGTCACCGACGAGTACGACCGGGCGCTCCCCGACGAGCGCGCGCACCCCGGCGACCAGCGGAAAACCGCGCCAGCCGGGGATGTTGACCGGACTGACGGTGCCGGCCTTGGCGTCCACCGGCCCGGCGCTGCCGATGCCGACGGCCGCCACCCGCGCCCAGTCCGGCCCTGCGGCCAGCTCCCGGACCACCTCGGCCACCGCGCGCATCACGGTCGCCCCGTCCTTGTCGGCCGGGGTGGGCCGGGCGGCTCGTACGAGCAGTCTGCCGTGTGCGTCCACCAGAGCGCCGGCGATCTTGGTGCCGCCAATGTCCAACGCTGCGCTGAGGTCCGTCTGCATCGGTGTGGAATCTCCTGGTGGGCCCGGGGGCCGGGGGTACCGGCCCGGCGTGAGAACGCCAGTCTTCCCTCCTTTGACAACGTTGTCTAGAGGCTATGCTCGACGCCACACCTCGACGCCGACAGAAACAGGACCGCACACCGTGACCGACACCGCGCGGGGCACGTCCCGCCGCTATGGCACCCGGCCCACGATGAAGGATGTCGCGGCGCGCGCCGGGGTCGGCCTCAAGACGGTCTCCCGCGTGGTCAACGGCGAACCGGGCGTCACACCGGACACCGAACGACGCGTCCAGGAAGCCATCACGGCCCTGGGCTTCCGCCGCAACGACTCCGCCCGGATCCTGCGCAAGGGACGTACGGCCAGCATCGGTCTGGTGCTGGAGGATCTCGCCGACCCCTTCTATGGCCCCCTCAACCGCGCCGTCGAGGAGGTCGCACGCGGCCACGGTGCGCTGCTGATCAATGGCTCCAGCGCCGAGGACCCGGCCCGCGAACAGGAGTTGGTGCTGGCGCTGTGCGCGCGGCGGGTGGACGGACTGGTCGTCATCCCGGCCGGTGACGACCACCGCTATCTGGAGCCGGAGATCGCGGCCGGGATAGCGACCGTCTTCGTGGACCGCCCGGCCGGCCAGATCGATGCCGATGTCGTGCTCTCCGACAACTTCGGCGGCGCCCAGGACGCGGTGGCCCATCTCATCGCACACGGCCACCGCCGGATCGGCTTCATCGGCGACCAGCCGCGGATCCACACCGCACGGGAGCGACTGCGCGGCTATCGCACCGCGATGGCCGCCGCCGGTCTGCCCGTGGACGACTCCTGGGTGTCGCTGGGCTCCACCGCCCCCGACCGGGTACGCACCGCCGCCAACGCCATGCTGGACGCCCCCGAGCCGGTCACCGCGCTCTTCGCGGGCAACAACCGGGTCACCGTCACCGCCGTACGCGTCCTCGGCGAACGCCCGCGCCCCGTAGCGCTGGTGGGCTTCGACGACTTCGAACTGGCCGATCTCGTACGGCCGGCGATCACGGTCGTCGCCCAGGACCCGGCACGCATGGGCCGGACGGCCGCCGGGCTGCTCTTCCGCCGCCTGGACGGCACCGACGACGCGCCCCGGCAGATGGAGATCCCCACCCGCCTGATCGCCCGCGGCTCGGGCGAAATCCCCCCGGCCCAGGACTGACCGGACCGCCCGGCTGAGAACCAACCGGGCCGCCCGACCGAGGACCGACCGGGCCTGCCGGGCCTGCCGGGCCAGGACATCCCAGGCCGCCCGGCCGGTGACCGAACGGACCGCCCTGCCCAGGAACGGTCGAGCCGCTCGCTGAAATACCGTCAACTGCCCTACGGCAGAACCCCACCCTGACCTCATCGGCTCCCCCCGCCGCAGTCCCGAATCAACCCACCGCCATGCTCGCACGAGCCACTGACAGCGCCGCCGCCGCGCGCACGGCGGCGTTTCATGTACGGGGCGGAAGGGGCGGTTCCTGCGGCGGGGCGGGGCCGTTCGCCGGTGCGGTGGTGGAAGCGGCCCGGCCTGCGGGGGCGGAAACGGCCCGGCCCGCGGGAGCGGAAGCGGCCAGTCCCGCAGGGGCGGAAGCAGCCCGGCCCACGGAGGCGGAAGCGGCAATTCCGCAGCCTCGGAGCTCTCCCCCGCCCCCTCCCCCTCTCCCCCTTCGGGGGAGGGGGCGGGGGGTGGGTTCGGGG
>NZ_QUAC01000347.1 GCF_003389455.1 Streptomyces inhibens | reverse complement strand
CGGCCGAGCCACCCCACACCCCCGGATCAACGGTCCCGGAGTGATCCAACCACCTCGAAGATCATTTCGTTAGGAGTTCTTAGCGAAGACGTCGCCAGCTCGATGGAGTCGACGTGCAGGGGTGCGTGGCTGGTGCTGACGCGGCGTACGCGTCGGCGGATCTGACCACGGTCTCCGAGGACCGAGGAAATCGTGGTCGGAGCAGCGATACCTGCCACGCCCTCTCAAGATCAGCTGAGCTTCCAGAGAGCCAGGTGGTAGCCCAAAGCTTCGGCCAGGAACTCGCCGCCGGGACTGAAGGAGAGATCATCCGGGAGGGTCTGCCGCGCCTCGGCCTCATTCATAGTCTTGGCCGCCTCCTCGATCCTTTCGTCGAGCACGCGGATCGGGTTCCAGGTGGTGGTGGACCAGATCTGGACCGCCCCGCCCCCCTCGCTGGCGGCCAAGGACTTGCCATCCGGGCTGAACGCTACGGCGCTGATGGGTTCCTGAGTGAAGGTCAGGGTCTCGATCTCGGTACGGCTGCCAGGGCGCCACAGCTTGACCTCGTTTCTAGAGGTAGCCGCGAGGACCTTGCCGTCCGGGCTGACCGCGAGGTCGATCAGGCCGTACCCGGCTTTCTGGACAGTGGCGGTAACCCTCCGCTGGCGGATGTCCCAGAAGCGCAGCTTATCGGTGTAGGTGGAGGCGATGAGGGTGCGGCTGTCCCGGGTGAACCTCATGCACAGCACCGCCCCCTCGGTCACTCTCGCCGTGGGCCCCGCGGGGTCGACGAGCGTGGCGACCAGGTTGCGGGACCTGACATCCCACAACGTGATCGTGGTGTTAGCACTGTGCGCCAGGATCTTTCCGTCCGGGCTGAATGCCAGAGTCGCGTACTCGGGCTCCTTCTGGTTCTTGTCGCCGTTGAGCGTGGCCGCCTTCTTACGGGACGCGACATCCCACAGCGTGATCGTCGCGTACTTGTCCACGCTGGCGAGGAGCGAGCCGTCCGGGCTGAACACCACGTCGAACGTGGTGTTGTCGACCCCCGTCCCGCCGGGCCCGCTGAGGACGGCCGCGATCTCCAGGGTGGGGCTGTGCCGGAGCACGACGCCGCCATCCAGGTCACCGACCGCGATGAGCTTGCCGTCTCGGCTGAAATCCGTGGCGGTCAGCATGGTGTCCCACTTGTCGGACACAGTGAACCTGGACGCCTGCTTGGGGCTGGACGACGGGGACCGCGACGCGCTCGGGCTCACCGTCTCCGACGGAGATGTACTCCGCGACGGGGATGCCCCGGAAGCCCCCGCGGCCGAGGAACCCGAGAGCCGGTCCAGGGTGAGCGGGACAGCGACCGCCGCGGCGGCACCGGCGCCCAGCGCGCCGAGCAGGAGCACACGGCGGCTCGGGCGGCGACGTCCCGCCGGATCCTCCAGCTGCCCGTCGGATGCCGCCGCAGCGCCGGCCGGCGGAACCGGCCCCGCGGACGCCCCGGCCGCCGGGAGCGCGGTCTCGGTGAGCTCATCCGCGACCCCAAAGGCAGGCGGAACGCCGGGATCCTGCGGGGCCAGGCCCCCGGGCGGAGGCGGGGTGCCGCCTGCTCCCGACGCGGTGCGGACGACCGTCTCGGCCCCGGATTCCACCAGCACGCCCCCGTCTTCCAGCAGACCGAGGACCCGAGTGATCTCGGCCTGCTGCTCGTCGATCAGGGCGTGTACGGCGGCGGGCCAGGGCCGCGCGGACGGGGCCAGCCGCCCAAGAAGCTGCGGGATCTCGGTCGGAGTGGGCCGCTGGGACGGGTCCTTGGCCAAGCACCGCGCAACGAGGCCGCGCAGCTCGTCCGGGAGTGGTGTGAGGTCGGGTTCGGTGTGTACGACGTTGTAGAGCGTCTGCGGCGTGGAGGTACCGGCGAACGGGCTCCGACCGGTGCACGCCTGGACCAGCACCGCGCCGAGCGAGAACACGTCGCTGGCCGGGGTGAGTTCACGGCCCTCGGCCTGTTCCGGAGACATGAAGGCGGGGGAGCCGACCAGCCAGCCCGTGTGGGTGATCTCGGTGCCGCCTTCGCTGTCGGTGGCCCGTGCGATCCCGAAGTCGATGACCCGGGGCCCGTCGGCGGCGAGCAGCACGTTGGACGGCTTGAGGTCGCGGTGGATCAGCCCGACCCGGTGGATCTCGGCCAGGGCGGCGGCGAGACCTGCGGCCAGGCGCACCGCCGTCCTCGGCGGCAACGGACCGACGGTTTCCACGACTTCGCTCAGGGGTGGGCCCGGTACGAACACCGACGCCAGCCACGGCAGTGGCGCGTCCGCGTCCGCATCAACCACGGCGGCCGTATAGGCGCCGGACACCCTGCGGGACGCCTTTACCTCGCGGCGGAAGCGCGTACGGAATCCGTCGTCCTCCACGAACTGCGAGCGCACCACCTTGACCGCGGCCAGGCGCCCGTCCGGCGTGACACCGAGCAGCACCCGCCCCATGCCGCCCCGCCCCAGCTCGGCCACCAGCCGGTACGGACCGGCCACCGGCCGGTCCGACTCCCCCAACAGCTCCATCGGCCCTCTCCGACGCGTCAGTGCCTCTGCACAACTCCGGGCACGCGAACCCCTGTTACGTACATCGCCGCGTTCAGTGAAGCGTTTCACACCTGTGTGAACAGGGTGCTTGATACGGCGGAGGATCGCCGCATAGATCGAGAACGGGTGTCCTGTCGAAGTGCATCTGGGCCGGCAGTGGGCTACTGGCCTGCTGGTATGCCGTGTTGATTGAGAACGCCGGCCTTCGGCGATCTCAATCAACACGGCTTTCGCGGAATCGTGCTGACCGACGGGGCAGCCGGCTCAGTCGTCTTGCTCTTCGGCGAAGCTGCCCATGCTCTCGTTGAGACGGCGCCGCGCTGCATGCAGACGCTCCGCGTAGTCAGCGGCGAAGATCTCGGGAATGGCCTTGTCCAGCGTCCCTGCGAGCCTGTGGATGGGGCCCACGCGACCGGATCAGCGGCAGGCAGAAGTTCTCGTAATGCGATGCAGGCCGGTAGCGGACGCCGGATCCGATGACAAACATGCAGGCCAACGGCTTGGGCTCGTTCACTGCGAACGAGCCCGAGCCGGGCCGTGCTGAGTTCGTGCTGAGTTCGTGCTGAGTTCGTGCTGGCTTCCGTTGCCGCCCCTTCCGTTCCGTTCGGAGGCGTTGTGCTGGATCGGTGCTGGTTTCGGCGCTGACGGGTGGAAGCATGGACAGCCCAGGGCCGCGACACGCTCACTCTTCGCTGTGCGTCACCTCGGCTCCCATGCCGTCTCCCTCGCGGAGGCTCGGCCACGACGGGCCCATGAAGGGCAAGTGGCGTTGCATGGGGTCGTTTGGTGCGGCCGTGATCCGTCCCTATCGTGTCGCACTCCCGACCTACGGACGTGAACACCTATGGACCAACCGATGTGGACCGTGCCTGCCCTGGCAAACTTTCCCGGAAAGCCCGTCTCATAGGCTTACGACAATCACGAGAAGCTGGCCATTCCCAGCTTTCGCGTGGGGCAACAACCGTGGTTCCGGCCCGGCGAGATCAAGACCTGGCTGGAAGACAACTGCCGCGAGCAAGAGGCTGCATGAACGAGGAGTACAAGGAGCCGCTGTACGCCGCTCCCCCGCTGCTCCAGCGCATGGTCGACGCGGGACGGCTGGGCCGGAAGAGCGGGCCGGGCTCCTACTCGTACTAGGGCGTGTCTCTTCGATCAAGTGATTCGTCGGGGGATCAGCATGCGACGGGTGCTGACGCGCTGACCATGCAGATCGATTCGGCGGCCGACGGCAGTGGCCCATCACGGGAGTTGGCGGACACGAAATTCCGTCGAACGCGGAGTCGATCTTTGAGAAGGTCGTGAGTGTCCCGGATCTACTGT
>NZ_QUAC01000345.1 GCF_003389455.1 Streptomyces inhibens | reverse complement strand
CCCGCCGACCGGATCCGCCGGTCGGCGGGCGGCCCCGTGCAGCGTTCATGCTCGGTGGTGCGCCTGCTCAGTGGTGCCCACGTGCCGTGTCCGAGGCCCCGCCGAAGAGCCGGGCCACGGCCCGGAAGGCAGGGTGACGACGGTGGCGAGGGCACCACCGATCGCCCGGAGCACATCTGCGATCGCCTTCAACATGAGTGACCCTCCGTCAGCTTTCGTCCGTCCAGCGCAGAATGGCGCCGAGCCCGCCGGTCGGTGCCCGGTCGGGGTCGCGGACCACCACGATGTCGGCGCCACTCGCGGCCGCCGCCCGCACCAAGGCGTCATCCGCGCGTGCCGCGGCCGGATGCGTCTCACCCAGGGACGTCAACTCCGTTCCGCGTACGGCCAGTTGGTCGACACCGGAACCCACCCAGATGTGCCGTGCGATGTCCGCGCCGTGCGGGCTGACCAGCAGGGTGTCGATCCGGTGTTCGCGCGCCGCCTCGACCAGGGCGGGTATGCCGGCCGCGGCGTGCGGGGTGCTCGTGCCGCCGGGCTCGGCACCGGTACGGAAGCGGTCCGCCACCTCCGCGATGTGGTCGCGCTCCTGGACGGCCCTGACCTGGGCGATGTCCCGCTCCACCAGGTCGGTCTCGGCGCTGGGCGCGCGCCCGCCGTGCTCGCTCTCGTAGGTGATGGCGCGCAGCGGTTCGGGCAGCTTGTCGTGCACCATCCGGCGTTCGCGCGCCTCGCCGATCAGCACGATGGCCTCGGCGCCGCAGCTCTCGAACGCCTCGCGTACCGCGTCGGCGAGCTCTCCGGCGTTGCGCTCCCAGGTGTTCTCCGCCTTGGCCTGGAAGTGGCGTTCGGACGCCTCCGCCGAGGCGCTGCGACGGATGGGCCGGTCGCCGCCGGCCCGGCCGGCGTCCTCGGTGCCCGTTTCACCGCGTACGGCGAAGTCCGCTCCGTTCCGGTCCAGACGGACCACGAGGCAGACCGGGTCGTCGCCGACCGCAGCCAGCAGGGGGGTGACCCGGGGCACCGGTTCCCAGGCCGCGAAGGGAGTGGCGGGGGGACCGGGCAGCGGCGTATCGAGCACGATCACGCCGTCGGCGGCGAAGAGCACGCGCCCGGTGTGCACCCCCGGCTCACCCCCGCGTCGTGTGACCAGGGCTTCGTGCACGGCGCCGCAGGTGGCCTCGTCGGCGCCGAGGGCGAAGAGCTGTGCACAGGTGGCGCTCGCCGTCAACTCTTGTTGTTTTTCGGCGTCCTCGGTGTCGTACGAGATATCGGCATAGACGGTTGCCCATGGTCCCGGCCGTTCGATGACCGGTTGAAGGAGCGAGAGTCGCATGGCGCTGCCTCCTTGGATTCCTGAGATTCCTCGGATTCTTCCGGTATGCGGTTGGCTGTCGTCGGGATGCGGTTGGCTGTCATACGAATTCCCGTTCCGTAAAGGCGTATGCATGGTGGGCATATGCATCTGCGGTTACGTTCCGTGCCCATCCGCACAATTTCCGTGTGCAGGGTTGAAACAGCGCCGTCGGGTTGTTAGGGCGGAGGGACCAGGGAAACTGGGAGAAACGCGTCGGGCCTGTCCGACACGTAGAGCCGGAGGCAGCCATGGTCATGGAACACGGAACGGACAAGACCGGCCCCGCCCGGGACGACGTGATGAAGCGGCAACTGCGGGGGCAATTGACGGCGGAGCGCTCCCTGCGGACGGACGAGCAGCGCGAACTCCAGCCGGCCGGGGAGGACCAGCCGGTGGCCGCGTGGTCGCCCGAGAGCGACTTCAGGGGCGGTACGCCCAGCGGTATGACCGAGCAGGATGTCGGGTTGCGCTCCGAACTCGCCCAGCATCTCGGCCGGAGCCTGTACCCGGCCGACAAGAACACGATCATCGAGACACTGCGCCGCAACAACGCGCCGGACCGGCTGGTCACCATGGCTGAGCGGCTGCCCGCACACGAGCGCTTCGGCAATGTGCAGAGCATCGCCGAGGCCGTCGGAATCCACACGGAACACCGCCGCACCTGAGGTCAGGGCCGCTTCGCGCGTGCTGGCGCTGCCGCGCGGCACCAGGAGGCGGACAATTGGCCCTAGAGGCACCTGCCGCACTCGGCGGTGGGGCGAGCGGATGGGAAGAGGGAGGGCGGTCATGTCCGACGAGGTAATGGGCGACGAGGTCTACCAGCCGCCCAAAACCGACCCCCAGGACAACCCCAACGACCTCGACATGGAGGACGCCCTGGACGAGCCGGGCCTCGACGAGACGCTGGACATGGGCTACTCGCCGCCCGAGCGGCCGTACGTGGTGAATCACGACGGGGTCACCGCGCGGGAGCTGCACGACCGCGAGACGCTCGACCACCGGCTGGCGATCGAGGTGCCGGACGTCTGCCCGCCCGACGGTGACGACATCGGCGATCTCCCGGGCGGGGTGGGTGAACCGGTCGATATCGAGTGCGGCGACGAGCGCGCCGGCCGGCTGGTGGGCTCCGACGAGGGCTTCTGGCGCGGCGGCAGCAACGATGTCTCCGCCCGGGACGTCGGAATCGACGGTGGGGCCGCTTCGGCGGAGGAAGCTGCGGTGCATATCGCCCGGGACGAGGACCTCCCCGGGTAGTTTCAGAAGACGTCCGCGTCGCGCGCATACACAATATGGGTCTGCATATGAATACGGAGTTGCATATTGCGCTCCATCATGAGTAGCGCGACCGCGGCGAGATCGCGGTGGATATGCACGCAGGCACCCTCGGCGACGATGAACCGGAATATGCCGGATATCGGCGTCGAGTGCCGAATAAAGCACGCATTGTTCGATGCCTTGGCCACAGAGCGTATGACGCACCTCCCCGGTCAGTCGTTCGAGCTTGCGTTCGAATATCCAGCCGTCGCCGCATTCCCGCCGGCCGCTGAGCACGGCGAGCATCGGGCGTACGGCCCCGCGCATCAGTACGCCGTCGACCTCCAGCCGGAAGTCGAAGTGCAGGGTGCTCGCGTCATGGATCTGCACCACGAAGCCTTCAAGTGCCCGGTTGGGTGAGTAACAAGCCCACCAAGGGGCACGCGACGCCCGCGGGAGCGAGCTTGGAGGGGTACCGCAGAGTCGACACGCTGGAGGAACCATGGGCGTACGCAGGCTGCTGCGCGACTGGCCCGCGTACCGGCAGCTCACCGGCGGGGACCCTCTGGGCCGCGGACGGGAGTGCACGACGCCCGGCCGTACGGACACGATCCCGAGGACGGGGTCGGCGGTGACGGGGCGTTCTTCCTGCTGCTCGACGAGCCCGAGGTGTACGGGCTGCCGCCCGACCCCGTGGTCACCACCCGGGACCTGCCCGCCATGTGGAAGCACGCGGGGGCGGCGGCGCTGTCGTTGGCGGGCGGCTTCGCGCTGTCGTTCGCGCTGCCCGCGATCCTGCGAAGGAAGGTACGACGATGACGCACCGCACGCCCCCGAACGGGGGCCGGCGCTCGCGACGCGCCCGCAAAGGCGAGGAACTCATGGTCCCGGGGGCGGAGTTCCGCTCCTACTACGGCAAGCCGATCATCAAGGCCCCCTCCTGGGCGGCCCGGGACATCGCCGGATACTTCTTCCTCGGCGGCCTGGCGGGCGCGGGTTCGGTGCTCGCCGCGGGCGCCCAGCTGACCGGCCGCACCTCCCTGGCGACGTCGATGAAGGTCTCCTCGCTCGCGGCGGTGTCGCTGTCCGCCGCCGCGCTCATCAACGACCTCGGGCGCCCCGGCCGGTTCGCCCACATGCTGCGGGTGCTGAAGCCGACCTCGCCGATGAGCGTCGGCTCATGGCTGCTGGGCGGGTACGGGCCGGCGGCCGGCGCGGCGGCCGTGTGCGCGGTCACCGGCCGGCTGCCGCGGGCCGGTG
>NZ_QUAC01000344.1 GCF_003389455.1 Streptomyces inhibens | reverse complement strand
GGCGCCGGACCGCCAAGGCCCGAACGGGCTCCGGTCCGGCGCCGGCCCGCCATTGTCAGACCCCCCGATTACTCTCAGTGACAAGTGACGTGCGATCCCCGCACGCAGCTCACTCAGGGGGAGTCATGACCGCCACATCCCGGCACACCGACCAGTCCGCCGCCCGCCGCAGCCTGCGCCGCGAAGTCCCCAGCACCGCCGCCGTCCTGGCCGACGAGCCGGACTTCACCGCCATGCGCCGCTATCGCACCTTCCCGTTCGACGACCACAACAGCTACCTCCAGCAGATGGAGGCCCTGCTGCGCACCCTCGCCTCCCAAGGCGTGCTCACGACCCTCAGCCTCTTCGACTCGGTCGCCTACGAGAAATACTGCGCGGACCGCGCCCTGGACCCCGACCACCCCGCCAGCCGCACCCGCTACACCGCGGAACTCGCCTGCACCGGCGCCACCTTGACGTACGAGGGCCAGCCGCTCAGCCAACTGCTCCCCTTACTCGTCGAGGAATCCGACCGCCGGGCGACCTGGGACCACGCCTCCGGCCTCCTGGCCCGCGCCGGCACCTGCGAGGAGTGCGGCGAGGACCTCGCGCGCGCCGCCTTCGCCCGCGCCACCCAAGCCCTCCAACAGCTCCTCGCATCCCTCGGCGGCGGCACCCACCACCTCGTCTGCTCCGTCGCGGCAGGAGAGCCGTCCCTCCTGGCGACCCTGCACGCCACCGCCCGCGACGGCGCCCGCCTCGGGCTCGCCGAATCCGAAACCCTGCTGTTCTGCACGGTCCTGGCCGCCGGCTTCGCCCTGTGCACCCCCGGCGGCATCGTCTCCCGCACCATCCCCGACGCCGCCGGCCGCGACGCCACCGGCGACACCACCCATGACACGGTTCGCGGCTGGTCCCTGCGCGACTCCTGGCCACGCCCCCTCACCGCCGCCGAGGTCTTCACCGCCTACTGCACCGATGCCGACACGGGCGAGCCGATCCCACCCGAGCACGGCGTCGACTACGCCCCCGGCCTCCCTCTCACACCCCCGCCCGACACCCACCGCCACCGCTGACCCGGGCACCGGCACACACAAAGGCGCACGCCAAGAGGCATGCATAGCCGCACACAAAAGGGCCGCCCCGCCACAAGGGCGGGACGGCCGTCAAACTCCCGCGACGCACCGCGCCGCACGGAATCACTCCCCGGAGAGCACCGCCTGCGCGGCCGCCCGCGCATCGTCGGCGCTGTCCGTGGCACGCGCCGCGGCCGCCGCACGCTCGCACTGCGCCAGCGTGTGCTTGGCCAGCGTCGCCCGCACATAGGGAATCGACGCCGCGCCCATCGAAAGGCTGGTGACACCGAGCCCCGTCAGCACACACGCCAGCAGCGGATCGGAGGCCGCCTCACCACAGACACCACAGCTCTTGCCCTCGGCCTTCGCGGCCTCGGCCGACGCCGCGACGAGGTCCAGCAGCGCCGGCTGCCACGGGTCCTGCAGACGCGACACGGCGCCCACCTGACGGTCGGCGGCGAAGGTGTACTGCGCCAGGTCATTGGTCCCCAGAGAAAGGAACTCGACCTCCTGCAGAATCGACCGCGCCCGAAGAGCCGCGGACGGAATCTCCACCATCGCGCCGAACTTCGCCCGCAGCCCGGCCTCCCGGCACGCGTCCGCGAACGCCTTGGCGTCGATCCGGTCCGCCACCATCGGCGCCATGACCTCAAGGTAGACAGGCAGCCCCTCGGCCGCCTTCGCCAGCGAAGTGAGCTGGGTACGCAGCACATCGGGGTGGTCGAGCAGCGTACGCAGCCCCCGCACACCCAGCGCGGGGTTCGGCTCATCGGCCGGCGTCAGGAAGTCCAGCGGCTTGTCGGCACCGGCGTCCAGCACGCGCACGACCACGCGCCCCTCGGGAAACGCCTCCAGCACCTTGCGGTACGCCTCGACCTGCTTCTTCTCGGACGGCGCCTGCTTGCTGTCGTCCAGGAACAGGAACTCGGTCCGGAAGAGACCGACGCCCTCCGCACCCGCCTCGACCGCCGCCGCCACATCACCGGGACCGCCGACATTCGCCAGCAGCGGCACCTTGTGCCCGTCGGAGGTGGCACCCGGACCGGACGAAGAGGCCAGCGCCGCCTTCCGCTCCGCAGCCGCCTTCTCCATCTCCGCACGCTTCTCCGCGCTCGGCTCGACGAAGATCTCACCGGTGCTGCCGTCGACGGCGATCACGGTGCCCTCGACCAGCTCACCCGCTCCGGGAAGCGCGACGACGGCCGGCACACCCAGCGCCCGCGCAAGAATCGCGCTGTGGCTGGTCGGCCCGCCCTCCTCGGTCACGAACCCGAGCACCAGCGTCGGGTCCAGCAGCGCGGTGTCGGCCGGCGCCAGATCCCGCGCGATCAGTACATAAGGCTCGTCGCTGTCCGGCACACCCGGCATCGGCACACCCAGCAGCCGGGCGACGATCCGGTTGCGCACATCATCGAGGTCGGCGACCCGGCCCGCGAGGTACTCACCGGCACCCGCAAGCAGCGCCCGGTAGGCGGCGAACGCGTCGTACACCGCGCGCTCGGCGGTGCTGCCGACGGCGATCCGCCGGTCGACATCCGCCATCAGCTCGGGGTCCTGCGCCATCAGCGCCTGGGCCTCCAGCACGGCCTGCGCCTCGCCGCCCGCCAGATTTCCACGGGCTATGAGGTCGGCAGCGACAGCTTCCACGGCCTGACGGGCGCGCCCCTGTTCGCGCTCCGCCTCGTCCGCCGGAATCTGCTTGGCCGGCGGCTCGAGAACCGCCGTCCCCATGTGCCGCACCTCGCCTATGGCCACACCGTGGCTCACCCCGACGCCTCGCAGCGTTGTCTCCATTGCACCCGTCTCCGGATTAATGCGACGGCCGCACCGCCGCGGTGGTTGTCTATCTGCCGTTCGCGACGGCGCCCGGCTACTGCCAGGAGAAGAGCGAGTCGCCCGCCTTGACGTCGCCGTCCTCACGCACATCGCCGAGCGAGTCCGCGGTGGCCTCCAGCGCGACGACCGGGCACACCGGCGACTTACCGGCCTCCTCGACCGCGGCCGGGTTCCAGCGCACGACCTCCTGGCCGCGGGTGACGGTGTCGCCCTTGTTCACGAGCAGCTCGAAGCCCTCGCCGTTGAGCTGAACGGTGTCGATACCGAGGTGGGTGAGCACGCCGTGCCCCTCGGAGTCGACGACGACGAACGCATGCGGGTGCAGCGATACAAGAACACCGTCCACGGGCGAGACGGCGGCCGACGGTTCACGAACCGGGTCGATGGCGGTACCGGGACCCACCATCGCTCCGGAGAACACCGGGTCGGGCACTGCCGCGAGTCCGATGGCGCGTCCAGCAAGAGGGGACGTCACGGTGGTCATGGGAAGCCTCCCAGGGGTGGAGATTCATCAGGCCGCCGTCACTACCTGTCCTGGACGGCGCACCGTTCAGAAGCGTAAGTCATAAGAACTGACGGTTCCGCATGACAGACGCTGGTTGCACACCGCGAGTCCCGCCGAATCGATTTGCCTCGCCCACAGCAGGGCTGTACTGTCTGAGACCTGCCCCAGACAGCCAGGACGCAATCAACTGCGGCCGGTTGAGGTGGGCGGCACTCCTCAGCGTCTTGATCGCGACTCAAGAATTGAGCGCTTCTGCATGTCTGCAGAAAAGCGGCGGTTCGAAAGCCCGAAAAGGCCTGATAGAGTGTGAAACACAGAAGGGAAGCGCCCGGAGGAAACCCGAGAGGGAATCCAAAGGAAGCGTCCGTTCCTTGAGAACTCAACAGCGTGCCAAAAGTC
>NZ_QUAC01000342.1 GCF_003389455.1 Streptomyces inhibens | reverse complement strand
CGCGCTCGCCGCCGCCACCGCGCCGGGGCTGCCCGCCCGGGCCCGGGCGGCGACGGCGCTGGCGGTGCTGGCAGCCGGGGGCTGTGGTGCGTACGACGATGTCTTCGGTGCCGGTGACCCGCGGCGTGGATTCCGGGCCCACCTTTCGGCGCTGCGGAACGGCGAGGTCACCAGTGGAGCGGTGAAGCTGTTCGGGATCGGTGCCGCCGGGCTTGCGGCGGGGGCCCTCCTGAAGGAGCGGCCGGCCGACCAGCTGCTGGCGGGTGTGGTGATCGCGGGGTCGGCGCACTTGGTGAATCTCCTGGACGTACGGCCGGGCCGGGCGGCCGGCGCCGTACTGGCCATCGGTGCACCCGGGCTGCTGCGCCGCGGACCGGCGGGCCCGCTGTCCGCCGCGCCCATGGGGGCCGCGGCCGCCGTCATCGGCGACGACCTGGGGGAGCGCACGATGCTCGGGGACGCCGGGGCACATGCCCTCGGCGCGGCGCTCGGGCTCGCCATCGTCGCGGGGAACGGCCGCAAGGGACTGGCCGCGCATGCCGCGGGGCTGATCGCCGCCGCGGCCGCGGGGGACCGCGTCAGCCGGGCGGCCGCGGCGATCTGAGGCCGGGCCCGCCGAAGGCCGAAGGCCGTCCGTCCGGGGACCGGCCGCGGAGGGAGAGCCGCCCGTCCGTGGCATCTCCGTCCCCTGCATGCCCGTCCCCTGCATGCCCGTCCGTGGCATCTCCGTCCGCGGCATGCCCGTCCGCGTGATGTCCGTCCGTGGCGTGGGCCCATGCTCGGCGCGGCGTGCTTCGGGCCCGCCCTACCCGGTGCCCGCCCGGCCGGCTTCGGCCCAGCCCTACGGGAGCGCCTCCGTTGGAGGAGGGGGCGGGCCGATCCGGACATTCACCAAGCGCGCCCCGGACAACGGCGTACGCGCCCCGTACCGTGGCGGCGGGCGCACTCCGGAGGGGCGGGTCACTCGTCGGGACCGTGAACCCGCGCGGGCGGTTTGTCGCCCATGTGGGTGATCCCGTATGCGCTGGGGTGAGACTTCCCACCGGAACGGCGGGCGGACGGTGACGAATTGACGTCGCCGGGCTGGCATCCTGGGCGCGGTGCGCAGTTCCGGGTGCGCTCGCCGCCTCCTGCCTGACCGCCGGGCCGGCGATCGCCGGCCGCGTGCCGTCGAAGCACCGCGCAGTAAGCCGAAGCACCCCGCAAGAAGCCGAAGCATCCGCAAGAGCGGACCGACCTACCGGTACGGTCCGTCCCGCCGCCCGACCCAGGAGCCCGCCCACGTGATCAGCACCCCGACCTCGGCGCACGGGCTGTCGCCGCTGCGCACGGTCCAGGTGCTGGGGCACGGCAGCGCCGGCAGCGCGGCCCATGTCCGCTCACTGGCCGAAGGGCTGGTCGCGCGCGGGGTCCGGGTGACCGTCTGCGGTACGCCGGAGAGCGAAGAGGCCTACGACTTCACCGGCGCGGGCGCGCGGTTCGTACATGTCCCCCCGCGGACGGATCCGGCGGGCGTGGCGTCGCTGCGCAGCGCCTGCTGGGATGCCGACCTGGTCCATGCGCACGGCCTACGGGCCGGCCTGCGTGCCTCGATGGCGCTGCGCGGACTGCGCGGTCCCCGGGGAGGGCGGCGGGTTCCCCTGGTCATCACCTGGCACACAAAGGCGCACATCGAGGGCGCGCGGGCCGGGCTCGTGCATCTGATGGAACGGCGGGTGGCGCGCGCCGCCGCGGTCGTTCTGGGAGCCTGCTCGGATCTCGTGGACCGGGCGCGCGAGCGGGGCGCGCGTGATGCACGGCTTGCGCCGGTCGCGATTCCGCGCCCCCGGTCCGGCGGCGCACAGAGCGAATCCGAGGAACACGACCGGATGCGCCACAAGGAGCGGGCCGAACTCGGCGCGGTGGACCGCCCGTTGCTGCTCGTGGTCGGCCGTCTCGATCCGAGTCAGGGCCACGATTTGCTGCTGGACGCGGCGCATGCCTGGTGCACGCTCGACCCGCAGCCGTTGGTAGCCATCGCGGGGGAGGGCGACCAACGGGCCGCGTTGCAGCGGAGGATCGACATCGAGCAGCTGCCCGTACAGCTGCTCGGCCGCCGCGACGATGTGCCCGAACTCCTCGCCGCCGCCGACCTCGTGGTGCTGCCCAGCAAGTGGGAGGCGCGCTCGCTGATCGCCCAGGAGGCGCTGCGCGCCGGGGTGCCGCTGGTCGCCACCGACACCGGGGGCACCCCCGAACTGGTCGGCCGGGCCGCGGAACTGGTCCGTTACGGGGACGCCGCCGCCCTGGCCCGTGCCGTTCTCGGGCTCCTCGCCGATCCCGTGCGGCGGGACGCGCTGGCCGAGGCGGGCCGCATCCAGGCGGCCGGCTGGCCGAGCGAGAACGACACCGTCGCCCAGGTCCTGAGCGTTTACGACGAGCTGACCCAGCCGATTCAGCCGGATTTCTAGCCGGTCCAGGAAGTCCAGGCACTCCAGGCACTCCAGGCGGTCCAGGTACTCCATGCGGCCCAAGAGGCCCGGGTGATGCAGACGTTCGCGACGGATACGCCACGTCAGGCGATAAGGTCCCAGGAATCGGACATTTGTATGGCCAGGTACGACAGGAGATCGCCGTGACAGCTGCGGTAGCGGGCTTTGCGTTGTTCGCCCTACTGGTGACGATGGTGCCCGGGCCGGACACCCTCCTGGTGCTGCGTAACTGTGTGCGGGGCGGGCGGCGTACGGGGGCTGCCACGGCCCTCGGCGCCGCCGTCGGGTCGCTCGCCTGGGCGGTGGCTGCCGCGGTCGGTCTGGCCGCGGCGCTGCAGCGCTGGGACGCGGCGTTCACGGTCGTACGGCTGGCGGGCGCCGCCTACTTGGTGGTGCTCGGGGTGCAGGCGCTGTGGGCGCACCGGCGGTCCGCCGCGGCGGTGGCGCCCGAGGCGGCACCCGGCCCGGACCCGCTCGACGCGGCGGATCCGTTCGACGCGGCGGAGGCGGACGGCCGGCCCGCGGCGCCCCTCGTGCCCGTACGGGCCTTCCGGCAGGGCCTGTTGAGCTGTCTGCTCAACCCCAAGGTGGGGATTTTCTTCGTGGCCGTGGTGCCGCAGTTCCTTCCCGAAGGACACTCGGTCCTCGGCGCCACACTGCTCCTGGGGGCCGTCGACGCGGTGATCGCCGCGGGCTGGCTGCTGCTGGTCGTGGTCTGCGCGGGCCGGCTGCTGCGCCGGCTGCGGCGTCCCCGGGTGCACCGCAATCTGGAGCGCACCACGGGCGGGGTGCTGGTCGCGCTCGGTATGGGGACGGCGGCCGAGACGGTCGCGGGGTAGCGCACCCGGTCCCGGTTGCAGCCGTCCGCTACGCCTTGTCCGTGTGGCGCCTGGCACGCAGGGCCAGCCGCAGCCCCAGGACGGTCTGCGGGTCGTCCAGGTCCGTGCCCAGCAACTGGGCGATCCGCGCCAGCCGGTCGTACAGCGTCTGCCGGTTCACGTTCAGGTCGCGGGCGGTCTCGGCCTTGCGGCCCGCGCTGGCCAGATAGGCCTCCAGCGTGGGCAGCAGCGGCTGGCGGGCGCTGCGGTCGTGGGCGAGCAGCGGGCCGATGGCGCGCTCCACGAAATCGGTGAGCACGCCCTGTTCGCCGTGTTCCCGCATCCGCCACAGCAGCAGCTCGATGTCCAGCCGGCGCGCGTCGTACCAGGGCTGCTCCGGCAGTCCCTGGGCCGCGGCCGCCGCCTCCGCCGCGTGCCGCAGGCCGGGGCCCGCCGCCGCCCAGTCGCCCGCCGTGCCGACGACGACCACCGGGCG
>NZ_QUAC01000343.1 GCF_003389455.1 Streptomyces inhibens | reverse complement strand
GGCAGCCGGGGCCGGGGCAGCCGGGGCCGGGGCAGCCGGGGCCGGGGCACCGTACGGGGGCATCGGCCCGGCGGCCGGCGGCAGCACGGTGCCGTGTGCGGGGGTCGCCACCGGCCGCTGTACGGGCGGCGCGGGCGCCCACGGTCCGGGACCGCCGTACGGAGGTGTGCCGTAGGGGTCCTCGGGGTGCAGCGGCTGCCGGCGCTGCGGCGTGGCGCTCGGGGGCTCGGCCGATACCGACGCCATGGGCGAGGCCGGGGCGGGGCCGGAAGCCGCGGCTGTGGCCGCGTCCGGGGCCGTTGGGGCCGCTCCGCCCGGAGCCTCGCTCCGCGGATCGGCCTTCGCCTCGTCCCGCGCGCCACTGGGCACCTGGCCGAGCATCACGGTCGCGGCAGCCGCCCGGTCCGTCCCGTCCCCTGCATTCTCACCCCGCACCGCGGCCAACTCCTCGGCCGCACCGGCCCGTTCGGCCGCCCCGGCCGTCACTGCGGTCCCGGCCGTCACTGCGGTCCCGGCCGTCGCTGCGGTCCCGGCCGCCTCCGGTGCCGTACGCACCTCCGAGCCATTGCGCTGCTCCGGCGGACGGACGGTCCAGTCCTCCGCCTCCTGCCGATCAGATGCGCCAGACGTGCCGGATGTGGCTGGTGTGACGGGCGTACCCGCCGCGCCGACCTCACCCGCACCGGCACCCGCACCCGAGCCGTCCCCCCGCTCCGGCGGGCACACGATCCAGTCCCCCGCCTGCTGCACATCGGACGTGCCGGACATGCCGGACACCTCGGTCCGTGCCGCGCCCGGCGCGCTGTCGGCGGGCGGCATCGCCTGCGGACCGGCCTCGGCGGACGGTTCCGTGCCCGGGGTGCGTCCCGGGCGGCTCCACCACTTCAGCTTCGACCCGGCGGCCTTACCGTCGTCCATGCTCTCCCCAGATTTCGCCCACGCTCATGCGGGCCACCACCACCTCGCGGTACGCACCCGGTCAGGGGTGCGCCGCCCCACAGCGATTCAACCAGTTCCGCGCGGGGCTGCGCAGGGGACGGTCAGCGCTGGGCGGGGGTTGAGCCATGGGCGGACGAGCCGGCCGCGGCCGCGGAGCCGATCAGCGGGCGCATCGGCTCCAGCGGTGGCAGCGGGGGTGGGTTCTTCCGCACGGGGGTGTTGCCGGTCGCGGCGGCCAGTGGCGCGAGGTGGTACGCCGATGCCGGACCGGTCGCGGCTATCAACGGCGACAGGCCGAACCGGCCGGCCGGCGCCGAGGAGGGCTGCACGGAAGGCGCGCCGGGGCCGTACAGGGCCATGGCGCTGGGAGCCGGGGCCATGGTCGGACCGACGGACGACGACGGGGAGTTTCCGGTCAAGAGGAACTGCCCGCTGCGGAGCAGGGAGCCGCTGTCTGCCGCGGGGCTGGCGCTGAGCGGGGTGACGGCCGTGCCGCTGCCTTCGGTGCGTCCACCGGTGGCGTCGACCGCCGCCTCCAACGGGAGGGCGCCGCCCAGCGCGAAGGCCGCGAGCGAGACCGCACCGGCCGCCGCGAAGGCGAACCGGCGCCGCTGCACGGGCCGCTCGGCCTCATGGACACGGAAGCCGCGCGAGCGGGCCTGCGTGGGGACCGCCGCCATCGCGAGGCCGCGGTGGTTGTCGGAGGGGACATAGCGGAACGAGCCGCCGCCCCTCGTGAAGTCACCGCGCCCGAAGCCGCCGTTGCCGAGCCGGCTGCCGGGGCCGTCGGGGTCGCCGCCGGGCAGCTGCTGCAGGCGCGCCAGCAGGCCCGCGGAGGGGCCGGGGGGCGCCGTTTCGGCGAAAACACTCTTCAGCCGACGCTGGGCGTCGGCCTCTGCCTTGCACTTTCCGCATGTCGCGAGATGCGCGAGCACCCGCTCACGCGCGTCATGCCCCAACTCGCCGTCGACCAGGGCCGCGAGGCGGTCGCCGAGATGCTGCTCGGCGGGGGACGGACCGCCACTGAGGCTCACGCGATTCCTACCTCCCCCGTGGGCACCACGGCCAGCGAACGCCGCTGCTCGCGCTCTTCGGCACGGGTGGCCGGGGCGCGGTGCTTGAGCGCCTTGCGCAGATGGGAGCGGCCACGGTGGATCCGGCTGCGGACCGTACCGAGCTTGACGCCGAGCGTCGCGGCGATCTCCTCGTACGACAAACCTTCGATGTCGCACAGGACGACGGCGGCGCGGAACTCCGGCGCGAGGGTGTCCAGCGCCTGCTGCACATCGGCGTCGAAGTGGGTGTCGTTGAAGTGCTGCTGCGGCGAGGGCTCGCGGCTGGGGAGCCGCTCGGCGGCG
Source organism: Streptomyces inhibens (assembly GCF_003389455.1). Taxonomy (GTDB): domain Bacteria; phylum Actinomycetota; class Actinomycetes; order Streptomycetales; family Streptomycetaceae; genus Streptomyces; species Streptomyces inhibens. The sequence continues at coordinate 1,445 of NZ_QUAC01000343.1, read as the reverse complement.
TCGTCACCGAGCGCGTCGAAGCGGATACGCTGCCGGCGCCGGACCATGTCCAGGAACAGGTTGGTCGTGATGCGGTGCAGCCAGCCCTCGAAGGTGCCGGGGGTGTACGTCGACAGCGAGCGGAAGACGCGGACGAACACCTCCTGGGTGAGGTCCTCGGCGTCGTGCTGATTGCCGGTGAGGCGGTAGGCGAGGCGGTAGACCCGTGCGCTGTGAGTGCTGACGATCTCCTCCCAGCTGGGTGGAGTCCACGCCTGCGCATCCGCGTCTGCGGCGAAGGTCGCGGTAGTTGCGGAGGCGGTGGGGCGGATGGGGTTACCTCCCAAGCCGTTCAGGCTCTGGGGGCGGTCAGCATTGTTTGTCACGGATTTCGGCTCGGCGAACGACCTCTTCAAGCGCCTCAGCACTCCTCGGTCACCCGCCGCAGCCGCACCTCCCCTGGTGGCTCTGGTGGTGTCCAGTAGAGCCACTACCATATCCACCTCGCCCGTTAGCTCCGGATAAGCAGTTTTGACCTGCATTTGGTCCTGCTTCTGGCCTTGCATCGTGTCTCGCGCGGTCTTCACCGGTGCGTCCCCCCGTCTTCCCCCTCGCCCTCCTTAACGCCCGGTCCCATCTGCGGGTTCCCGCACACAGCGGATACAGTCACGGTTGCGTCAACTACGGGGACAGGAGAGGGCCATTACCGGCAACCGGCAGACGAGCTTGGCATTCGCCGAGGCGTACGGCGCCGGGACCATCGACGACAGCGCCGAGGCCGCCCTGCGCTGGTCCCGTGACTGCGCCCGGGAGGCCGGCATCCGTACGGTGACGACCGGCACCGGCGCGGCCCTGCGCATGCTCGCCGCCACCGCGGACGCCAAGGCGGTCGCCGAGATCGGCACCGGCACCGGCGTGTCGGGCATCTATCTCCTGCACGGCATGCGGCCCGACGGAGTCCTGACCACCGTGGATCTGGAGCCCCAGCGGCAGACGTTCGCCAAGCAGGCGTTTCGCGCAGCGGGCTTCGCGGGCAACCGCGCCCGCTTCATTCCCGGCCGGGCCCTGGACGTACTGCCCCGCCTCGCGGACGGCGGATACGACCTCGTCTTCTGCGACGGCGACCTGATGGAGTGCCTGGAGTACCTCGCTGAATCGTTGCGTCTGCTGCGGCCCGGCGGTCTGGTGTGCTTCGAGGGTGTCTTCGCCGACGGCCGTACGGTCGACTCGGCGGTGCAGCCCGCGGAGGTGCTGCGCCTGCGGGAGCTGCTGCGGGCCGTACGGGAGAGCACGACGCTGGTGCCGTCCCTGCTGCCGGTCGGCGACGGGCTGCTCTGCGCGGTCAAGCGCGGCTGACCCGCCCCCGTATCGGGCGAACGCGAACTCCTCACGACGCATCCGGGAAGCGGATCCGGGAACGAAACGGCCCCGGCACGCGGCGCGCCTTGAGTGCGCGCCGCCTGCCG
>NZ_QUAC01000341.1 GCF_003389455.1 Streptomyces inhibens | reverse complement strand
GGCGGTCACGGCCACGCGGCGGCGAACCGGGCGGAACGGTGCCGGGCCCGTCGCCGGCGCCGCACGACGGGCGCTCCGCCGCCTCGGGTGCCCACCACGATGAGACGTCACGGGCGGCGGAGGCCGGGGAGGCCACCGGGGCCCAGGTGCCGCCGCCGGCGAGCCCGCCGCAGGGCCCGCCGCCCGTTCCTCCGGCCCGCTCGGCGCATCCGGGCGAGAGCGGTGAGGTGGCGGCGGCCCGTCAGGCGGGCGGTGACCGGCTGCGGTTCATCGGGGCGGCGACCCGGCGGATCGCCCGGGGCATAGATCTCGACGAGATCGTGCTGGGTCTGTGCCGGGCGACGGTGCCGACGTTCGCCGACGCGATCCTCGTCTATCTGCGCGATCCGCTGCCGGTGGGTGATGAGCGGCCGACCGGCCCGGTGGTGCTGCGGCTGCGGCGTACCGACCGGATTCCGGAGGAGCCGGACACCAACGGCGCCCGGCTGCCGGTGCTGCCCGCGCAGCCCGATCTGGGCCCGGCGATGGGCGGCAGCGCGGCGGAGCTGGCCGAGGTGCGGCCCGGCGGTCCGCTGGCCGAGGTGCTGCGGGGCGTACGGCCGCTGTTCGGCGAGGCGCAGGCGGCGCGTACCGCGCTGCCCGAGCTGCTGGGTCCCGACCCGCGGCTGCCCGGCGGCCATCGGGTGATCCTGGCGCCGCTGCGCGGCCGTCGGCGGGTGATCGGTGCGGCGGTGTTCCTGCGCCGCCCGGACCGGCCGGCGTTCGAACCGGACGATCTGCTGGTGGCGGCGCAGCTGGCGACGCACACCGCGCTGGGTGTGGACAAGGCGGTGCTCTACGGCCGCGAGGCGTACATCGCCGATGCGCTGCAGCGCACGATGCTGCCGGACTCGCTGCCGCAGCCGACCGGGGTCCGGCTGGCCAGCCGCTATCTGCCGGCCGCCGAGACGGCCCGGGTGGGCGGCGACTGGTACGACGCGATCCCGCTGCCGGGCAGCCGGGTGGCGCTGGTCGTCGGCGATGTCATGGGGCACTCGATGACCTCGGCCGCGATCATGGGCCAGCTGCGGACGACCGCGCAGACGCTGGCGGGTCTCGATCTGCCGCCGCAGGAGGTGCTGCACCATCTCGACGAGCAGGCGCAGCGGCTGGGTACGGACCGCATGGCGACCTGCATGTACGCGGTCTACGACCCGGTGGCGCACCGGATCACCATCGCCAACGCGGGGCATCCGCCGCCGGTGATGCTGCACCGCGGCGGGCGCGCCGAGGTGCTGCGGGTGCCGTCGGGCGCGCCGATCGGCGTCGGCGGGGTGGACTTCGAGGCGGTGGAGCTGGACGCCCCGGCGGGCGCCACGCTCGTGCTGTACACGGACGGGCTGGTCGAGTCGCGGATCCGGGACGTGTGGACCGGTATCGAGCAGCTGCGGGAGCGGCTGGCGGAGACGGCCCGGCTGACGGGTCCCAACCCGCCGCCGCTGGAGCCGCTGTGCGACGAGGTGCTGGACATGCTGGGGCCCGGCGACCGCGATGACGACATCGCGCTGCTGGCGGCCCGGTTCGACGGGATCGCGCCGAGCGATGTCGCGTACTGGTATCTGGATCCGAAGGCGCAGACGGCCGGGCAGGCCCGCCGGCTGGCCCGGCGGGCGCTGGCGCGCTGGGGCCTGGACGAGCTGACCGACCAGCTGGAGCTGCTGGTCAGCGAGGTGGTGACGAACGCGGTGCGGTACGCGGAGCGGCCGATCACGCTGCGGTTGCTGCGAACGGACGTACTGCGCTGCGAGGTCGGGGACGACGTTCCGCAGCTGCCGCGGCTGCGTCAGGCCCGGCCGTCGGACGAGGGCGGGCGGGGTCTCTACCTCGTCAACCGGATGGCGCGGCGCTGGGGCGCGACCCGTCTGAGCATGGGAAAGGTCGTCTGGTTCGAGCTGTCGATGCCGCCGGGGGCGCCGCGCGGCTGAGTCCTGGGGGCGCCCGTTCCCGTATCCCACATGTTGGACCCCGTCTGAGACCGGACGGGGTCCAACTCTTGCCGACATGCCGTCGGAAGAGTTGACTGCTTGGGTGGACGTAAGGGACTGACTGACCCAATTCGGGACTGACCGACCCCCTACTCCAGTCGTCGATACAGGAGGCACTCCTCCATGACCAGCACTGCGCACAATGTCCCGCGCACAACGAACAACGCCGGTGTTCCGGTGGAGAGCGACGAGCATTCACTCACTGTGAGTGCGGACGGCCCCATCCTGCTCCAGGACCACTACCTGATCGAGAAGATGGCCCAGTTCAACCGGGAACGGGTCCCCGAGCGGGTGGTGCACGCCAAGGGCGCCGGCGCGTACGGACACTTCGAAGTCACCAACGACGTCAGCCAGTTCACCAAGGCGGATCTCTTCCAGCCGGGCAAGACCACCGAGATGCTGGCCCGCTTCTCGACCGTGGCGGGCGAGCAGGGCTCCCCCGACACCTGGCGCGACCCCCGTGGCTTCGCCCTGAAGTTCTACACCGAGGACGGCAACTACGACCTGGTGGGGAACAACACCCCGATCTTCTTCGTCCGGGACACGATCAAGTTCCAGGACTTCATCCGCTCGCAGAAGCGCCGCCCGGACAACGGGATGCGCGACAACGACATGCAGTGGGACTTCTGGACGCTGTCGCCGGAGTCGGCGCACATGGTCACCTGGCTGATGGGCGACCGCGGCATCCCCAAGACCTACCGCAACATGAACGGCTACGGCTCGCACACCTATATGTGGGTCAACGCCGGCGGCGAGAGGTTCTGGATCAAGTACCACTTCAAGACCGACCAGGGCATCGACTTCCTCACCCAGGAGGACGCGGACCGGATCGCCGGCGAGGACGGCGACGCCCACCGCCGTGATCTGTACGACGCCATCGACAGCGGCAACGCTCCGTCATGGACGCTGTATGTGCAGGTCATGCCGTTCGCGGACGCCCCGGACTACCGGTTCAACCCGTTCGACCTGACCAAGGTGTGGCCGCACGGCGACTACCCGCTGATCGAGGTCGGGCGGATGACGCTCAACAAGAACCCGGACGACTACTTCATCCATATCGAGCAGGCGGCGTTCGAGCCGTCCAACATGGTGCCGGGCATCGGCCCGTCCCCCGACAAGATGCTGCTGGGCCGGCTGTTCTCCTACCCGGACACCCATCGCTACCGCATCGGCCCGAACTACGCCCAGCTGCCGCCCAACCGGCCGCGGGTGCCCGTCCACTCGTACGCCAAGGACGGCCCGATGCGCTACGAGCCGAACCGTGTGGCCAGGCCGTACGCCCCGAACGGGTACGGCGGTCCGGCGGCGGACATCCTGCGCTACGGAGAGCCCGCGGGCTGGCAGACCGCCGGCGAGATGGTGCGCGAGGCCTACACGCTGCGCCGCGACGACGATGACTTCGGCCAGCCGGGCACGATGGTCCGCCAGGTCCTCGACGACGCGGCCCGCGACCGGCTCGTCAACAACGTCTCCGGTCATCTGCTGAACGGCGTCAGCCGTCCGGTGATCGACCGCGCGCTCCAGTACTGGCGCAACATCGACAAGAACGTGGGCGACCGGATCGCGAAGAAGGTGAACGGCGGCTGAGCCGCCGAAACGCCCGCGCACACGCACCGCGGCCCCCGCCTCGATGGCGGGGGCCGCGGTGCTGTGT
>NZ_QUAC01000339.1 GCF_003389455.1 Streptomyces inhibens | reverse complement strand
GCCGACGAAGCGGAGCGCCGGGCCGCGCAGCGGGCCCTCGGCGCGGGCCGAGACCGCGACGGCGGCGTCCAGGCCGCGGATGAAGCGGCGGGCGGCCGCTATGTCGGGGTGGGCGGACGGGCCGGTGCCGGCGACGACGGGGGCCAGCAGGGCGCGCAGCTCGGCGACCCGCATCCACCACAGGAACGGTGAGCCGATGACCAGGACCGGCGCCTCGGGCGCCCGGCGTCCTTCGCCGGCCGTGGGCCGCCCGCTGCCCGGCGGGCCGTGCGCGCGGTGCGTACGGTCCTCCAGCCAGCTGTCGCAGTCCGGGGTGAGCGCTATGGCGGACGGCGCGGGGACCTCCAGGCGATCGGCGAGATCGCGTACGAGGCGGTAGAGGTCGGGGGCCGATGTCTCGGAGATCGGCACGGAGGGGCTGAGCGCGGGTCTGGCGCGCGCGACGACCGTGGTGACCAGCGCCGCCAGGAGCAGGCTGAGCACCGCGATGCCGCTGACGAACCAGCGCGTGAGGTCCCAGCCGGTGCCCGCGCCGAGATGGCCGGTCGCCCGGCCGGCGAAGAGCACCACCGCCACGGCCGCGGGCAGCAGCGCCACGGCCAGCGCGGCACCGCGGATCCGCAGCACGGCGAGGGCGCGGGCACGCGCCGCCAGGACGCCTGTTTCCGGACTTGCCACGAGCCTGTACACCCCCTGCTGTCCTGAGGAGCCGGACGGAGAGAACACGGGACGGACGTACGAAAGTTGCGCGGTGTGGTGCGAGCGAGGTCACTCATCACCACTGTGGCACCGGCCACTGACATCGCAATGCCGGTGAGCCACTTGCCGGACGTCGCCGTGGCAACCGTGCCGGATTCCGGCACGGCGGCCACACAACGCTTGCGCGGCACCCTAGTTGGGGGTGTACGTCTCGTCAGCCGGAACTTGGTGTGGTCACTCGATGGAATGGCTTTGGGCAAAGCCGGGAACCGGTGGCCGGGAGGTGTGGGCCGTGGAACGGTACGCCCCGGGCTGTCTCCACAGACCCGGGGCATATGCCCCTATGCACCGCGGGTTTCCGTCGCCTCCGCGGCCTGGTCCGCGACCTTGGCGGCGATGTCCGTGCGGTGCTGGGAGCCGTCCAGGGAGATCCGGCCCACGGCCCGGTAGGCGCGCTGCCGGGCGGTGGTGAGGTCGGCGCCGGTGGCGGTGACGGACAGCACCCGGCCGCCGGCGCTGAGCACCGCGCCGGAGTCGTCGCGCCGGGTGCCGGCGTGCAGCACGTACGCGTCCGGGGCGTCCTGTGCCACGACGTCGGCCAAGCCCTCGATGGGGTCGCCGGTGCGCGGGGTGTCCGGGTAGTTGTGGGAGGCGATGACGACCGTGACGGCCGCATCGTCGCGCCAGCGCAGCGGCGGCAGGGCGGCGAGGTTGCCGGTGGCGGCGGCGAGCAGCAGCCCGCCCAGCGGGGTCTGGAGGCGGGCGAGCACGACCTGGGTCTCCGGGTCGCCGAAGCGGGCGTTGAACTCGATCACGCGCACCCCGCGGGAGGTGATCGCCAGGCCCGCGTAGAGCAGTCCGGAGAAGGGCGTGCCACGGCGGTGCAGCTCGTCGACGGTGGGCTGCAGGACGGTGGCCATGACCTCGTCGACCAGCTTGGGGTCGGCCCAGGGCAGCGGGCTGTACGCGCCCATGCCGCCGGTGTTGGGGCCCTGGTCGCCGTCGTAGGCGCGCTTGAAGTCCTGGGCGGGCTGGAGGGGGACGACACTCTCGCCGTCGGTGATCGCGAAGAGCGAGACCTCCGGGCCGTCGAGGAACTCCTCGATGACGACGCGGTCGCAGGCCAGGGCGTGCGCGCGGGCGGCCTCGACGTCCTCGGTGACGACGACGCCCTTGCCGGCCGCCAGGCCGTCGTCCTTGACGACGTACGGGGCGCCGAAGGCGTCGAGGGCCTCGTCGATCTCGGCGGGGGTGGTGCAGACATAGCTACGGGCGGTGGGGACGGCCGCGGCGGCCATCACGTCCTTGGCGAAGGCCTTGGACCCCTCCAGCTGGGCGGCCTCGGCCGAGGGGCCGAAGACCGGGATGCCGCGCTCGCGTACGGCGTCCGCGACGCCCGCCACCAGCGGGGCCTCGGGGCCGACGACGACCAGGTCGGCCTGCAGGCCGGCGGCGAGATCGGCGACGGCCGCGCCGTCGAGGGCGTTGACCCCGTGCAATTCGGCCACCTCGGCGATGCCGGCGTTGCCGGGAGCGCAGTGCAGCGCGGTGACGTCGGGGTCGAGGGACAGGGAGCGGCACAGGGCGTGTTCGCGGGCGCCGCCGCCGATGACGAGGACCTTCACGGTGGCAGCCTAGACGAATGCACCAGAAGCCCGGACGTCGGGCTTGCCCGGATCACACAAGGGCGACGCGCGGCCGGAAACCGTCCGTCGCCGCGGTGGCAACTCTTTCGGGTGAGATACCGGCCGGCCTTATATCCGATCCCGCACCACTTCTGGGCGGAAATAACGTGATCTTGCGGTCGACGCCAGCCGTTCGGCGGTAGGAAGGGGCTGTGCGCAACGGCCGTCTCGTACGTCACGCGTGCACCGCGCGTATCCGTAGAGAGCGTAGAGAGGGAGTGCACGGGTGAGTCAGCCGGAGATGCAGCCCGAGGGACCCCCTCGGGAGGGCGCCAGCCGGGGCCGCGGCCGGAGGGATCTCGCGGGGCGGGCCTTTCCGCTCGGCGACTGGGGAGAACCGGCCGACCGCCTGGACGCGCTCTATCTCTGGACCGAGCAGGGCGCGCTGCGCGCCGCCGACTGGTATCTGCGCGACCGGCTGGCCAAGCGCCGCGGCGCGCGGGCGCTGCGGCTGGGCGCCGCGGTCGGGGTGGCGGTGAGCGGGGTGCTGCCGCTGCTGGATCTGGCCGGCGTCTGGGAGGGCGGGGCGCCCTGGGGGTGTCTGTCGCTGCTGCTGGCGGCGGTGTCTGTGGGCTGCGACCGGTATTTCGGGGTGACGGCCGGCTGGATGCGGGACCTGGCGACGGCGCAGGCGATCCACCGGCGGCTGGAGGCGCTGCAGTTCGACTGGGCGTCGGAGAATGCGCGCGAGGTGCTCGGGCCGACCGAGGGCACGGCGGGCGACGCGGCGGAGCGCTGTCTGGGGGTGCTGCGGCGGTTCAACGAGGACATCGGGGATCTGGTGCGGGCCGAAACGGCGGACTGGATGGCGGAGTTCCGGACCGGTCCGGCGCCGCGGGCCACACAGGCGATGGTGCCGTGGGCGGCGCCGCGGCAGGAGGGTGCGGGGCATCCGGGGCGTTTCGCGCTGCCGCCCCGTACGCGGCCGAACATGCCGCGGCAGCGGCCGCCGGACCGCTAGGTGCTTGGGCTGCGTCCCACGTTTTCGGCTTTCCCGCCGTGGGGGGTGTCGCTTTGCGCCTTCGGCGCGGTGCCGCTGCGCGGGGCGTTCGGGGTGCGTCCCACCTTTTTGGCTTTCCCGCCGTGGGGCGCCTTGCGCCTTCGGCGCGATGCCGCTGCGCGGGGCTTCGGGATGCGTCCCACGTTTTCGGCTTTCCCGCCGTGGGGCGCCTTGCGCCTTCGGCGCGATGCCGCTGCGCGGGGCTTCGGGGTGCGGTGACGGGCCGGAGGGGTGTGGTGTGGGGACTGCTTCGCTTTACGTCCCCACACCACA
>NZ_QUAC01000337.1 GCF_003389455.1 Streptomyces inhibens | reverse complement strand
GCGGCGGCACGCTGCGGGCCCCGCCCGCCGGGCCACCGGCGCGGTCGTGCCGTTCGGCCGGCCCGTCCGCCGGGGACGTCGCCCCCAACGGCCCGTTCTGGCCGGGAACCTGCGGGGGCGGCGTCGCCTCGCTGTCGCCCGCCCAGGCCTCGCCGTCGCGCTGCTCGTCCCGCCCGTCAACACCCATTGCCCAGGCCCCCGAAGCCGCCATCACACCGGAACACCGCGCAAGCGTGCCACATCGCGCCCCGGCGCCTCAGGGCCGTGACGGTCAACCACCCATCCGGGGCGGGATCGTGGACGACCGCACGGGCGTTCACCCGTACGGGCCATATTGCGCATACGGGCCATACCGCACGCGGACCCCTTACGGGCCACTTCGCGGACGGCGTCCGTACGCACCGTTCCGCGCGCGGAGACGGAGCCCCGCGGCCCCCGGACGACACCATCGCGCCACGCCGTCCCGCCCGGCGGACCCGGCGATCGGGTCCCTCCGGACGGGGCCGGCCGGCGGACATCACCGGGCGGGGCGCGAACGCAGCCCCTCCAGCAGAATCTCCAGCAGCCGCGTGGACGCGGCCTGCTGATGCCCGGGGTCGGGCAGCGTGGGCGCGCCCGTGGCGATCACCAACAGGACGTCGGAGACCGTCACATCGGCGCGCAGCTCACCGGCTGCCTTGGCGCGGTCCACGAGCCGCCCGACGACCTCCAGCAGCGCCTCGGCCCCGGTCGTCTCCCCGGTGGTCTCCGGGGCGCCCGCAGCCGGCTCGGCCTTCGGTGCCTCGCTCTGGGTGACCAGCCGGAGATCGGCCGGTGCGCCGTCCGCGCCGGACGCCGTCCGCTGCTGCGGCACCCGCGCCTCGCCCAGCCCGTCCGGGACCCGGGCCCCGTCCGTGCCGTCCGCTGTCGGCTCCGCGGACCGGTCGGTGTCCGCGCTCACCCGCAAAATGCCCGGCGGCAGCAGCCGTCCGGCACCCGAGGCGACCGACATACGAAGAAAACGGGACAGCGCCGACCACGGATCGTCCTCCTGGCCCAGCGCCGTACGCGCCTGGTCCGTCAGCCGTGAGGTCTCCTCCTCGGCTATCCGGCGGACCAGGACGTCCTTGCTCGGGAACCGGCGGTAGACCGTGCCGACCCCGACCCGGGCCCGTCGCGCCACGTCCTCCATCGGCGCGCCGTACCCCAGCTCACCGAACACCTCGCGCGCGGCGCGCAGCACATGTTCCAGATTGCGCTGAGCGTCCACCCGCAGCGGCGTGCTCCGGCCGCCGGCACCGATGGTGCCGCCGCCCCCGTTGTTGTTGCCGTTACTGCTGCCTCCGCCGTCGGAGGCATGTGCCATCGCGACGGCTGTCGGCCATTGAGAGCCCTGAATGTGCATAGTCGATCCCCCGGTAATGACGTCTCCCCCCGGAGACTCCCCGCCCTGACGGTCGGGGTGTACCGACGAGAGGGTGCACCCCAACGAGATACGAACATAGTTGAGCCCGGGTCAAGAATGAAGGGGGCGTTCCGCACAGTGCGCCCCCCGATCGGCCCAACGGGCCTGATCCGCCCGGATTTCGCCCCCGCCCGCTCGCCGTCACCCACCCTCTGACCAGCGCACCTCGCCCCGCGCACGCGGAATGTGCCGTTCCGTCCCCAGGGTCGCGGCCGGTCATACATTTCGACGAGCCTGTGGACAAAGACGCCCCGGCGGTGCGTCATGGAACAGTGCTGTGCTTCCCGGGGGCGCAGTGCCCGATGGTGGCCGCGCCGCCGGCCGGCATCCGGATCGGTGCCGCCCCGGGCCAGGTCCACCGCGAGGAGAACCTCTGTGAAGGCTGTGTCTTCGAACAACGTGACGCGCATTCTCGTTGTCGGCGGTGGCTACGTGGGGATGTACACCGCCCTGCGGCTACAGCGGAAGCTGAAGCAGGAGCTGCGGCAGGGCACCGTCGAGGTCATCGTGGTCGACCCCGAGCCGTACATGACGTATCAGCCATTTCTGCCCGAGGCCGCGGCCGGCTCCATCTCCCCGCGCCATGTCGTCGTACCGCTGCGCCGCGTCCTGCCCCAGTGCCAGGTCGTCATCGGCGAGGTGACCGCCATCGACCACACCGAACGCAGGGCCACCATCACCACCCTGGCCGCGGAGGAGACCGGCAACGGCGCCATCGAGGTGGCCTACGACGAACTGGTCCTCGCGCCCGGCTCGGTCTCGCGCACCCTGCCCGTCCCGGGCCTGGCCGACGTCGGCATCGGCTTCAAGACCGTCGAAGAGGCCATCGGACTGCGCAACCACGTCCTCGCACAGCTCGACATCGCCTCCTCCACCCGCGACCCCGCGGTCCGCGACGCCGCGCTGACCTTCGTCTTCGTCGGCGGCGGCTACGCGGGCGTGGAGGCGCTGGCCGAACTGGAGGACATGGCCCGCTACGCCGTCCGCTACTACCACAACGTCCAGTCCGAGGACATGAAGTGGATCCTGGTGGAGGCGACCGGCCGGATCCTGCCCGAAGTGGGCCCGGAGATGGGCCGCTACGCCGTACGGGAGCTGCGCGGACGCAATATCGACGTACGGCTGGAGACCCGCCTGGAGTCCTGCGAGAAGCGCGTCGCGGTACTCAGCGACGGCTCCCGCTTCCCCACCAGGACCCTGGTGTGGACCGCCGGCGTCAAACCCCACCCCATCCTGGCCGCGACCGAACTGCCGCTGAACGACCACGGCCACCTCAAGTGCACCCCCGCGCTCCGGGTGGACGGCGTCGAACACGCCTGGTCCGCGGGTGACGCGGCCGCGGTCCCCGACCTGACGGCCGAGCCGCCCGCCAAGCCTGACGAGCCCCGCCCCCTGTGCGCGCCCAACGCGCAGCACGCCCTGCGCCAGGCCAAGGTGCTCGCCGAGAACATCGCCGCGGTCCTGCGCGGCGACCCGACCGAGAACTACGAGCACAAATACGCCGGCTCGGTGGCCTCGCTCGGCCTGCACAAGGGCGTCGCACACATCTACGGGCGCAAGCTGAAGGGCTACCCGGCGTGGTTCATGCACCGTGCCTACCACCTCAGCCGGGTACCGACCTTCAACCGCAAGGCCCGGGTGCTCGCCGAATGGACCCTCGCGGGCCTGTTCAAACGCGAGATCGTCTCGCTCGGCTCACTGGAGAACCCGCGCGCCGAATTCGAACTGGCGGCGGGCACCGGACGGCACAACGAAGCCATTTGACGCGCCGTATGGATGACAAGAGTTGACGTGCCGCCTGCCCCTGGACGGCCGGAGGTTCCGGAGCGCGGAACTCCACACCGGCACCCGGGCGTCTGACGGATGTCCGTCCGGTCGGCCACACTGGACGTGTGACCATGGGTGGGCTCGTATCTGCAAAGAGTGACAATCACGAGGATTCTGGACGTTTGCTGCATCACGCAAAAGGGCGCCGAGAGTGCCCCCAGCCGACCCTCCCCCGGCCGACGGCCGGGAGGTCCCGCCATGCCGACGGCCCGATCCCGCGCGACGACGCGAAGTAAGAGGTACCCCTCCGTGATCTTCACGCGCTGGAGCGCCAAATTCCCCGGCACACAGCGGCGCGCCGCCGCCCGGTCCGACCGCGCCGCGCCCCGCCCCGCGGCCGGCCCGCCGG
>NZ_QUAC01000338.1 GCF_003389455.1 Streptomyces inhibens | reverse complement strand
CGGGCGGGGCCGGCGGCCCGGCGGGCGCCTGGCGGCCGGAGCTGCGCCCGGAGCTCGCCCGCTGGGTGGTGTTCGGTACGGCGGAACGGCCGCCGCGCCGGCCCTCGATCAGCGCCACCGCACCGGGCGGCAGCCAGGCCGAGGCCGTACCGCTGTCGTCGCTGCCGGAGCCGAAGAGATGCGGTGCGAGCTGGGACTGAAGATCGGCGGGGGACGGCCGGTGGCCGGCCTCCATCTGCATACACGACTCCATGAGCGGACGCAGTTCGTCCGGCAGCCCGGCCAGGTCGGGGCCCTCACGCAGCAGCATGAAGACGGTCTCGACGGGGTTGGCGCCGTGGAACGGCGCATGCCCGGTGGCGGCGAAGACCAGCGTCGAGCCGAGCGAGAAGACATCGCTCGCGCCCGTCACGCTGCGCGAGTCACGGGCCTGCTCGGGCGACATATAGGCGGGCGTGCCCACGGCGACGTTGGTCATCGTCAGCCGGGTGTTGGACACCCCGGAGGCGATCCCGAAGTCGATCACCCGGGGGCCGTCCTCGACGACCAGCACATTGGACGGCTTCAGGTCGCGGTGCACCAGGCCGGCGCCGTGGATGGACTGCAGCGCCTCGGCGATGCCGGCCGCCAGCCAGCGCACCGCCTGGGCCGGCAGCGGCCCGCACTCATTGACTATTTCCTCCAGGGAGGGCGCCGGCACGTACGCCGTCGCCAGCCACGGCACCGCGGCGCGCGGGTCGGCGTCCACCACCGCGGCGGTGTAGAAGCCGCTGACCGCGCGGGCCGCCTCGACCTCGCGTGTGAAGCGGACCCGGAACAGCTGGTCCTCGGCGAGCTCGGTCCGCACGGTCTTGATCGCCACGCGCCGACCGGACGCCGAACGCGCCAGATACACCAGACCCATGCCGCCGGCCCCGAGACGGCCGAGCACCTCGAACGGGCCGATCCGCCGGGGATCGTGCTGCGTCAGCTGCTTCAGCTGCTCCACCACTTGCCTGCCACCTCCCCGTGGGGCGAAAAAAGAGACTCTCAAAAGCCACGAGCCGCCGAGAGCCACTGCCCCGTGCAGCGTCTCCCCGCCTGCGGCAAGGACTGAAAACGGCCGTACGCGTGCTGATTCTTCCTGGCCGAGCCGATGGTTGCGAACCCGGGGCCTGTCCGCCGTGTCACGGCATACCCCCCGTAGCCCGCACCGGGTCCGTTACCCGACGTAACCCAACCCCGCCTGACGTGCTCCGATACGTCCGCCGACGGGTGGTTGCCGAGGGGGTTACCGGCCGGTTGCGAATCCTTTGCGCGCGACACCGCCCGATATACGGACGTTCACCACCGCGTTTGACGGGCGGAAAAGGGCAGCGGTCCGGGCTCCGGGGCGTCCGCGTCCGGCGGCCGCGGTGACCGAAACCTTGCCCTGCCACCGACCACGCGCACCCTTCCCCTCCTGGCCATGCCACCCCCGTCGTCGCTCCCGGCCCCACGGCCCAATTCTGCGCTGTCGAAGGTCATTTCGGCGCCATGGCACCGAGCCCGGCGCTGTGATCGTTGTCCGCGCAGCGGGGAACGCCGGCCGCCGCGGCGGCCATATGTCCAAGCTAGCGCCGGTTCGTACGGTCCGCACGGCATCGATTCGAACATGGGAGCGATTTCGCTCGATGGCGCGAGAGGTGGGGGCGGCGGGCGAAAGCGCCTGCCCGGGTCCAACTGGCGACCTTCGTCGCACACTTGCTGCACGGACAGTGACCGGTTATCCACCAAAGTTGTCCACAGCCTGTTGATAAGATTAATCACCGGTTCGGCCCAAGCCGCACCGCACGGTCTGCGGCCGCGAGCGGGCCCGCCACCAGCACACGCACAGGGGCCATGGACCCCTAACTCCCCCATCCCCATTTGCAGGCAGCCAAATCGCGCTCCGATCACCCCTCGGTAAGCTGACGGCATGACAGGACAAGTTCGAACCGTCGACGGCAGAGTTGCCGGCCGCCGCGGACAGGCGACGCGGCAAAAGCTTCTCGACTGCCTCAGTGAAATGCTCAGTTCGTCCCCCTATCGGGACGTCAAGGTCATCGATGTGGCCCGAAAAGCGGGGACTTCGCCCGCTACCTTCTATCAGTACTTCCCCGACGTCGAGGGCGCTGTCCTCGAAATCGCCGAGGAGATGGCCAAAGAAGGCGCCACTCTGACCGATCTTGTCGCCGGACGCTCCTGGGTGGGCAAGTCCGGCTGGCAGGCGGCAGAGGAGCTGGTCGATGGCTTCCTCTCCTTCTGGCGCAAGCACGACGCGATTCTGCGCGTCGTCGACCTGGGTGCGGCCGAGGGCGACAAGCGGTTCTACAAGATCCGCATGAAGATCCTCAACGCCGTCACCAACTCGCTCACGGACTCCATCCAGGACCTCCAGAGCAAGAACAAGGTCGACAAGGAGGTGAGCCCGGCAGCCATGGCCGGCTCCATCGTCGCGATGCTCGCGGCGGTCGCCGGCCATCAGAAGGGATTCCAGAGCTGGGGCGTCAAGCAGGCCGAGCTCAAGCCGAATCTGGCGCTGCTGGTGCACTTCGGTGTCACCGGCAAGAAGCCGACCAAATAGCAAAGCAACCGAGCAAGCAGCCGAGGAAGCGGCCCCAGAAGCAGCCGCGCCTCGAAGTCCCGGTGTTCCCGGGGCAGTTCGCCATCGGTCCTGTGTCCGTCCTGCCATAGCTGTACCGCACACACAGCGGGTGCCGTCCGGCCCCTACGGGGTCCGCCGGGGCACCCGCTGTGCGTGTACAGGAACCGCTGCACAGTGCACTTACCAAATCCTCCGCGCAGCGGCCCGGTCAGCGCCGCTCCAGCCGGAACAGCCGGATCTCCCGCTCCACCCGCGCCTGATACGCGGCGTACGGAGGCCAGAACGCCAGCGCCGCCCGCCACGCCCGCGCCCGCTCCTCACCGGTGAGCAGCCGGGCCCGTACGGGAATGTCCCGACCGCGCCAACTCACCTCCGCCTCCGGATTCTTGAGGAGATTGCCGGTCCAGGCCGGATGCCCCGGCCGCCCGAAATTGCTGCCGATCAGCAGCCAGCCGCCGTCCTCCTGCGGCACGCACGCCAGCGGGGTACGCCGCGGCTGTCCGCTCCTGGCCCCGGTCGCCGTGAGGATCACACCCGGCAGCATCTGTGCGCTGAGCAGCACCTTCCCGCCGGTCAGCCGGTGCACCGCGCGGTCCAGCGCGGGAATGAAGTGCGGGGCGATCCGGGCGAACGTACGGGTCGCGGAGATCTTCTGGAGCAGCCGCTCACCTGGTGGCATCACACATCGACCGCCTCTCGGGTACCGGCCGTCACCGGCCCACCGGTCGCCTCCCCGCTCCCGCCGGCCCCGCCCGTGAACAGCCCCGCCTCCTCGGCGGCCCGCGCCCGCAGCCGGTGTACGGGCCCCAGCAGCAGTTCGTCGCAGGCCGCCCGCTTGAAGTACAGATGCGCCTCGTGCTCCCAGGTGAAGCCGATCCCGCCGTGCAACTGCACCGCCTCGGCCGCCATCGCGCGCAGCGTCTCCAGCGCCTGCGCGAGCGCCAGCGCGCCCACACCGGGCTCGGCCGCACCGCAGGGGCCGGCCTCGGCGCGCGCCCCGGGCCG
>NZ_QUAC01000336.1 GCF_003389455.1 Streptomyces inhibens | reverse complement strand
CCGGCCGGACCGCCGTGCCGAGCCCCGGCCCCCGAAATCCGCGCGCTCCCGCCCGCCCCGCCCCCGTACCGTACGCACATGATCGAGACGCCCCGCCACGACGAGACCGCGCCCGCGACCCGCACCCTCTGGCGCCCCACCGGCCCCGAGGAGCTCGCCCTGGTCGAGGCCTCCGGCTGGCGTGCCTGGCCGCCGCGCCTGCCCGACCAGCCGATCTTCTACCCCGTGCTCAACGAGGACTACGCGATACGGATCGCCCGCGACTGGAACGTGCCGGCCTCCGGGATCGGCCATGTCACCCGCTTCGAGGTCGAGGCGGACTTCGTCGAGCGCTATCCGGTACGGCAGGCGGGCGGCGAGACGATCCTTGAACTATGGGTTCCGGCCGAGGAGTTGGAGGAGTTCAACCGGCATATCGTCGGGCGCATCGAGCTGGTCCGCAGCTTCCGCCCGCCACAGGAGTCATGACGGCCCCACGGCCCGCGGGTCACCCCGCGCCGTGGGCGAGCCGGCCGCCCCCGGCCGCGCCGCATATCCCCGGCCGCCCGTACACCGCGATCCGGGCGCCGCGGACATCCGTGCTGCTGCAGATCGCGAACGCACCGCGCAGAGTGGTCCGTTTGGCGATTTCCTGGTCGCTGTCGTCGACCGGCTGACCGTACGGGTCACCGGCGACAACGATCCGGCTGACGGCCAGTATCCGGTCGCGGATCGCATCGCCGGACCGCTCGGTGCCGTAGAGCGTGTGTGAGGCCAACGGGCTCTTGGCCAGGGCGAGATCGTTCAGACCGCGGAACTGGTGCGGCAGCGCCGCCATCCAGATCCGCCGCCGGGACGGCATGAACAGCAGCCCGTCACCGGGCTCGGCCACTTTGCGTACCGCATGCGCGACCGCGGTGACATCGTCGACCCGGCTGTCCGGGCTGCGCAGATGGACATCGACGGGCAGCAGCGCCGTCAGGACCAGCACCAGCCCCGTCGTCCACCGCAACCGCCGGCCGCGGGTCTGGCCCTGCTCGCCGGCCGGCCGCAACAGCCGGGCCAGCGCGGCGCCCGCGAGCACCGCGAACCCGGCGACGTAGTAGAGGACATAGCGGTCCACGTAGGCCGGTTCGACGTGGGAGAGCAGCAGCAGAAGCAGCGTCGGCAGCAGCAGTATCGGGACGCCGAGGGCGCGCAGACCGATCGGGCCGCGGGAGCACACCGGTACGCGGGCGCAGACGATGCCGAGGACCGCGAGCACGGCGAAGGTCAGCAGCTGGACGGGGTCCGGCCACATGAGCCAGCTGATCTGCGCCGACTGCCGGGTGCTGAACACCGCGAGCGGCGCCAGCCCGGCCAGGACGGTGACCGCGGCGAGGAGCCAGCCGCGCAGCACCCGGCGGGGCAGCCGCGCCAGCATCACCGCGGCGCCGTGCACCGGCAGCACCAGACACGCGAACTCGTGCAGCAGACAGGCGAACAGCATCAGCGCCGTATAGCCGAGCCACAGCTTTCTGCGCGGACGGGCGGCGGTCAGCACCAGCAGATACGTGGCCCAGACGACGACCGCGCAGACCGTCGCGTACGAGCGTCCCTCCTGCGCGTACTGCTGCACGACCGGGATGCACGCGAAGGTCAGGCCCGCGAGCAGCCCCGCCCGCCGCCCGACCAGGCGCTGGCCCAGCAGGGCGACACCCGCCGCGGCGACGGTCATCGCGGCCACGGACGGCAGCCGCAGACCGATCACCGGGCCGAGTACGTCGCCGAGGGTGGCGTCGTAGACGACGAACCAGAGGTGCATCAGCGCGTAGTACAGGCCGTGTACGACATCGACGTGCTGCAGCGTGGGCCACAGGTCGGCCAGGCTGCGGTGCGCCATGTCGTAGGTGACCGCCTCGTCACGCCATATGGCGTCCTGCCGGCGGATCCCCCACGCCCCCAGGAGCAGCATCAGCCCCGAGGGCATCAGCACCACCGCGCCCCGTGCCGCCCGGGAACCACGAGCGGCGACGGCGAACGCGTATGTCGTCTTCTGGCCTTGTGCTACGTCGATGACGGGCTCCGGTCACGCACAGGACGGACGGACTTGAGAGGGGGAGGGACAGGGGGAGGACGGATGGACTTCGAGCAAGGGCCCTAGGGGGTGCCTCCCCCTAGGGCCACTCATCCGGGGGAGTCACCCCCCAGGGCCGTTCACCCCAGCCGGATCAGCTTCGCTCCGAACGACGGCACGACCAGATCCTTCTGCAGCGCCACCGGCGTTTTCTGGATGCTCTGGCCGTTGCCGACCGTCAGCACACCGACCGTGGTTCCGGCCTTCGCCTCGTGCGGGAGGGTCTTGCCGCCGTCGCTGATGCTCAACTCCAGCTTCTGGCCCGGGACTCCGACCGCATTCACGTCCTTGGTCGCGACGACCGGCGTCCGTCCGTTCAGGCCGTCGTCGACATAGCCGACGACCTGGCCCTTCTTCACCGCCGTGGCCGAGGTCAGCGCGTTGCGTACGGCTTCGATGACCTTCTGACTGTTGTCCTTGACCATGGTGAGGCTGTTGGCGCCGTTGGGGTCCAGGCCCTTGAAGTGCTGGCCCATCATCGTGCCGAGAATCAGCCGGTCCTTGCCGTCCACCGTCTTGTAGGCCGCCCAGGACAGCGTGCCGCCGGCCGCCGTGCTGGAGCCGGTCTTGATGCCCTTGATGCTCAGCCCGGCAAGCAGCAGGTCGTCGTTGTTGTTGTTGATCCGCTTCGGCAGCCCCGGGATCTCGGCGTTGGGCATGGCGACGATCGGCCGGAAGGCGTCGAACTTCATGACGGCCTCGGCCAGCTTGAGCTGGTCGACGGCGGTGCTGACGGTCTTGGGGTCCAGGCCGCTGGGGTCGGTGTAGGTGGTGTTCTTCATGCCCAGGTCCTTGGCGGCGTCGTTCATCTTCTTGACGAACGCCCCCTCGTTGGCGGACTGGGTGTCCCAACGGGCCAGCAGCCGGGCGATGTTGTTGCTGGACGGGATCATCAGCATCTTGATCATGTCCTGCTGGCTGAACTTCTGCCCCGTCCTGAGCCCCTCGGCCCGCGACTCGTCCCTGGAGCCGCCCTCGGTCACCGCCTTGTCGTCGACCTCGATCTGCGGGCCCTTCTCGTCCTTCTTGAGCGGGTGGTCCTTGAGGATGACGTAGGCCGTCATGATCTTGGCGACGCTCGCGGTCGGCACCGGCTTCTGCTCGCCGAACGTCCCCAGCTCACCGGAGCCCACGACCTTGACCGCCGCCTGCCCGTGCTCGGGCCACGGGATGGAGAGCTTGCCGCCTTCGAAGGTGAACGAGGACTTGGCGTCGCCGAGGACGACCGTCGGGGCGGGCAGCGGGCGCACCACCTGGGCGATCACGAAGATGATCGCCAGCAGCACCGCCAGCGGGGTCCAGATCTTGAACCGGCGGACGACCGTGCGCAGCGTGGTCTCGGGCGGCGGCGGGGTGTTGGTGAGCTTCGCCAGGAGGTCGAGCGGCGGCAGCGGCTGCTGCTTGGTCCGCTCGGATTCCGGCAGCGTGGCGGGCGCCGCGGCGGCCGCGGCGCCCGTGGGGGCGGCGGGCGGCATGGCGCCGGGCTTGGACGGTGCGGCGGGCGCGGCGG
>NZ_QUAC01000335.1 GCF_003389455.1 Streptomyces inhibens | reverse complement strand
GCGGCTGCCGACCGCCGGGCGCGGCAGCGCGGTGCGCCACGCCTGGTGCGGGCGCTGGCCTCCCCGGCCGGTTCGCCCGGCCCCTCCGAGGCGGCCCCGGCGAACGGCCTCCCGGTGGCGTACACGCCGGGCCATCCGGCGTTCCAGGCGTACGAGCGGCGCGGCTCGGTGCGTTGCAGCGCCGGTCCCGCGGCCTCGCCCGAGGGCTGGGCGGCCGCCCGCAACTGGCCGGACGGCACCGTGCACGGCCTGTGTGTGGTGCTGCGCAGCCGTGGCCGCGCGCTCGGCGTTGTGACGTTTCTGCGGGCGCCCGCGCGCCGCCCCTTCGACCGCGCGGACGCGGACTACGCGGAGGAGGTCGCGGCCCGGATCGCCGCGGCCCTGGATCTCGCGGGCGCGGCGTCGCTCTGAGGCGGGCCGGGCGGGTTTGGGGGACCGGCGGCGGCCGGGCCCCGGGGGCTCACTGCCGGTAGAAGATCCGGTCCGCGTACTCGCTGATCACCCGGGCGTTCCAGTCGTGCCCGCCGTCGACATTCCCCGAGCGCAGCAGCGGCGGGTCGATGCCCCGCTCGGCCAGTGTGCCCGCGGCCGTCGCCACCATGGCCTGCATGATCGCGCTGGTGACCACCGTGGAGGCGGGGGCGAACGGTGCGTCGATGCCCGACAGCGTCAGCTCCGCGTCGCCGACCGGGATCCGGCTGTCCACAACGATGTCGCAGTGGTCCTTGAGGAAGCTGCCCGAGGCATGCCGGGACGTGGTGGCCTCCGTGTACGCCACCGATGTCACGCCGATGACCTTGATGCCGAGGGCCCGGGCGTTCATCGCCATCTCGACGGGCAGCGAGTTGCGCCCGGAGAGCGAGATGATCACCAGCACATCGCCCCGCTCCAGCGGACTGGTGTCCAAAACGGCCGCGGCCAGCCCGTCGACCCGCTCCAGCGCGCTGCCGAGCGTCGCGGGCCGTACGTCAACACCGACGACACCCGGGACGGAGAGCAGATTCATGAGGGCCAGGCCGCCCGCGCGGTAGACCGTGTCCTGCGCCGGGAGCGAGGAGTGGCCGGCGCCGAAGGAGAAGACCCGCCCGCCCGCCACGACGGTGTCCGCGATCAGCTCTCCGGCCGCGATGATCCGGTCGCCCTCCTCGTCGCGGACCTGTCGCAGCAGGTCGATCGCGGCGTCGAAGTACTTCCCGGACAGCCGGTCGCTCCGGTCGCTGTCAGCCATTGCCGCGGGCCCCTCTCGTCGGATCGCGTCGGATCGCGTCGCCATGTGATCAGTGGCGCGGATCACGTTGCGGTCTGGACCAGTGCCCTGTCAATACGGCCGAGCGGGTCCGGTCTGCGGACGAGGAGGCACCGTTGTCAGTGGGATGCGTCAGAATTGAGTCCAGGGCCACCGCACCACACATCGAGGGGCACGCATGTCCGGACTGATCGACACCACGGAGATGTATCTCCGCACCATCCTCGAACTGGAAGAGGAAGGTGTGGTCCCCATGCGCGCCCGCATCGCGGAGCGGCTCGAACAGAGCGGCCCGACGGTGAGCCAGACGGTGGCGCGCATGGAGCGAGACGGGCTGCTGACGGTCGCGGGTGACCGGCATCTGGAGCTGACGGAGGAGGGCCGGCGGCTGGCGACCCGGGTGATGCGCAAGCACCGCCTGGCCGAGTGCCTGCTCGTCGACGTCATCGGGCTCGAATGGGAGCAGGTGCACGCCGAGGCGTGCCGCTGGGAGCATGTGATGAGCGAGGCGGTCGAGCGCCGCGTCGTGGAGCTGCTGCGGCATCCGACGGAGTCGCCGTACGGCAACCCCATCCCCGGCCTTGAGGAGCTGGGCGAGAAGTCCGAGGTCGACCCGTTCCTGGACGCGGGCATGGTGAGCCTGATGGACCTGGACGCCGGGGCAGACGGCAAGACGGCGGTCGTGCGCCGGATCGGGGAGCCGATCCAGGCGGACGCCCAGCTGATGTACACCCTGCGGCGGGCCGGTGTGCAGCCGGGCGCTGTGGTGAGCGTGACGGAGTCGCCGGCCGGGGTGCTGGTCGGCAGCAGCGGCGAGGCCGCCGAGCTGGACTCCGAGATCGCCTCGCATGTCTTCGTCGCAAAGCGCTGAAAGTAGTTTCTTTCCTTTTCGCACTTCCTCCAGCACGCTGCCCGAGAGCCCGCTGAGCTGCGCCGACGCGCCGTTCGGCGGGCTCGGCAAGTTCTTGCCCGTTGAACGGACTTGTGCGAATCCGTGCGATACGGCCGGTGTCGTGTCACGCTGACGCTTGGTCGCGCGTCGGCCTGTCCTGGCCGGGGAGGGGGCTCGGATGCATCCACTGAGTCTGGGAACAGTCAGGGCCCCGGCGCTGCGAGCAGCCGGGGCCCTGCCTCCCCATGTCCCCCACCAAAGACCCGGAGCCCCGAGCTCCCAGGGTCTTTCCCCACGGGCCCCCTTCCCGGTAGGGCCCGCCTCCCGGCAGATGTCTCCCCGTGGCGAGCGCGGCCAACCCTTGAGCGAGGTCACTCGAACGAGGGGTATTGAGCGCCGGAGCGGCGCGTTCGAATAGGGGTTCGATAGTGTGGAGCTGCTCAAGGGACGATTGGGGGTGCCAGGGCACATGGTGCGGCGCATCGATGTGACAGGGACCGGCGGCATGCGTCTCGCCGCCTGGGAATTCACCGACCCGCCCAAGATCGGCGGCGGGTTGGAGGGGAGCGAGCACCGGCCGGGCGTGCTGCTGCTCCATGGTCTGATGGGGCGCGCCTCCCACTGGGCGGACACCGCCCGCCGGCTGAGTGCGCGTCACCGCCCGGTCGCTCTGGACCAGCGGGGCCACGGCCGCAGCGAAAAGCCCTCCGACGGGCCGTACGACCGCGAGGCGTACGTCGATGACGCCATCGCGGCCATCGAGCAGCTCGACCTCGCCCCGGTCGCCCTCGTCGGACATGCCATGGGCGCCCTGACGGCATGGCAATTAGCGGCCCGGCGCCCGGATCTGGTCAGCGCGCTGGTCATCTGCGATATGCGGGCGTCGGCGCTGGGTGCGGCCTCGCAGCAGGAATGGACCGAGTGGTTCCGCTCCTGGCCGGTGCCGTTCGCCAACCTCGCGGACGTCCGCAAGTGGTTCGGTGAGGACGACCCGACGCTGGAGCGCCCCAGACCGGCCCGAGGCGAGTTCTTCGCCGAGGTGATGGCCGAGCGCGCCGACGGCTGGCGCCCCGTCTTCTCCTGCCGCCAGATGCTCACCGCCCGCGAGACCTGGGTCCATGACGCCCATTGGGAAGAGCTCGCCCAAGTCCCGTGCCCGACCCTGGTCGTTCGCGGCCTCGATGCCGAACTGGGCCGCGCCGAGGCCCAGGAGATGGTCCGGGTGCTACCGCGCGGCGCCTACGCCGAAATCCCCGACGCGGGCCATCTTCTCCCCTGGGAACAGCCCGACGCATGGTGCGCCGCCATCGAGCCGTTCCTCCATACGGCGACGATGCCGAACTGAGTGACGATGCCGAACCGAGTTACGCGGCCCGGCCGCGCGCCACGGCTCCACAACGGGCCGTGGCGC
>NZ_QUAC01000334.1 GCF_003389455.1 Streptomyces inhibens | reverse complement strand
GGGGGTGTGTGGACTGCTTCGCTTTACGTCCACACACCCCCGCCCCTGCGGCCCCACCACCTCCCGTCCGTGGTGGGGTCCCGCCCCGGTGGGGGGAGGGAGAAGCCGAGTTGCCTTTACGACACTGGGCGGGAATCCGCCCAAATGCCTTCGAATTCCTCGCGGTAGGTTTCGAACAGGCCGTGGTCGCCGTCGCGGGTTTCGCGGGCGTCCTGGCGGACGATCTCCCGGCTGCCGCCGCGGAGGACCAGGACGGGGGACTCCATGCCGCGGCTCTTGCGGAGGTAGGACTGCACCACCGCTATGCCGTCGGGGCCGTCGCCGTCGACGAGGTAGGCGGTGAAGCGCGGCGTCTCGTCGAAGACCTGGATCTCGAACGCGCCGGGGTCGCGCAGCCGGGCGCGCACCCGTCGCATGTGGAGGATGTTCATTTCGATCGAGCGGCTCATCTCGCCCTTCTTCAGGCCGATTTCGCGCTCACGGCGTCGGACCGCGCTGCTCGCGGGGTTGAGGAAGAGCAGGCGGACGCGGCAGCCGGATTCGGCGAGCCGGACCAGGCGGCGGCCGGAGTAGTTCTGGACGAGGAGGTTGAGTCCTATGCCGACGGCGTCGAGTCGGCGGGCGTCGCCGAAGAGGTCCTCGGCGGGGAGCTGGCGCTGCAGGCGCACCCGGTCGGGGTGTACGCCGATGACGTCGGCGTAGCGGTCGCCGACGAGATCCTCTACCGCGTCGATGGGCAGCCGTCCGGAGATACGGGTGCCGACGCCGGAGCCGAGTATGTCCAGGAGTCGGGCGGAGGCGCGCTCGGCCTGGGCGAGGACGGTCTCGGACAGGGCGCGGTTGCGGGAGACGATGTTGCGGGCGACCTCCAGTTCGTCGAGGGCCAGCTCGACGTCCCGGCGGTCGTCGAAGTACGGCTCGAAGCAGGGCCAGTGCTGGACCATCAGTTCGCGGAGTTGCGGAAGCGTCAGAAAGCTGACGATGTTGTCGTCCGCGGGGTCGAGGAGGTAGCCCTTGCGCCGGCTGACCTCCCGGACCGCGACCGCGCGCTGTACCCATTCCTGGCCCGCGGGGCCGGCCGCGGCGATGACCCATTCGTCGCCGTGCACCGGCTCGTAGATGGGGCGCAGGACCGCCGCCACGACGGCCCGCAGCCGTTGCTCGACGAGATTCAGCCAGATGTAGGCGCGTCCGGCCCGGCGGGCGCGGGTGCGCACCTCACTCCAGGCGTCGGCGCCCCAGTCCAGTTCCGCACCGATCTCCAGTGGCCGTGCCAGGGACACCGCGCCGGGCGGTGCGTCGACGGAGCCGCCCTCGTGTCCCTCGTGACTCTCGTCACCAGGGGGCAACTCCAGCCCGCCGCTCACCTGCCACCGCCTTCCGAACCCCCGTGCCAACGATCAAGGCAGACTACTGCGGTGCGGGAGGCGGTGCAGCAGGATGGTTCGAGTCGACTAGCAACTCCCCTTATTCATAGTGCCCGTTGTGACCGGACAGCGCGGGTGGAGTGAGCGGATTCATAGCGGTGACGTCGCGTGGCGCCAGCTGGAAGCCCTGCCAGTGGACGGGCATCGGTTCCTGGTCCTCGTCCTTGGCGATGTGATGGAACCCGATGTTGACCCACGCGATGGGGTGTTTCAGCGGCTGACCGTTGACCCAGGTGTCGATGCTCTTGCCCGCGCGGGCACCGCAGTTGGCCAGGTTGTTGCTGGCGAACTGCTCACATTTGTTGTACTCGGTGAAATAGACATCGTGTTTGGTGTAGCCACGGCCGGTGTATTTGCTCGTGTGGCCCGGCACGATCTCGTAGGAACGCGGGTGGCCGTCCTTGTTCTTGACCGGGCTGACCACCCTCCACCAGCGCATCGCGCCCGCGTCACCGGCCAGTTCCTTGGTGACGGGTGTGCGGGTCGTGCGGATGGTGGGGGTGAGGCCGCCGGGGCGGGTCGTGGTGGCGGAGTCGAACTGCTCGACCTTGTTGGCGGAGGAGCCGTCCAGCCCGAAGTTCAGCCGCCAGAAGACATTGTGGCTGTGGCTGGTGGCGTAGTCCTTGGCGCCCTTGCCGATCGGCATACCGCGGCCGTCGCCGGCGTCGTAGTCGCCGGGTGAGACGGTGCCGGTGGCGCCGACCTGCATGGTCATGGTGCCGTCGCCGGAGAACCGCCATTCGGTGATGTATTCGTACCAGCCGACTTTGTTGACCGTGTAGAGCAGCAGGTCCTTGCCCTGGAGCTGGTAGGTCTTGGCGCTCTCGCCGGGGTAGGGGCCCATGCGGTAGGCGTGGCCGCGGGCGCGCGTGGTGGCGCACAGGCCGCTGACGCTGGAGTGCGCGGAGTCCCAGGCGCCGGGCACCTTGACGGTCTTGATGGTGCCGCCGGGGCATTCGGCGGGGTCGAGTTTCATCAGCCCCTGGGCGAAGCCCTGGCCGGTGAGGTCGTCGTACTCGTTGCGGCCGTCGTCGTAGGGGACGTGGATCTGGGCGAGTTTGGCGGTGGTGAGCACCTTGATCGGGGCGCGTTCACCCTTGGGCTGGTACGAGATGTCGTCCAGGACCAGGCCGGCGTTGCCTTCGTAGTGCCAGCACATGCGCCAGACGGTGCCGCCGTCGAGCGTCTGGGTGATGCGGTAGGCGGCGCTGCAGTTGGGGGCGGGGGCGGGCGCGGCGGGGGCCTCGGGGGCGGCGTGGGCGGACGGGGCGATCGTGAGGGCGGTGGCGGCGAGCAGCAGAGGGGCGGCGGTGAGTGCCGCGGCGCGCCGGTGCGGGCGGCGGATCAGGTCTCCGATGGTGCGTCTTTCGGGCACGGCTGTGGCTCCTGTCCCAGGGAGTGGTGGTCGAAGGAGGGCGCGGTCAGCCCAGGCGGGCGACGGTGCGGGCGCTGAGGTCGATGACGAAGCGCCGGGTGTCGATCCACTGACCGTTCTTGACTTTTGTGAAGAGGCGGATGCAACGGTGCTCCCCGCAGTCGGCCAGGGCGCCCGGCGCGTCGCCTTCCGCGCGGCCCCGGTAGACGAAGCCGGTGACGCTGAGCGGGTCCGGTCCGGTGAGCTCGCGGCCGGTGGCGTCGTGGTAGTCCTGCCGCAGCCCCGATCCGAGCGGGTCGGCGATCAGCAGCCGGGCCGCCTCGACGGCCTCGGTGTGGCTGGGCGGCGGCTGGACGCCGTGCTGGGTGTCCGTCGACTCCACCTTCGAGGTGGTGAGGTTGACGGTCTTGGTGATGTAGCTGTCGCTCTTGTAGTCGTAGAAGGAGACATTCGCCCGGCGCGGCGGGTCGGCGAGGCCGGCCTCCGCGGGGGTGAGTTCGGCCAGGTCGGTGGTGAGGCGCTCGGGCCCCGGCTTGCCGGTGACGTCCTTGACGAGGCCGCGCGGGGTGCGCGGCAGCGCCAGATCCTCGGCGCGCCGGAGTTCGTCGTCGGTGAGCGGATCCCGCCCCCGGCCGCGCTCCCCCTGGGCGCGGACGCCCTCGACGACGCCCGGCGGCGGCTGCCCCGGGTCGCGTCCCGGTGCGGGTGCGCCGGCCGCGGCGGGCC
>NZ_QUAC01000333.1 GCF_003389455.1 Streptomyces inhibens | reverse complement strand
GACGACCAGCGGTGCGCCGTCACCGGCCACCGGTGCCGCCCCGGCGCCCGGCTCCGCGCCCTGGCCGGGCCCCCGCGTACCCGCCGCCCGGCGTCTCATACGGCGACGGCTCCCCGCCCGAACGCCACCCGGCCGTGCCGGCCCTCCAGTACCGCGGTGAGCTGGGCGGGCCCGCCGGCGACCGGCTCACCCGGCCACCGCACGCCCAGCGCCGCCCACGCGGCCCGGGCCGCCTCGGGGTCGGAGTGCGTCGCGTCGAGCGAGACGAGCGGCAGCAGTGGGAGCCCGCTGCCGGACGGATGCGGGGTCGCGCCCCAGTCGAGCAGGAAGGGGGCTAGGGAGACCGGGGAGACACGCCCCAGCCCTTCGCCCGCCCCCGGAGGGGTCAGCTGCCAGTCGATCCGCCCGCCGTCCGGCGTCCGCCGGGCCATCGCCACCGGGTCACCCGGGTCGTAGCCCCGCGCCCGCGCCTCGGCGACCCGGCCGGCGATGCCGGTGACCCGGACCGCCCAGGTGACCAGCCGCGGCCCCGTCAGCGCATCGATGCCGAACCACCGCGGCCCGTCCGGCGCCGGCTGCTCCGGATCGGGCCCGATGATCTCGAAGTACGCCCCGCCGCCCAGGCCCAGCAGATGATTGCGGGTGCCCCGGCCCGGATGGCTGCCGCCGCGCACCGGCCGTACGCCGGTCAGCTCGGCGACCTCGGCGACCGTGCGCTCCAGGTCCGGGGTGGCGTAGACGAGGTGGTCGAGGACGGCGGGGGCGCCGCCCGTCATCGCGCGGCACCCGGGGCGACCGCACCCCGCGCCGCGCCCGCCACCAGCCGCCGGGCCAGCGACGGCTCGGCGGCCCAGTGCACATGCAGATACGAGGCATGCACCCCGCCGGTCACAAAGCCCTCCACCCGCCGCTCCGGATGCGTCAGGCCCCATGCCGGGTCCGTGCCTGCGCCCGGCTCCAGCGCCGTGCGGTGGAACTCATGGCCGCGCACCCGGGTCCCGGCCGCGGCCAGCGCGTTGTCCCGCAGCGCCACCGCCTCCCGGTAGCCGAGGGTGAGCCGCTCGGTCATCCGGGCCTCGGCGGGCAGCACCCCGCACATCGGCCTGCCGTCGATGGACCGGGACAGATAGAGCAGCCCGGCGCATTCGGCGGACACCGGTGCCCCCGAGGCGGCCAGCGCGGCCACCGCCACGCGCAGCGGCGCGTTCGCCGACAGATCCGGCGCATACACCTCGGGGAAGCCGCCGCCGATCACCAAACCCTGGGTACCGGGCGGCAGTTGTTCGTCCCGCAGCGGGTCGAACGGGGCCACCTCGGCGCCCGCGGCGGCCAGCAGTTCGGCGTGTTCGGCGTACGAGAAGGTGAACGCGGCGCCGCCCGCGACGGCGATCAGCGGCCTCGCGGGGGAGCGGGCACCCGCGGCGGTGCCCCCGGCCGCGGCCACCTCCGCCGCCGGGTCCCACGCCGCGTCCGGCAGCTCCGGCACCGTCCGTGCCAGCGCCAGCAGCGCCTCCAGATCACAGCCCGCCCGCACCCGCGCGGCGAGTTCACGCACCGACTCCACCGCCTCGGCCCGCCGTTCGGCCACCGGCACCAGGCCCAGATGCCGCGAGGGCGTACCGGCCAGCCCGTCACGCCGCAGCGCGCCGAGCACCGGCACACCGGAGGAGCCCATCGCCTCGCGCAGCAGCTCCTCGTGGCGGTCCGAGCCGACCTTGTTGAGGATCACCCCGGCCAGCCGTACCTCCGGATCCCACGAAGCGAAGCCGTGCACCAGCGCGGCCACCGACCTCGACTGCGAGGACGCGTCCACCACCAGCACCACCGGCGCCCGCAGCAGCTTCGCCACATGCGCCGTCGAGGACAGCTCGCCCATCCCGGACGCCCCGTCGAACAGCCCCATCACGCCCTCGACGACGGCGAGATCGGCGCCCGCCGCGCCGTGCAGGAACAGCGGTGCGATCCGGTCCGGACCGCACAGATAGGCGTCCAGATTGCGGCCGGGGCGCCCGGTGGCCAGCGAGTGATAGCCCGGATCGATGTAGTCGGGACCCACCTTGTGCGGCGACACCACGAGCCCGGCCTCGGCGAACGCCGCCATCAGCCCGGTGGCCACCGTCGTCTTCCCCGCGCCCGACGACGGCGCGGCGATCACCAGCCGCGGGATCGAGCCGCCGCTCATGCCGTACTCGCCATGCTTGCCCGGCTCACCATTCGATGCCCCGCTGGCCCTTCTGGCCCTCGTCCATCGGGTGCTTGACCTTCGTCATGTCCGTCACCAGATCGGCGAAGTCCAGCAGCGGCTCGGGCGCGCCCCGCCCGGTGATGACGACATGCTGCGTACCGGGGCGGTCGCGCAGCACCGACACCACCTCCTCGGTGTCGATCCAGCCCCACTTCAGCGGATACGCGAACTCGTCCAGCACCAGCAGCTTGTAGGTCTCCGCGGCCAGATCCCGCTTGACCTGCTCCCAGCCCTCGCGCGCCGCGTCCTCGCTGGAGGTGATGTCGCGCTGCACCCAGGACCAGCCCTCGCCCATCTTGTGCCAGGCGACGCTGCCGCCCTCGCCGGAGTCGCCGAGCACCTTCAGCGCCCGCTCCTCGCCGACCTTCCACTTCGCCGACTTCACGAACTGGAACACCCCGACCGGCCAGCCCTGGTTCCAGGCGCGCAGCGCCAGCCCGAAGGCGGCGGTGGACTTGCCCTTGCCCTGGCCGGTGTGGACGAACACCAGCGGGCGGTTACGGCGCTGGCGGGTGGTGAGCCCGTCGTTCGGTACGACGGACGGCTGTCCCTGCGGCATTACGCGGCCTTCCTGTTGCCTTGCACGGTCCGTACGAGCGCGGAGACGCTGTCCGCGCGCAGCTCGTCGAGGGTGATCGCGGTGCCCTGGAGCTCACGGGCCAGCTCGCCGGCCAGCCCCAGCCGCACCGGGCCCGCCTCGCAGTCCACGACCACCGAAGCGGTGCCCCCGGCGGCCAGCAGCCGGGCCGCGCGGGAGGCCCGCACCACCGGCTCCGGGCCGCCGGTCGCCCGCCCGTCGGTGACGACCACCAGCAGCGGCCGCCGCGAGGCGTCCCGCATCCGCTCCACCCGCAGCACCTCATGGGCCCTCAGCAGCCCCTCCGCCAGCGGCGTACGGCCGCCCGTCGGCAGCTGCTCCAGCCGCGCGGCACCCGCCTCGACCGACGACGTCGGGGGCAGCGCCAGCTCGGCGCCGCCGCCCCGGAAGGTGATCATGCCGATCTTGTCGCGCCGCTGATAGGCGTCCAGCAGCAGCGAGAGCACCGCCCCCTTGACGGCGCTCATCCGCTTCCGCGCCGCCATCGAACCCGACGCATCCACGACGAACAGCACGAGATTGCCCTCCCGGCCCTCGCGCACCGCCTCCCGCAGATCGTCCCGGCGCACCACCAGCCCGCGCCCGCTGCGGCCGCGCGCCCGCTGGTGCGGCGCCGCGGCCTGCACGGTCGCCGCCAGATGCAGCTTGCCCAGGGCGCCCTGCGGACGCCGCGCCCCGGTC
>NZ_QUAC01000340.1 GCF_003389455.1 Streptomyces inhibens | reverse complement strand
GACATCCACGAAGCCTTTCTCACCCTGGGATGCGCACTCATCTGCTGGCGGCGCCTGAAGTCATTGCGTTAGGAGTTCTTAGGCTGAGCGCCGGTTGGGCCAGGTCGAGTATGTGCGGCGCGTCCTCGGCCGTCCAGCTGTCGCCGTTCAGCGGGAAGGCGGCCGAGCCCCAGGCCTGCCCCTTGCTCAGGTGCTCCAGCCACTTGCGGTCCGTGACCCGTATTTCGTACTCGCCCTGGATCAGCAGACCCTCGTCCTGCCAGGTGCCGCCGCGCTCGTAGTAGAAGTCGTGGAGTTCTTCCCACTGTTCCTCGGTGGGCGGGTCGTTGAGCGTCGCGGTGCGCCGAACCTCCGAGATGAAACGGCGTGCGTTGGTGTCGACCCATTCGTAGTTCAGGATGTCGTCGGTGCTGAGCACCCTGCCCAGGGGACCCTTGCGTTCGTCGTCGTTGCTCAGATAGCCCGCCGCGCTCTCCCAGAGGAAGTGCAGGAAGACACCCGGCTCCTCGCCCGGCAGGGGGATGTATGTGCGCGACCCGGTGTCGTAGTAGACGACGAGCACCTGGATTCTGACGCAGAGCCGGTCCGGATCGACGTTCAGAACCCGCACGCCGTACATGTCGGTCGACATCGTCGTCCCCTCAAGAAGTGACTCGCAGAGGCAACCGGCAAAGGGAGCCGGCTGCTTCCTCTCAGACACGAGCGATGTTTGCAGAGGGGTCTGACAGCACAACTCATCCCCGTGCCGAGACGGTCACCGTGACCCGCCCGGAGGCACCTGGCTGCGTCCATACCCGGATCGTGCCCCGCTCCCCGGCCGGTACGACACGCGGCCAGGCCATGGCCGGGCCTTGAACCGACACCTGCCATCCCGCGGCCGTAGGTGGAGTGGACAGCTCGCTGACGCCGGGCCGTCCCGAGGAGTCGTAGACGAGGCGGAACGTCCGCGTCGTAGGGTCGTAGCGCTGCTCGCGTACCGTGCCTGCGACGGCGGGGGCATAGGGACGCGCGGTCTGCTCTTTGTTGGCGAGGAAGCGGCCGTCCTTGTCGACGGCGCAGTACCCGCCGCCGTAGCACCACTCCCAGCCCGCCCAGCCGGAGCTGTAGCGGTCGAGGGAGCCGAGGGCATCGCCGTAGAAGCGCGCCATGTGGGGCAGCGAACTGTCCCGGGGGCCCACTCGCCGACGACGACCGGTATGCGATGGGCGCTCGGGTAGCGGGTGACGGCAGCCTCATAGGCTTCGAGCCAGCGCGCCGAGGGATCGTAGTCGCCGCCGGCTTCCATCGTGGCGTTGTAGAAGTGCGGTGCGTAGACGACCTTGGGGTCGTGGATGCGGCCGAGGCCGGTGGGCAGCCCCTCGCCGACGATCGGGGTCGGTTCGACGAACAGCCTGCTGTGGCGGTCGGCGGTGCGGATCGCGTCCGCGATCCGGTTGTACATCGGAGTCAGCTGCTCGGACTCGATGCGGTGGGCGGCTGCCGGAAGATCCTCGCCCGCGCGGCGCTGCCCCATGGGTTCGTTGATCAAGTCATAGCCGAACACGGCGGGATGGTGGGCGAACCGCTGGGCGAGCACCCGCCACATGCGGGCCTGCGCCGACTGGAGGTCGGTGTCCTCGTAGAGGTGCTCGAAGGCCGCTTGCGCGGCGGGCTCGAAGTACTCCGCGAACCAGTTGTCCGGGTGCGGGGTGAAGGGCAGCCCGTCGGTGCGGGTCGCCCACTCGGGGATGCCTCGATGGCCGAACTCGGGCCCGAAGACGTCCTGATGGGCGTCGATGACGACCTGGATGCGCCAGCGGTGGGCCCAGTTGAGGATCCGTTCGATCTTGCGGAGATAGCGCGCGCTGTAGTGGCCGGGCCGCGGTTCCAGGTCGTCCCAGAAGACCAGCAAACGTGCGAAGTTGAAACCCTGGTCGTGCAGATCGCGGAAGTGCCTCTCGGTGATCGCGCTGAGCGCATCGTCACCGCGGTGCGTCTTGTCCTCGACGTTCCAGCCGGGCAGGGTGAGCGTGCGCCCGCGGTCGTCGGTGAGCGGCGGCGGTGACGGCGGCGTGTCCGCGCGTGCCGCGCCCGGTGAAAGCAGCGCGGCGACGGTGGCCAGGGCTATCCCCGCCTTGACGATGAATCCGCACATGACCATGGTCCCCCGAGGCTTCACACCGGCACGACCTTCCGAACAGATGGCCCTCAGTCCTTACACCCAAACCTGGGCCACGGGCTCCCGGCACGGCTTCGAGCTCCGGGGCGATCTTCGTCGCCGCAGGTCGGCCAATGTCACTGGCAAGGCGGCGCCAGAGGCCACCTGGGCGTTCTGGAGAATCCTCTGGCCGCCTCGGGGCGCGCCAGCGTGGCGGCAGCCTCCTTTGACAGCGTGTCCTCATATCCGCCGCACGACCTCGGACGTCCTCCCGATCAGTTCCATCGCCGCCAAGACGCCGCAGACCGACTACGCCAAATACGGGTATGACTTCTACGGCGACGGGAGTTTCATCGTTTGCCCCGTATGCGGCTTCCTCGCCATCTCTTTCCTTGCGCGCAGAGAAGCGCCGAGCCCGCGTGACCCTCGGGAAGCATTTCCGAACCAACGCCGATGACGGCGCCCTGGATAGGGCCTTGGTTGCGCGGCTAAGGGCTGTCCCGTGACCAGCAGTTACGGGACAGCCCTTAGATCGTGTCCTATGTGGTGAGGCGGATTAGGCGCTTGTAGCAGCACAGGGCTGCGGCGAGGCCAAGAAATGCCAGGTAGTTGCGGGGATAACGTTCGTAGCGGGGGCTGAGTCTGCGGTAGCCGGAGAGCCAGGACTTCGTGCGCTCGATCACCCAACGGTGGCGCCCCAGACGCTGGCTGGACTCGATGCCTTTGCGGGCGGTCCGTACGCCAATCCGCTTGCCACGGACCCATTTACGCAGGTCGGACTGGTCGTAGGCCTTGTCGGCGTGGAGCTTGCGGGGCTTGTAGTTCCGGCCCCGATCGGGACCGTGTCTCGATTGGAGGCCGGCGACCATGGGCTTCAGCCCCTGGCTGTCGTGGGTGTTACCACCTGAGACGCCAACACCCACGACAGCGAAGGGCGCCTGCACGTCGACAAGGCATACGACATTCCCACCTGCGGAAATGGTTACGCGGTAAGTGCATCGGCGTGCGGATCGCAGCCAAGGTATCGAGTCCAGGGAACGATTGGGCCGCCGCAGGTGGGTGATAGAGCGGACCATCTTCTGGCTGTCCGGCTACCGCAGACTCAGCACCCGCTGCGAACGCCCCCGCAACTACCTGGCTTTTCTCGGCCTTGCCACAGTCCTGTGCTGCTACAAGCGACTCCTCAAACTCACCACATAGGATACCGTCTTAGGTGGGTCGACCGGATTGCAATTGCCCAGTCGGCCACCTGAGCTTTACCACATTGGGCAGCGTGCCCTTTCACGGATGGGCCCGAGGGCGGGCGCCGGCGCATGCCGCGCCGGCGCCACGGCCCTTGAACAGCAA
>NZ_QUAC01000332.1 GCF_003389455.1 Streptomyces inhibens | reverse complement strand
GGCGGCGGAGGCGGCAGCACGACCGGGCCGGGGTCGGCGGGGCGGCCGGCGGGGGCGCTCTCGGCGGCGTCGGGGGTGTGGGGGTCGGGGGTGTGGGTGTCAGGGGTGTGCGCCTCATGCACAGGGACTTCGGGGAGCTGGCCGCTCGATGCACGGACCAGCCGACGGCGGGTGGAGCCGGAATCAGGGTCGAGATCGATGTCGATGTCGGCGGGGGCCGGGACCGGGACCGGGACCGGCGGCGTCGGCGTCGGCGTCGGCGTCGGCGTCGTACGGTCGCCGTAGTCGCGCTGCGGTGTGTCGTACGCATGATCAGGGGCGGGGGTGGGACCGGGGATGGTGACGGTCCGGTGCCCGCCGCCGATGTCATGGCGGTCGTAGCGGTCATAGCCGCTGTCCTGGTCGTCTTCGTAGACGTCGCCGTACCCGTCGTCGTAGCCGTCGTGCTCACGCGCCGGGTCGGTGTCCGGGGATCCGGTGCGCGACGCACCCTCTCCCCCCGCCTCGGCGCTGCCCGAGTCCGCGCCGAGCAGCCCCTGCGGCACGATCAGCACGGCCTGCACCCCGCCGTAGATGTTGCTCTGCAGCCGGACGACGATGCCGTGCCGCCGGGCCAGCGAGGAGACCACGAAGAGTCCGATCCGGCCGTCGCTCAACAGCTCGGCGACATCGATGTGTTCGGGGTCGGCCAGCAGGGCGTTCATCCGCGTCTGCTCGTCCGCCGACATGCCCAGACCGCGGTCCTCGACCTCGACCGCGAGGCCGGCGGTGACAAGTTGGGCGCGCAGCAGGACCGGGGTCTGCGGGGCGGAGTAGACCGAGGCGTTCTCGACGAGTTCGGCGAGCAGATGGATGACGTCGGCGACGGCGTGCCCGCGCAGAGTGCCCTCGATGGGCGGCACCAGCTTGATCCTCGGGTACTGCTCGACCTCGGCGATCGAGGAACGCAGCACCTCGGTCATGGAGACCGGCCGGCTCCACTGACGACGCGAGATGGCGCCGCCGAGGACGGCGAGGTTCTCGGCGTGCCGGCGGATGCGGGTGGCCAGGTGGTCGATGTGGAACAGGCCCTTGAGCAGGTCCGGGTCCTCGACCTGGTTCTCCAGCTCGTCCAGCAGCTCGATCTCACGGTGCACCAGGGACTGCAGCCGGCGGGCGAGGTTCACAAAGACCTCGACCTTCTGCTCGCTGCCGCTGGCGTTGCTGCGGGCGATGGCGACCGCGTCGATGACGGCGGACTCGGCGGCCCGGCCCGCGGCGGCCACTTCGTGGGCGAGCAGATCGAGGGTGTCGCCGGTGGGCACGAGGGCCGGCTCGGGCTCGCGGCGCTGGAGCCATTCGCCCTGCCGTACGCGGTCCAGCAGGTCGTACAGATCGGACTGGCTGCGGGCGCAGACCTGGCGCAGCCGGGCGTAGCGGGTGACGGCGGCGCGGGCCTCGGAGTTGGCGGCGGCGCCCGCGGTCAGCACGATGACGCAGACCGCGGCGAGGCCGCCGGACAGCACCACCCACTCACGGCCGGTGATCCGGGCGCCGCCGGCCTGGACGACGAAGGCGGCAACGCCGGTACAGATGACGGCGGTGAGGAGGCAGGGGACGGCGGCGAGCCGGACCAGCCGGGACCGTATCGCCGAGTCGGCGGCCGACTCGGGGAACGAGGCCCGACCGTGCCGTCCGCCCTCACGCTCCCGCCGCCGGGCGGAGGCGGGTACGGGGGCGGCCCCCGGGGAACCCTGGGCCCATGGGGACCTTGGAGCCTCCTGGGACGTCTGGGTCCCCTGGGGGAATGCGGTAGGCATCGGCGCCCTCCGGATCGGCCGTTGGCAGTTCACGGAGCACGCACGCTAGTTGTTGCAGGGGTGGGGTTCGGACCCACTTCGAGGTTTCGCTACCCCTCGCCACCTCCTTGGGTGGGCGTCACACGCACGCCAGTACGAACCAATCCGAACTCCCGTTCAAAGAGAGGGAGTTGATGCCTCCGTGGATGCCTCTTTCGATGACTCCAGGACGGCGCTCGGTGCCGCTGCGCGCGCCGGGGGCCAGCTCGGCCAGCCCTGCACGGGCGGCACGGCCACCGCACGCCACCAGGGCTCCACGATCTGCTCGTCGGCGGGCTCGAACGGTTTGCCCGGCGGGGGCGCGGCCACCTTCGCGCCGGACCGGCGCGCCGCCGCGACCGTACGCTCCACGGGCTCCGACCACGGATGCGGCGCGAGATTGAAGGTGCCCCAGTGGATCGGCAGCAGCACGCCTTCAGGGGTGCCGCCCGAGAGGTCGGCGTGTGCCCGCAGCCCCTCCTCCGGGGTCATATGGATGTCCGGCCAGAAGTCGCTGTACGCGCCGATCTGAATCATCGTCGCGTCGAACGGGCCGTGCTGCGCGCCGATCTCCACGAATCCGGAGAAGTAGCCGGTGTCGCCGCTGTGGTAGATCCGGTGGTCGGGTCCCGCGACCACCCAGGAGGCCCACAGGGTGTGCTGCGGGCCGCGCAGACCGCGGCCGCAGAAGTGCTGGGCGGGGGTGGCGGTGAGCGTCAGCCCGCCGACGTGGGTGGACTCGTGCCAGTCCAGCTCCGTGATCCGCTCCGCGGGCACGCCCCAGAACTCCAGGTCGGCGCCGATCCCCAGCGGCACGACGAAGGCGGCGCCGGTGGCGGTCAGGCCCTGGATCGTCGGCATGTCGAGATGGTCGTAGTGGTCGTGCGAGATCACCACGACGTCGACCGGATCGAGCGCGTCCAGTTCGACGGGCACCGGATGCATCCGCTTGGGACCGGCCCAGCTGAACGGTGAACAGCGCTCGCCCCAGACCGGGTCGAAGAGCACCCGCCGGCCGTCTATCTCGGCCAGCACGCTCGAATGGCCCATCCAGGTGAGCCGCAGCCCGGAGGCGGGCGGCCGCCCCCAGTCCGCTTCGGTCGGGCGGTGCACCGGAATCCGGCCGACCGGCGCCCGGCGCAGCCGCCCCTCACGACTCAGCTGCGTACGCGCCATCGGCAGCGCGGAGCCGTGGAGCAGCTGCCTGGTTTGCACCGGATTGCGGAACTGGCCGTCCACGAACTGTGGCGACCTGCGCATCCTTGCCAGCCGCTCCCCTGTGGGCTCGGCGCCGAAGCTTGCGGGGCGCAGCGCGGAAAGTCGAGTGCGGCGGGGTCGGGAACCGGTCACGGCACCTCCATGGTCGGGGCAGTCGCGAAGTGAACGGGCCGCGTGAGCGGTGGGTTCCGGCGCACCGGGCCACACGGCGCCGTCGTACGGTTTGCGCACCACGACACCCGGACTCCACACCATCACCCTCCCGCACAAACCGCGCGACCGGCCGTGACATTCCGGGACGGGGGTGTGAGGTGTTCCGGCGGGCCGCGCGGAGGGGGCGGGCGGGCGCAGGGGCACTACCGGGCCGCGCAACTCGGGCGCGTCCGGTGCGGTGAGCGCGGGCCCGGCGGTGGCAGGCGGTGGCCGGCGAGCGCCTCGTC
>NZ_QUAC01000331.1 GCF_003389455.1 Streptomyces inhibens | reverse complement strand
GGCGGGGCGGGGTGCGGCCCTGGGGTGCCGCACCCCGCCCGTCAGCAGTTCGCTGTTATCGGAACGCGCTGTTCAGCGGAACTTGATGGAGCTCGTGGAGTCGGGCAGGCCACGGTGGCCGAAGTGCGCCTCACGGTCGCCCGGCGCCAGGGAGAAGTGGGCGCCCCTGTAGTAGGTGTGCTGGTAGAAGGTGACCGTGCGGTTGCCGAGGTTCTTGGCGGAGCTGATCTTGTCATTCCAGCCGTACGGGCTCAGGCGCGGCAGGCTGGTACGGGTGCTCGTGCTCGCGCCCTGGTAGTTGGCGTCCACGTAGACCTTGACGTTCGGGCCCGCGGCCTTGGGCGCGACGCCGGCGTGGGAATCGGCGAGGGCCGGCAGCGCGGCACCGAGCGAGAGTGCAGCAGCGGCAGCACCCGCAGCGGCTATGTGACGGATACGCATGAGGTGTTCCCCTCTGGTCAGCTCTCACGTGATGTACGTGATGCGTTGGCCGGTCCGCCCCTGCCCCGAACCGGGGGAAGTGCGGCCCTTGCGCCATGACGATTCAAGCCCTCGACACCGCCGGGCGACCTCGTTCCCGTTGACGATCCGCCTCCGCCGCACGGGGGAGCCGTACCGCTCGCCTGCCGCCCCGGCTTCACGGGTCCCGGTGGGCGGGCCGGCGTCGTCTCCGTCACGTTTTTTGCAACTTGTTGCACAAGGCTTACCGGCTGGTCTACAACTGGCTTCACGACCACCCCGCACGGAGGCGAGGCCCCCATGAGCCAGTACCCGCACCTGATGAGCCCGCTCGATCTCGGGTTCACGACCCTTCCCAACCGGGTGCTGATGGGGTCGATGCACATCGGGCTGGAGGAGGCGGAGAACGGCTTCGAGCGGATGGCCGCCTTCTACGCCGCCCGTGCGCGGGGCGGCGTCGGGCTGATGGTGACCGGTGGCATCGCGCCGAACGAGGCGGGACGGCCGTACGAGGGCGGGGCCAAGCTCACCACCGAGGCGGAGGCGGCGCAGCACCGGACCGTGACCGCTGCGGTGCATGCGGCGGGCGGGCGGATCGCGATGCAGATCCTGCACTTCGGGCGGTACGCGTACCACGCCGATCTGGTGGCGCCGAGCGCGCTCCAGGCCCCCATCAGCCCCTTCCCGCCGCATGCGCTCACCGACGACGAGGTCGAGCAGACCGTCGAGGACTACGTACGGGCGGCGGAGCTGGCCAAGTCCGCCGGGTACGACGGGGTCGAGATCATGGGCTCCGAGGGCTATCTGATCAATGAGTTCATCGCGGGCGCGACCAACCACCGCACGGACCGGTGGGGCGGCTCGTACGAGAACCGGGTGCGCTTCCCGCTGGAGATCGTCCGCCGTACCCGGGAGCGCGTCGGCACGGACTTCATCCTGATCTACCGGCTGTCGATGCTGGACCTCGTCCCGGGCGGTTCCACCCTGGAGGAGGTGATCACGCTCGCCAAGGAGATCGAGGCAGCCGGCGCGACGATCATCAACACCGGCATCGGCTGGCACGAGGCCCGTATCCCCACCATCGCGACCTCGGTGCCGCGCGGTGCGTACACCTGGGTGACGAAGCGGCTGATGGGGTCGGTCTCCGTGCCCCTGGTGACCAGCAATCGCATCAACACCCCTGAGGTGGCCGAGGAGCTGCTCGCCGACGGGCGCGCCGACATGGTGTCGCTGGCCCGCCCGTTCCTGGCCGATCCGGACTTCGTCGCCAAGGCGCGGGACGGCCGGTCCGATGCGATCAACACCTGCATCGGGTGCAACCAGGCCTGTCTCGACCACACCTTCAGCGGCAAGATCACGTCCTGCCTGGTCAATCCGCGGGCCTGCCACGAGACCGAGCTGGTGCTCTCCCCCACCCGGCTGCGCAAGCGGCTCGCCGTGGTCGGCGCCGGTCCCGCCGGGCTGGCGTGCGCCGTGTCGGCCGCCGAACGCGGCCATGACGTCACGCTGTTCGACGCCGCGGCCGAGATCGGCGGGCAGCTGAACCTCGCCAAGCGGGTGCCGGGCAAGGAGGAGTTCGAGGAGACGCTGCGGTACTTCCGGACGCAGCTGGAGGCATGGGGTGTGGAGGTACGGCTGAACACCCCCGTCACGGCCGGGGACCTCGGTGCGTACGACGAGATCGTGGTCGCCACGGGCGTCACCCCGCGCACTCCGGAGATCGAGGGGATCGACCACCCGAGCGTCGTCAGCTACCTCGATGTGCTGCGCGACGGCGCGCCGGTCGGCGAGCGGGTCGCGATCATCGGGGCGGGAGGTATCGGCTTCGATGTCGCCGAGTTCCTGACCGATGCCGGTGACGCGGCGAGCCAGGACCCCGAGACGTACTTCCGTGCCTGGGGTGTCGACACGGCATACGAGGAGCGCGGCGGGCTGCGCGCGCCCGAGCGTCCCAAGGCCCCGCGCCAGGTGCATCTGCTCCAGCGCAAGACGTCGAAGGTCGGCGCCGGCCTCGGCAAGACCACCGGCTGGATCCACCGTACGGAGCTCAGGCACCGGGGCGTGACGATGGTCGCCGGGGCTTCGTACGAGCGGATCGATGATGCGGGTCTGCATCTCACGGTCGACGGCACGGCGGCGACGCTTCCGGTGGACACGGTCGTGCTGTGCACGGGGCAGGAGCCCCGGCGGGATCTGTACGAGGAGCTGCGCGCCGAGGGGCGTGCCGTGCATCTCATCGGTGGTGCGGATGTCGCCGCCGAGCTGGACGCCAAGCGCGCCATCCAGCAGGGGACGGAGCTGGCGGCGGCCCTGTGACCTGCCCGGGCCGTGCCTAGGATCTCCCCATGTCCCTGCCGCACGCGATCCTCACCGCCCTGCTCGAAAAGCCGTCGTCGGGGCTGGAGCTGACCCGCAGATTCGACCGGTCGATCGGCTACTTCTGGTCGGCCACCCATCAGCAGATCTATCGCGAGCTGGGAAAACTGGAGCAGGCCGGGCTGATCCGCGCGCTGCCCTCCGATCAGCCGTCCCGCGGCCAGAAGAAGGAGTTCGAGGTGCTGCCCGCGGGCCGCACCGAGCTGACCCGGTGGGCATCGGGTGAGCAGGACCCCAAGCCCATCCGGGATGCGCTGCTGCTGCGGCTGCGGGCGGCGGCGGTCGTCGGGCGCACCGGGCTCGACGAGGAGCTGCGACGCCATCTGACGCTGCACCGGCGGCAGTTGGCGGAGTACCAGGGGATCGAGGACCGCGACTTCGGGGCTGCGGCGGATCCGGAGGACCGTTTGCGGCGGCTTGTGCTGCGGGCCGGGATCGGTCTGGAGACCTTCTGGGTGCAGTGGCTGGAGGAGGCGCTGGCGGAGGTGGCGGACATGGAGGGCGCGCCGGGTGAGCCGGGCGCGCCTCGCCAGGTGTGAGCGTGGAGCGGCCGGCCCCGGGGAAGTCCCGG
>NZ_QUAC01000330.1 GCF_003389455.1 Streptomyces inhibens | reverse complement strand
GGCGGCCACCCGGTCCGGGTGGCCGCCCCTGACGCGTCATTGCGTCGGCCGCTCAGTTGCGCAGTGCGCCGTTCGGCAGCTCCACATGGGCGCCCAGTTCCACGAGCTTCTCCATGAAGTTCTCGTAGCCGCGGTTGATCAGGTCGATGCCGTGCACCCGGGAGGTGCCCTGCGCCGCCAGCGCCGCGATCAGGTACGAGAAGCCGCCGCGCAGGTCGGGGATGACCAGGTCGGCGCCCTGCAGCTTGGTGGGTCCCGAGACGACCGCGGAGTGCAGGAAGTTGCGCTGCCCGAAGCGGCAGGCGGAGCCGCCCAGGCACTCGCGGTAGAGCTGGATGTGCGCGCCCATCTGGTTCAGCGCCGAGGTGAAGCCGAGCCGGGACTCGTAGACCGTCTCGTGCACGATGGACAGGCCCGACGCCTGGGTCAGCGCGACGACCAGCGGCTGCTGCCAGTCGGTCTGGAAACCGGGGTGGACATCGGTCTCCAGGGCGATGGCGTTGAGCGAGCCGCCCGGGTGCCAGAAGCGGATGCCCTCGTCGTCGATCTCGAAGGCGCCGCCGACCCTGCGGAAGGTGTTGAGGAAGGTCATCATCGACCGCTGCTGCGCGCCGCGGACGTAGATGTTGCCCTCGGTGGCCAGCGCCGCGGACGCCCAGGAGGCGGCCTCCAGGCGGTCCGGGAGGGCGCGGTGGTTGTAGCCGTCGAGCCGGTCGACACCGGTGATCCGGATCGTCCGGTCGGTGTCCATGGAGATGATCGCGCCCATCTTCTGCAGTACGCAGATGAGGTCCTCGATCTCCGGCTCCACGGCGGCGTTCGACAGCTCGGTGACGCCCTCGGCCAGTACGGCGGTCAGCAGCACCTGCTCGGTCGAGCCGACCGACGGGTACGGCAGCCGGATCTTGGTGCCGCGCAGCCGCTGCGGGGCCTCCAGGTACTGCCCGTCGGCGCGCTTCTCGATGGTCGCACCGAACTGGCGCAGCACGTCGAAGTGGAAGTCCACCGGCCGGCCGCCGATGTCGCAGCCGCCCAGGCCCGGGATGAAGGCGTGGCCGAGGCGGTGCAGCAGCGGACCGCAGAACAGGATCGGGATCCGCGAGGAGCCGGCGTGGGCGTCGATGTCCGCGACGTTGGCGCTCTCCACGTGCGACGGGTCGAGGATCAGCTCGCCCGGCTCGTCACCGGGGCGCACCGTGACACCGTGCAGCTGCAGCAGCCCGCGCACCACGCGTACGTCGCGGATGTCGGGCACATTGCGCAGCCGGCTGGGGCCGCTGCCGAGCAGGGCGGCGACCATGGCCTTCGGCACAAGGTTCTTCGCACCGCGAACCCGGATCTCGCCCTCGAGCGGGGTGCCGCCGTGGACAAGCAGTACGTCGTCAGTAGAGACGGTCATGGATCTCGCGTTCCTGGAGACGGGCAGGGGCCAAGCAGAAATGGTAAGGGCGGCCGAGGGTGTGCCCGTAAGCCCCTGCACGCTCTGAGCATGTAATGGCTTTGTCACAACACACTCCGCTACGATCCGCCTTTGATCTGTAATCGCTGTTTGGTGGTAAATGCCGCTGAATGTCTTGAATGGCCTATCCGGTGACAAGGCCGTGCGCCGGTGCTGCCGCCGTACGCCCTGCCCTGCTCTCGTACAGGTCCCGGCGTTGACTCCCCGCTTCGGGCAGAAGTGCGGGATCATGTGCCCATGACCGAGGTGTCCTCGCTCACAGGCCGGCTGCTCGTCGCGACGCCCGCGCTCGCCGATCCGAATTTCGACCGCGCGGTGGTGCTGCTCCTCGACCACGACGAGGAGGGCTCCCTCGGCGTGGTCCTGAACCGCCCCACGCCGGTCGGCGTCGCGGACATCCTCGCACCCTGGGCCGCCCTGGCCGGCGAGCCGGGGGTGGTCTTCCAGGGCGGTCCGGTCTCGCTGGACTCGGCGCTCGGAGTGGCCGTGGTGCCCGGCGGACTGTCCGGCGAGGGCGGCGTCCCGCCGGTGGACAGCGGTGGATGGCCCGCCGGCGAGGGTGCGGAGACGGCCGGTGTGCAGGCCGCGGACCGGGCGGGCGTGCAGTCGGGTGACGAGCCGCTGGGCTGGCGCAGGGTGCACGGCGCGATCGGACTGGTCGATCTGGAGGCCCCTCCGGAACTCCTCGCGGCGGTCCTCGGCAGCCTGCGGATCTTCGCCGGATACGCGGGCTGGGGGCCGGGCCAGCTGGAGGACGAGCTGGTCGAGGGCGCCTGGTACGTCGTCGAGTCCGAGCCCGGCGATGTCTCCTCGCCCGATCCCGAGCAGCTGTGGCGCGCGGTGCTGCGGCGGCAGCGCAATGAGCTGGCGATGGTGGCCACGTATCCGGATGATCCGTCGCTGAACTGAACCCCGTACGGCGGCGGGCGCGGTGCCGAGCACTCGGCCGAAGACTCCGCCACGGGTTCGCCGACCGGTACATCGAAGGGTTCGTCGAAGAGGTCACGAAGGGTTCGTTGAAGACTTCATTATTGTGACGGCTTCGTCATGGGGAACTGTCAGACCCCGTCGCTATGGTTCGAGATGACAGGGGACGGTGCGCGGTCGCGTCGGCGGGGCCGCGCTGGACGACGGGGGAGAGCGCCATGCACAGGCCGAGTGTGCCCGAGGATCTGGACCATCCGGAGACGCTCTGGGCGCGCGCCGCGACGCTGGCGGTGGTGGCGGCGGCCGTGGAC
Organism: Streptomyces inhibens; assembly: GCF_003389455.1. Classification (GTDB taxonomy): domain Bacteria; phylum Actinomycetota; class Actinomycetes; order Streptomycetales; family Streptomycetaceae; genus Streptomyces; species Streptomyces inhibens. The sequence continues at coordinate 649 of NZ_QUAC01000330.1, read as the reverse complement.
GACTGGGACGAATACTCCTGGGGCAGCCATGGCTTGCAGTGCTGGAATGAGGGCGGCAGCTACTGGTGGCGGCTGCAGTTGTTCGAGGGCGGCCGCGCGTTGCTGTGCGGCCAGGACTCGGACGGCAGCTACACGCACGACGGGGGCGAGCAGATCGACTTCCTGGCCGGCGGTCCCGAGTGGCTGCCCTGGGAGCGGCTGCGGGACGACGCCGAGGGCAATCTCTTCGGGTTCGTCTACTGGTGGCAGGACGGCGCCTGGGCCCGCGCCCCGTATCCCGAGAAGATGCAGGACGACGGCCTGGAGATGGCGATGAACTGGGCCGCGCTCGGTGACGCCGCGATCGAGGAGATCGTCGAGGACCTCGTGGCCCGCACGGAGACGGAGGTCGACCCCGCGGCAGCGGTCCGCGCCTTCATCGCCGCCGCCGAGGCTCGTACGGTCGGCGCGCAGGACATCGCCGCGCTGCTGGACGCGGTCTGCGACCAGGACTCCTGGTACGAGGTCCGGCCGGAGGCCGCGCTGGCCTTCGCGGCGAAGCTGGGCCTGACGGCCGGGGACCGGGGCGGCGTGGCGGTCGCGTCGTAGCGCCCCGTCCCCCTCGCCGGGGACGCCGCCGGCCGCCCGGGTGGTCGCGGGCGCCGGGGCC
>NZ_QUAC01000328.1 GCF_003389455.1 Streptomyces inhibens | reverse complement strand
CCTGTTGCTGCGGCGGCTGTTGCTGCGGCGGCGGGAAGCCGTAACCGCCCTGGCCGCCCTGGGGGCCGGGGCCGGGCGCGGGCGGCGGGAAGCCGTAGCCACCCTGGCCGCCCTGCGTACCGGGGCCACCGGGGCCGGGCATGCCGGGCGGCGGGCCGGGCTGCTGGGTGGGCGGCGGGGCGTAGGACGTCGGGGAGTTGGTGAGGAAGTTGTAGCGGCACTCCTCGCAGAACGGCGCCATCGACTCGCGCGGCGTACGGCACTGCGGGCACGGCTCGCTCGGTGCGGCCTGGCCGGGTCCGGGGCCGGGCGCGGGCGGCGGGAAGCCGTAACCGCCCTGCTGGCCACCCTGGGTGCCGGGACCGGGACCGGGACCGAGGCCACCGGGGCCCGGCGCGGGCGGCGGGAAGCCATAGCCGCCCTGGCCGCCCTGCATGTCAGGAGCACCGGGGCCACCGGGTCCGGGACCACCCGGGCCGGGAGCGAAGCCACCGGGCGGCGGGCCGGGCTGGCCCTGCGGCGGGCCGGGCTGGCCGGTCGGCTGGCTGGGCGGGGTGTTCAGGAAGCCGGCAGGCAGGGAGGGCGGCGGGGGGACAGCACCCGCCATCCGCTGGCCGCACACCTCGCACCAGTCTTCGGCCACCGACTGGTGGCCGCTCGGGCAGGTCGGCATGTCGGTTCTTCCCCCTCCGTACCGTGTTCCTTCGGTGGTACTGCTCGGTACTTTTCGTAGCTATTTCTTTACGCGAACGGTTTTCGTCGAGCGGGTTTCGAGAGTCATCTCGTCCGCCTCGGCGACCTTCGCCTTCAGTCGCACAGTACCGGTCGTCGCATCGACGACGTCCACCACCTTCGCAAGGAGTTTCGCAGTCGCCGCGTTCCCCGAGGCATCGGCCAGCTGTACCGCACGGCCCAATTTCGCCGTCGCGCTGTCGACATCTCCCGACTTACGCGCATCGAGCCCCTGTTGGATGACTTGTGCCAGTTCGGCCTGCCCTGTGTAGTGCGCCACCTGTGGATTGATCGATGTGGAGGCGGCGATATCGTCCGTCCACACGGCCCGTACGAGCCCCTGCGACAGAGGCCGCGGCGGGGTCTGCGGCACGGCCTGGGAGGGCAGGCCGTCCGGCGCGGGAATGATCAACGACACACGGCCGGCCAGCATTTCCCGGCCGATGCCGGCGGCCGGGACCCGCAGGCAGAGGTGGTAGTCGCGGGACTCGTCGCCCCAGGAGCCGGTCGGATAGTCCGCCGACCGCGGCCCGGACTCCCTGCCCCGCCCGGTCAAGTCCTCCACGGTGGGTGCCACTTGCTTGACGAAGACGGTCTCGGCGCCCAACGGGGTCCACAGCCGCAGAGCGACATCGGCGACCTCCTTGCCCATCGCCGTCGCCATCATCCGCGTGAAATCGGCGGTCAGCCCGGCCGGATCGGCGACGATATCGGCGGTCCCCAGCAGCGCCGAGGCGATGCCGGTGACCTCCTTGACCTCCCAGTTCGTGCCGACGCCACGGGCGTCGCAGGTGAAGGACCCGAAGCAGTCGTCCAGGGTGGCGCGCAGATCCTGCGGCGACTCGTGTTCATTGCGGCCGTCGGTGAGCAGGACGGCGTGCCGGATGGTGAGATCGGCGGACGACAGCAGCCGGTCGGCCAGCCGCAGCCAGGTGCCGATGGCCGTACCGCCGCCCGCGCTCAGCCTGCGCAGCGCCTCCGCGGCCTGTGCGCGGGTCGTTGCACCGGCCGCCGCCAGCCGGCCGCCGCCGGGGTAGACCTCGGCGGCCCGGTGCGTACCGGCCACCACCGCGAAGGCGACGCCGTCGCGCAGGGTGTCGAGCGCGGCGGCCGTGGCCTCACGGGCGGCGCGCAGCTTCGTCGGCGGATGGTCCATCGACCCGGAGCAGTCGACCATGATCACCACACCGGCGTCCGGCCCGCCGCTGCCGCCCACGCAAAGCGGCCGGCCGCCCGTCGTGCCGCCCCCGGTCGCGGTCACCGTGACAATGGCGTGCACCTCCCGCCCGCCCTCGGGGAGGTAGGGGTTCTGGTACACCTCGGCGGTGAAACGCGGCACAGGGGATTTGGCGAAGTTGGCCATCCGTTCCGCTCCTCACCGGAGTCCGACTCATGCGGTTTTGGGCCGGGTCAGGCCGATCCTGCCCGCCCCGACGGCGCGGGGAACGGCACCAGCGCCACCGTGACGTTGTCGTGCCCGCCGCCGTCGAGGGCGTGTGTGACCAGCGTGCGGGCGCCGTTCAGCGGCCTGGTGGGAGCGTCGTACGGCAGCACCGCGGCCATCTGCTCCGCGCTCTCGGCGTAGTTCCACAGTCCGTCCGTGCACACCACCACGACACCGGGGCCGTCCGGCTTGAACGTTGCGGTGTGCGGCTCGACCTCGTACGCATCCGCGCCCAGCCAGCCGGTGATGGCGTGCGCCCGCTCATCGGCGTTCGCCTCGGCCTCGGACATCAGATTGTTGGCGACCATCTGCGCCGCCCAGGAGTCGTCCTCGGTGAGCCGGGCCGGCGGCGCGGTGCGGTCGTCGGGGATCCAGTAGGCGCGGCTGTCGCCGACCCAGCCGACGGTCAGCAGCCCGCCGCCGACCACCGCGCCGACGAAGGTGCAGGCCGGGGCGTTCTGCTGGCGCTGCTCGTCATGCACCAGGGACGGGTCGGCGGCCAGTGCGTCGACCGCCGTGGAGGCCGCCAGGATGGCTTCGTGCATGGCTTGCTGGGGATGGGTACCGCGCGGCAGCGACGCCAGCAGCGCCTCGCCGGCGGCCTCGGACGCCGCCTGGGACGCCTCGTCCGGTCGGGTCGCCGAGGAGACCCCGTCGCAGACCACCGCAACCACGGCGGGTGTGCCGTCCGGCAGGGCGGCGGCACGGAGGGCGAAGAAGTCCTCGTTGCGGTGGTGCCGGTGGCCCCGGTCGCTGACCGCCGCGATGCCCGCCAATTCGCGCTCCATGTGGTCGCGTTCGCGGGGCCGGGCGTGGCCGCAGTGCTCGCAGTAGCCCTCGGGGCCGACGGCGCCGGTTCGGCAGGCGGTGCACAGGTTGCCGCCGGGGGCGGGGGTGGGAGGCTCGTCCCTGGCCGTGGTGGACGCGCCCCCGGCCGCTGCGGGCGTGCCCTCGGCCGCAGTGGCCGCGCCGGACTCCGCACCGGCGTCGGCGACCGCCTCGTATCCGGCGACGCGGGGGTCGACGGGCGGTTCGACGGGCGGCGGCGTGTCGGCCACCGCGGCGGGGCTGGCAGGCGCGGCGGGGCCGGCAGG
>NZ_QUAC01000329.1 GCF_003389455.1 Streptomyces inhibens | reverse complement strand
GGCCGGCCGTATGCCCCCGGGGCGGTGACGGCGCGCGCCGACGGCGGTACGGCCTGCGGCCCGCGGGCGCCGCGGGCGCTGGCCGGGGTGCTGTGGAAGGCCACGGACGGCCAGTGGTGGCTGCTGGCGGCCGGCAGCGAGCGGGTCGCCTCGATCACCACGACCGGCGGCGTCGAGGGCCGGGCAACGGGCCGCTTCCTGGCGCTCCCGGTCAAGGCGGGCGCCAGCGCGGAGCTGGCGGGGCGGCTGGCGAACGGCAGGAAGATCGAGGCGCTGGGCTGAGGCGAGGCGCCGGGCCGGTGCGGCGCAGGACACCGCCCGGCCGCGCCGGCGATTTTCGCCGTCCGAGGGGTACCGGCATTCCTTACCCGCCAGTACATTGACGCCATGTCTAATACGGCCTCGCTGCGGCCCCGGTCGGCCGCGTCCGAGCACACCCCGTTGAAGGCCCGCAACGTCGCCTTCGACTGGGCGGACACCCCCCTGCACTGGATACCGGGCGACCCCTCCAGCACCCACACGATCAATGTGCTGCATCTGCTGCTGCCGGCCGGCGAGCGCTGGTTCGTGCACGTCTACAAGCAGGTGCTGCCCTACATCCGCGACCCCCGACTGCGCGCGGACGTGATCGGGTTCATCGGCCAGGAGGCGATGCACTCCCAGGCGCACGACGACGTCCTGCCGCATCTCAAGGAGCAGGGCCTGGACCCGACTCCGTACACCGCGCAGGTCGACTGGCTCTTCGAGAAGCTGCTCGGCGACCGCACCCTGCCACCGGGCCGGGCCCGTAAGTGGTGGCTGCTGGAGCGGGTCGCAACGATCGCCGCCATCGAGCACTACACCGCGTTCCTGGGCGACTGGGTGCTCAACGCCGAGGCGCTGGACGCCAAGGGCGCCGATCCGACGATGCTCGATCTGCTGCGCTGGCACGGCGCGGAGGAGGTCGAGCACCGCTCGGTGGCCTTTGATCTCTTCGTCCATCTGGACGGCGGCTACCGGCGGCGGGTACGCACCTGGGCCACGGCCTTCACCGCGCTGGTCTTCCTGTGGCAGCGCGGCACCCGCTTCTTCATGGAGAACGACCCGTCGCTGATCGACGGCCGGGCCAACTTGCGGGAGTTCTTCCGCGCCGGCCGGCAGGGGGTGCTGCCGACCGCCGGGGCCATGGCCCGCTCGATCCCGCAGTACCTCAGCCGTACCTACCACCCCTCGCAGCACGGCAGCACCGAGCAGGCCGTCGCCTATCTCGCCGGCTCCCCCGCCGCGACCGCGGCCGAGGCCCGTACGGCCGGAGGTACCTGAGATGCCCCGTATACGTACCGTCGTCGTGGTCGCCGCGGCCGCGCTGGTCGCCCGGCGGGCGCTGCGCCGCCGCATCAAGGCATCCCCGTTGTGGCCGATGCCCGCGCTGGAGAACCCGGTCTCGGGAAGGGGACGGACGGGCTCGGCCGCACTGCAGTTGAGGGTCGTGGAGCGCGTGCAGGAGGCCGAGGGCGTGGTGCGGCTGCGCCTGGAGGGCGAGGAACTCCCGGGCTGGGAGCCGGGCGCGCATATCGACCTCGTCCTGCCGTCGGGGGCCGTACGCCAGTACTCGCTGTGCGGGGAGCCCGCGACGCCCGGCTCGTACACCATCGCGGCCCGGCTGATCGAGGACGGCCGGGGCGGCTCGCGCGAGGTGCACGAGCAGCTGCACGAGGGGACGGTGGTGGAGGTCCGCGGGCCGCGCAACCGCTTCCCGCTCCACGACAGCCATGCCTATGTCTTCCTCGCGGGCGGTATCGGCATCACCCCGATCCTGCCGATGCTGCGGCAGGCCGAGCGGCAGGGGGTGCCGTGGCGGCTGGTGTACGCCGGGCGGTCGCGGGCCTCGATGCCGTTCCTGGCGGAGATCGAGAAGCTGGCGGGGGCCGGCGCGGACCGGGTGACGGTGGTCGCCGAGGACGAGGACGGCCGGCCCGATCTGGCCGCGGTGCTCGCCGGTGCGCCGCCGCACGCCGCGGTCTACTGCTGCGGGCCCGAGCCGCTGAGGGACGCGGTCGCGGCATTGCTGCCGGCCGTGACCGAGGGGCTGACGCTGCACACCGAGCGGTTCACGCCGGCCGCACCCGCACCGGCGGGCGAGAACGCACCGTTCGAGGTGGAGCTGCGCCGCACCGGCCGTACGGTCACGGTGCCCGCGGACACCAGTGTGCTGCGGGCGATCCGCGAGCAGGCGCTGCCCGATCTGCCGTACTCCTGTGAGCAGGGCTTCTGCGGCACCTGCCAACAGCGGGTGCTGGCCGGTGAGGTGGACCACCGCGACGAGCTGCTGACCGACGCCGAGCGCGACGACTCGCTGCTGATCTGTGTCTCGCGGGCGCGCGGCGGCGGGCTCGTGCTCGATCTGTGATTGCCCTTTCGTGATTCCGTGCCGCGCCCCGGATCGTTAGGGTGGTCCGCATGACGACCGGGGCGCGCCGCAGGATGGGCGTCGAGGAGCGGCGCGAGCAGCTGATCGCCGTCGCACTCGACCTCTTCAGCCACCGTTCCCCCGAGGATGTCCCGATCGACGAGATCGCCGAGGCGGCCGGTATTTCCCGGCCGCTGGTCTACCACTACTTCCCGGGCAAGCAGCAGCTGTACGAGGCCGCGCTGCGGCGGGCCGCCGAGGAGCTGACGGCCCGGTTCGTCGAGCCGCACGAAGGTCCGCTCGGCGCCCGGCTGTTGCGGGTCATGGAGCGGTTCTTCGACTTCGTGGACCAGCACGGTCCCGGGTTCTCGGCGCTGATGCGTGGCGGTCCGGCGGGTTCGACCCGTACCGGCGCGATGATCGACGGGGTGCGGCAGGCCGCCTACGAGCAGATCGTCGCCCATCTCGGCATCCCCGACCCCGCCCCGCGGCTGGAGTTGGTGGTCCGCTCGTGGGTCTCGCTGGCCGAGACCACCGCGCTGCTGTGGCTGGACGGGCGGCGCGTGCCGCGCGGCGAGCTGGAGCGGCAGCTGGTCCACGACTTCGCGGCGCTGGCGGCGGTGAGCGCGGCGTACGACGAGCGGATGGCCCAGGTGGTCCGCCGCATACTGGCGGACGAACCGGACGACGGGATGTTCGCCGACCTGGTCGGGCGGCTGATGGCGCTGCCGCAGCCGGTCTGACGTACGGCGTCGGGGCGGGCCGGGCCGGACCCGGGCGGCGGGACCGGGCGGCGGGGCGGGGCCGGACCACGGGGCCGGACCACGG
>NZ_QUAC01000327.1 GCF_003389455.1 Streptomyces inhibens | reverse complement strand
GCCCGGCCCGGGAGTTCGCCGGCCACCGCGGCGGCGCCCGCCAGGGTCTCCCGCGCCGCGTCGGCCGCCCCCGCCGGAAGCCCGGCGGGCAGTGCATCGTCCATGTGACCGCGGTAGATCGCGCTCCCGATACTGCCCAGGATCGCCATGCCCAGCGCGCCGCCCAGTTCGGTGCCGGACTCCAGCAGGGCCGAGGCGGAGCCGGCCCGCTCGGGCGGTGCGACACCGATGGCCAGTTCGTTGCCGAGCGACATCACCATCACCAGGCCCGAGGCGTACACCGACGACGCGACCAGCACGAACCACAGGGCCGAGCCCGGCTCCAGCCAGGACAGCCAGACGAAGCCGCCGGCCGCGATGACGAACCCCATGGCGATGACGTACGCACGGTCCATCCGCTGGGCGAGCGCGGCGGCGGCCGGCGCCATCCCGCCCACCGCGAGGGTCGGCAGCAGATTCCACAGCGCCGCCTCCATGGGGCTCATGCCCCGTACGGACTGCAGGTACTGGGTGAAGAACACCGCGCAGCCGACGATCGCGAACATCGCCAGCAGGTTCATCAGCACCGAGACGCTGTACCCGCGGTGCCGGAACAGTTCCAGATCGAGCATCGGGTGGCGGGCGGTGCGCTGGCGTTGGACGAAGGCCGCGGCGGCCAGCAGGCCGGCCACGAGCGCGACGACGGGCAGCGCCGCCACTCCGTTGCGGGCGATCTCCTTGATGCCGTAGACCATCGGCAGCATCGCGAGCAATGACAGCACCGAGCCGGGCAGGTCGAAGCGCCCGGCCGCCGGGTTCTTGAACTCCGGCAGCAGCAGCGGCCCGCAGACCAGCAGCAGCACCATCGCCGGCGTATTGATCAGGAATACCGAGCCCCACCAGAAGTGCTCCAGCAGCGCGCCGCTGAGCACCGGGCCGACCGCGATTCCGCCCATCATCGCCGCCGACCAGATCGCGACCGCCTTGCCGCGCTGCTTGGCGTCGTGGAAGAGGTTGCGGATCAGCGCGAGGGTGGACGGCATCAGGGTCGCGCCGCCGATGCCGAGCAACGCCCGTGCGGCGATCAGCATTTCGGCGCTCCGGGCGTACGCGGCGAGCCCCGAGGCGAGGCCGAAGAGCAGCGCGCCGGACAGCAGCAGCTTGCGGCGGCCGATGCGGTCGCCGAGCGAACCCATGGTGATCAGCAGGCCGGCGAGCACAAAGCCGTAGACGTCCAGGATCCACAGTTGCTGGACGCTGCTGGGTTCGAGCTCCGCGGTCAGGAACGGCACCGCGAAGTAGAGCACCGAGACGTCCATCGAGACGAGGAGGCAGGGCAGCAGGAGGACAGCGAGGGCGGTCCACTCCCGGCGGCCGGCCGGCGGCTGAGGTGTGTACGTAGTAAACGACATGGGTGACACGGTAAGCACCTCAAGCTTATGGTGCAAACACATAGCGGGCCTGAGGAGTTGGGCGTGCATCACACTAGTGCACCTACCTAGTGCAAGGCCCTGGTGAGCGCCACGCTGCTACCCTCACCGCTAGCGAATTCCCCTAGTGCACTAGTACGGAGGCCATCCCGTGGAGCAGTCCGCCCTACCGCCCTACCGCCGGATCGTGGACGAGATCCGGCGCCGTATCGACGCCGGTGAGCTGGCGCCGGGCGACCGTGTGCCGTCGACCCGGCGGATCACCCAGGAGTGGCGGGTGGCGATGGCGACCGCCACCAAGGTGCTCACGACGCTGCGTCAGGAGGGTCTCGTACGGGCCGTACCGGGCGTGGGCACGGTGGTCGCCGAGCCCCGGCCGGACGCGGGGACGCCGTCGCACCGGACCGCGCGCTCCGAACCGGCGCGTGAGCGGCGGCCGCGCGAGACGGACAGCGGCCTGAGCCGCGAGCGCGTCGTACGGGCCGGGATCAAGGTTGCCGACGCCGAGGGGCTGCGGGCGCTGTCGATGCGCCGGGTCGCCGCCGAGTTCGGGGTGTCCTCGATGGCGCTCTACCGCCATGTGGCCAGCAAGGACGAGCTGGTGATGCTGATGGCGGACGCCGCGTTCTCGGATGTCCGGCTGCCCGATCCGGCGCCGGACGGCCGTCGCGACCGGATGGAGGCGGGCGCCCGGCTGCAATGGGAGCTCTACCAGCGGCATCCATGGCTTGCGCAGTATCTGTCGATCACCCGGCCGCAGCCGATGCCGCGGGCGATGGCGCTGATCGAGTGGACCATGGCGCGGGTCGAGGGGATGGATCCGGTGACGCTGATCCATATGGCCATCACGCTGCTGAACCATGTCCGGGCCACCGCCGCCGGCTTCGAGGACGATCTGGAGGCCGAGCAGGAGACCGGTATGGACCAGAACCAGTGGATGGCCTCCATGGAGCCGGCGTTCGAGGGCATCCTCACCTCGGGCTCCTACCCCATGTACGGGGGGATGGCGGGCCACGACGAGGACGTGGTGAATCTGCAGTCGCTGTTCGACTTCGGGCTGGCCCGCCTCCTGGACGGTATGGAAGCGTTCATCGAGCGCCGGGCGGCGGAGTCCGGCGGGGTCAGCTGAGCTCCCCGCGCAGCCTCCTGGCCCGTAACACCAGCTCCAGTTCGAAGCGGCGGTCCGGGTCGTCCATCTCCCCGCCCCATAACTCCCGTATCTGGCGCAGCCGGTAGCGCACGGTCTGTGGATGGACGCCGAGCCGGGCGGCGATCTCGGGGGCGCCGCCGCGCGTCTCCAGCCAGGCGAGCAGGGTCTCCGCGAGCCGCCGCCCGTGGGTGGGACCGCAGCGGTCCAGGGGGGCGAGACGGCGTCGGGTGAGGTCGTCGATCAGCTCCTCGGGCGGCAGCAGGACCAGCGCCTCGGTGTGCTCGGTGCACTGCAACAGCTCGCCGGCGGGCAGCAGTCCGCGCTCCGTCAGATCGACCGCGGCCCCGGCCCAGCGCAGCGATTTCGCGGCGTCCAGCAGCGGTACGGCGGGGCCGATCGCACCCGACCAGCCGGCCGCCGCACGGCCCAGCAGCTCGCGCCGCCCGGGGGCGTCCGGCTCCGGCACCACCATCCGCGGCCGTTCGCACTCCATGTCCAGCAGGACGTCCGGGGCCACGGCGGGCGCCACCGCCTCGCGGGCCGGCCGCAGCAGGACCGCGACGGCGACGCGTTCGGGCAGCGGCCAGCCGATCCGGGCGGCGCGC
>NZ_QUAC01000326.1 GCF_003389455.1 Streptomyces inhibens | reverse complement strand
GGCCGGGCGACCCGCCGCCGGGCGAGGTCTGGGAGCGCGCGCTCGTACGCGTCCGCCCCGGCCAGGGCGCGGCGCTCGCCGCGGCGCTCAAGGCGGCCCGTGCGGCCCGGCTGGTCAAGCGGGAGGGCGAGGCGGTACGGGTACGGATCGATCCGCCGGACCTGGGGTGAGGAGACCGGACCTGGGGTGAGGAGAAGGGGCCGTCGGGGGGCCGGCCCCGCCCGGACATGGCGCCGCCCCGGGACCGTTGTCATCGGGTGGTCCCGGGGCGTTGGCGAGCGGTGGTGAGTGGGCCGTAGCCCCGTGTGAGGGTGGCTCAGCCGTTGCGGGGGCCGGGGAAGGCGCCCGGGCGGGTGGGCTCGTCGCGGGAGGCCGCGGTCGGCTGGGCGGGCATGGAGCGGGCGGCGGGGACGGACGGCGCGCCCGGCAGGCCCGCGGCGATGGTCACCGCGCGGGTCGCCGAGGACTCGGGCGAACGTACCGTCGGCTCAACGCTGTTGTCGGCGGCGGGCTGGGCGGCTGCCCTGCGGGCACCGTAACGGCGGTGCACAGCCTGTTTGGTGACACCGAGCGCCGAGCCCACCGCATCCCACGAGAACCCCAGCGAACGGTCGAAGTCGACCGCGGCCGTGACAAGTGTTTCGACGCTGTCCCGCAACTCCTGGGCGAGACGCACCGTCGGAGCGGGTGCGCGTCCGTACACGACAAAGCCCGCGGAGGGTCCCGTGCGCCGCGGCCGGTAGACGTTGCCGAGCTGAGCGGTCAGCGTGCGCAGTGCGTCCACCTGCCGTCGGACCCGCTCGATGTCCCGCACCAGGAGATGCAGGCTGGCGCGCGCCTGGGCGTCGTGGGTTGCGTGGTCGGCCATGAGCAAGCCTCTCGAACCGGCGTGGAAAAGGAAGTGTGAAAGCGATCGGGCCGCCAAAGCGGCCCGGTCGAAGGTCAATGCTGTTTGACCAACGCGACAGCAGCGGCTCTGGTCACGGTATGGGGGCGTACGAGCTTCCGTGCGAGGCGCGGGAAAACCCGTACGCCCCCTGGATCCACCACTCGTGGCCTGGGCCAAGACCCATAGACTGGTGCGTCGTTCCGCTGCGTGTGAGAGGTAATCGCCACCCATGAGGCTTGTCTTCGCCGGCACCCCCGAGGTCGCCGTACCCGCCCTCGATGCACTGATCGCCTCCGACCGGCACGAGGTCGTGGCCGTCGTGACGCGGCCCGACGCGCCCGCCGGACGCGGCCGGAAGCTGGTCGCCAGCCCCGTCGCCGAGCGCGCCGAGGAGGAGGGCATCGAGGTGCTCAAGCCCGTCAAGCCGCGCGACGAGGACTTTCTGGCCCGGCTGCGGGAGATCGCGCCGGACTGCTGCCCGGTGGTCGCCTACGGCGCGCTGCTGCCGCAGACCGCGCTCGACATTCCCGCCAAGGGGTGGGTCAATCTGCACTTCTCGCTGCTGCCCGCGTGGCGCGGCGCGGCGCCCGTGCAGCACGCGGTGCTCGCGGGCGACGAGGTGACCGGCGCCTCGACCTTCCAGATCGAGAAGGGCCTGGACTCCGGGCCGGTCTACGGGGTGCTGACCGAGGAGGTCCGGCCGACGGACACCAGCGGCGATCTGCTCACCCGGCTGGCGTTCGCCGGCGCCGGGCTGCTCGTCGCGACGATGGACGGCATCGAGGACGGCACGCTGACGCCGGTGCCGCAGCCCGCCGAGGGCATCTCGCTCGCGCCGAAGATCGAGGTCGAGGACGCCAAGGTGGACTGGTCGGCGCCGGCGCTGCGGGTCGACCGGGTGATCCGCGGCTGCGCGCCCGCGCCCGGTGCGTGGACGGTCTTCCGCGGCGAGCGCCTCAAGCTGATGTCGGCCACCGCCGTCGCGGGCCACACCGAACTCGCCCTCGCGCCCGGCGAACTCGCCGTCACGAAGAAGGCGGTGTACGTCGGCACCGGCAGCCACCCCGTCGAACTCGTCTGGGTCCAGCCGCAGGGCAAGAAGCCGATGAAGGCGGCGGACTGGGCGCGCGGCGTACGGATCGAGGCGGGGGAGCGGCTGGGGGACTAGGGCCTGTCCGATGGGTCATGGCCGGGCTTTTTCGATCCGTCCCGACCTCCCCGCGCGCTCCCGCCTGTCGCCCGCGTAGGCTGGGACGGACCCCTCATCTCGTATCCGGAGCACCTTTTCTGTGAGTCAGCAGCCCCGTCGTCGCCCCAGCAAGCCCTATCGCCGCCCGCAGAAGGACCCGGTCAGGATCCTCGCGTTCGAGGCGCTGCGGGCCGTCGACGAGCGGGATGCGTACGCGAATCTCGTGCTGCCGCCGCTGCTGCGCAAGGCGCGCGAGGGCGGTGACTTCGACACCCGGGACGCGGCGCTGGCGACGGAGCTGGTGTACGGATCGCTGCGGCGGCAGGGGACGTACGACGCGATCATCGCGCAGTGCGTGGACCGGCCGCTGCGGGAGGTCGACCCGCCGGTCCTGGACGTGCTGACGCTCGGCGCGCACCAGCTGCTCGGCACGCGTATCCCGACGCATGCCGCGGTCAGTGCGAGCGTCGAACTGGCCCGGGTGGTGCTCGGCGACGGACGGGCCAAGTTCGTCAACGCGGTGCTGCGCAAGGTCGCGGCCCATGACCTGGACGGCTGGCTGGAGCGGGTCGCCCCGGAGTACGACAAGGACCCCGAGGACCACCTCGGCATCGTGCATGCGCATCCCCGCTGGATCGTCTCGGCGCTGTGGGACGCGCTCGGCGGGGGCCGCGCCGGTATCGAGGACCTGCTGGAGGCGGACAACGAGCGCCCCGAGGTGACGCTGGTGGCGCGGCCCGGCCGGTCCACCGCCGAGGAGCTGCTGGCGGCGGTCGGCGAGGACAGCGCGCTGCCGGGGCGCTGGTCGCCGTACGCGGTGCGGCTCGCGGAGGGCGGTGAGCCGGGTGCGCTGGACGCGGTCCGCGAGGGGCGCGCCGGTGTACAGGACGAGGGCAGTCAGCTCGTCGCGCTCGCGCTGGCGAACGCGCCCGTCGAGGGCCCCGACCGCGCCTGGCTCGACGGCTGCGCCGGCCCCGGCGGCAAGGCGGCGCTGCTGGCCGCGCTCGCCGCAC
>NZ_QUAC01000323.1 GCF_003389455.1 Streptomyces inhibens | reverse complement strand
GCTCGCGGGCGCCGGGCCCTTCGGCGGCCTCGGCGCGGGCCGGGCGGCCGCGGCGCCGGGCCGGCTTGGCGGGCTCCCCCGAAGGCTCCGCGCTCACGACCCCGGCACCCAGGTGGGCGAGGCCAGATGCAGCCGGGTGAAGGCCAGCGCCTCGGCCAGGTCGGCCTCGCGTTCGGCGGCGGACATCGCCCGGCGGGTGTTGACCTCGACGACCACATGCCCGTCGAAGCCGGTGGCGGCCAGCCGCTCCAGCACCTCGGCGCAGGGCTGGCTGCCGCGGCCCGGCACCAGGTGCTCGTCCTTGGCGGAGCCGTTGCCGTCGGCGAGATGCACATGCGCCAGCCGGTCGCCCATCCGCTCCACCATCTCCAGTGCGTCGTTGCGCGCGGTGGAGGTGTGCGACAGATCGACGGTGAAGTGCCGGTAGTCGTCGTTGGTGGGGTCCCAGTCCGGGGCGTACGCCAGCATCTCGCGGTCCCGGTAGCGCCACGGGTACATGTTCTCGACGGCGAACTTCACATCCGTCTCGTGCTCCATCCGCCACACCCCGCGGACGAATTCCCGCGCATAGCTGCGCTGCCAGCGGAACGGCGGGTGCACGACCACCGTGGAGGCGCCCAGCTTCTCCGCGGCGTTGCGGGCGCGCTGCAGCTTGACCCACGGGTCGGTGGACCACACCCGCTGGGTGATCAGCAGACAGGGCGCGTGCACGGCCAGGACCGGCACACCGTGGTAGTCGGAGAGCCGGCGCAGCGCGTCGATGTCCTGGCTGATCGGGTCGGTCCACACCATGACCTCGACGCCGTCGTAGCCGAGGCGCGCGGCGATCTCGAAGGCCGTCGCCGTCGACTCCGGATACACCGAGGCCGTGGACAGGGCGACCTTCGCATCCGGGATGCGCACCACTGGCTCTGTCACGAGGGACAGCGTACGGGCCGGGATGGGGCACAGGGCAGGAGGTCCGGACACCCGCGGCCCCCTGTCGGTGGGGGTCCCTCCGCTCCGTGAGAGCCGTGAGGAGGGCGGGACAGGGGGTACGGGGGGTGGCGCGGGCATCCGGGAGGCGTGACGAGTCTCACGAAGGCCGGGCGGACGCGGGTGTCCTTGGGGCCGGTGATCCAGCCCGCCGCAGAATTACGGCAGGTGATCCAGCCGCCGCAGAATGACGCCCTCACGCAGCGCCCACGGGCAGATGTCCAGCGTCTCGACCCCGAACAGGTCCATCGAAGCCTCGGCGACCAGCGCCCCGGCGAGCAGCTGCCGTGCGCGCCCCTCGGACACGCCGGGCAGCGCGGCGCGCTCCTGCACGGTCATCCCGGCCAGCCGCGGCACCCACTCCTCCAGCTTCTTGTGGGTCAGCTCACGCTGGACGTACAGCCCCTCGGCCGAGCGCGCCGCGCCCGCGATCCGGGCCAGCTGCTTGAAGGTCTTGGACGTGGCGACGACCCGGTCGGGCGTGCCGTAGCGGCGGAATTCGCTCACCACCCGGGCGATCTCGGCCCGTACGCGGCGCCGCAGGTTCCGTACGTCGTCGGGGTCCGGCGGGTCGCCCGGCAGATCGCCCGCGGTCAGCCGGCCGGCGCCCAGCGGCAGCGAGACCGCCACGTCCGGGTCCTCGTCGAGGCCGTAGGCGATCTCCAGCGAGCCGCCGCCGATGTCGACCACCAGCAGCCGGCCGGCGGACCAGCCCAGCCACCGGCGGGCGGCGAGGAAGGTGAGCCGCGCCTCGTCCTCGCCGGAGAGCACCTGGAGCTCGACGCCGGTCTCCAGGGCGACCCGGCGCAGGACGTCCTCGCCGTTGGAGGCCTCGCGGACCGCGGAGGTGGCGAACGGCAGCACGCTCTCGACGCCCTTGTCCTCGGCCACCTGCAACGCTTCGAGGACGGTGGCCACCAGCCGCTCCACCCCGGCATCGCTTATGGCGCCGTCCTCGTCGAGGAGTTCGGCAAGGCGCAGCTCCGCCTTGTGCGAATAGGCAGGCAGCGGGCGTGCGCCCGGGTGTGCGTCCACCACCAGCAGATGGACCGTATTCGAACCCACATCGAGGACACCGAGTCTCATACGGGGAAACCTACTGCGCGCGCCGCCCACTCTTGTCGGCGCGGTGCGTCCCGCCGCTCGCCGTAGGCTGGTCCTGTGGCAAAGACGAAAAAGGCGAAGCACGAAAAAGCGCTCAAGAAGGAAGAAAAGCGTCGCACCCAGGCGGTTGAAGGGGCGCAGTCCCGGCGCGGGGCCCCGGCCGACGAGGTCGGCCTCGACTTCGCCCGTGCCTGGGTCACGTTCCCCGACCCGGCCGACGACGAGCAGCTCTTCCGCTGTGACCTGACCTGGCTGGCCTCCCGCTGGACCTGCATCTTCGGCAGCGGCTGCCAGGGCATCCAGGCCGGCCGGGCGGACGACGGCTGCTGCACGCTCGGCGCGCACTTCTCGGACGATGACGACGAGAAGCGGGTGGCCGGGCATGTGGCGCGGCTCACGCCCGACCTGTGGCAGTTCCACGACGTGGGCACCGAGACCGGCTGGGTCGAGGTGGACGAGGACGGTGAGCGGCAGACCCGCCGCTGGGAGGGCTCGTGCATCTTCCAGAACCGCCCCGGCTTCCCTGCCGGCGCGGGCTGCTCGCTGCACATCCTGGCGCTGCGCGAGGGCCGCGAGCCGCTGGAGACCAAGCCGGACGTCTGCTGGCAGCTGCCGATCCGGCGCACCTACGACTGGATCGACCGGCCGGACGACACCCAGATCCTTCAGGTGACGATCGGCGAGTACGACCGGCGCGGCTGGGGCCCGGGCGGCCACGACCTGCACTGGTGGTGCACCTCCGCGACCTCGGCGCACGGCGCCGGCGAGCCGGTGTACGTGTCGTACAAGCCGGAGCTGACCGAGCTGATGGGCAAGAAGGGCTACGCCAAGCTCGCCGAGCTCTGCGAGGAGCGGCTGGCGGCGACGCTGCCGATGGCGCCGCATCCGGCGGACCCGAAGCCGCCGCAGAAGCCCAAGCAGAAGTAGCGGCAGCAGCACGCGCGCCGGGGCCGCCTCCGCAGGCGGCCCCGGCGGGTTTCGGCTGCGCTCAGCGGGCGGG
>NZ_QUAC01000325.1 GCF_003389455.1 Streptomyces inhibens | reverse complement strand
GCAGCGGGGTGAAGTCGACGTCGAGTTTCGGGTCGTACGCCTCGGGCTGGATGCCGAGTTCGTGGGTGCTGTACTCGCCGAACGGGTTGATGTGTTCGGTCAGGTACGGCGAGATGTGCGCCAGGTCTTCCGGGTCGGACTCTGTCGGGAATCTTGAGGACGGACAGTCAACGATCATGACGTTGCGTCAGGCTTGTGGGAGCGTTCTGCCCATGTCCCCCAGGAGCCTGACATGTCCCTCCAGCCCCGTCCCGGAGCCGAGATCCCGGCGCTGACCGTGCGGGTCGCCCGGGCCGGCAACCCCCACGGCACCGCTGCGATGTGGATCCGCGACCGCCTCGACGGCCTGTTCAGCGACGAGGACTTCACCGCCTGGTACCCGCGCGACGGCCGCCCCGGGCTCTCGCCCGCGCAGCTGGCCACCGTCTGCGTGCTGCAGTACGCGCTGAACCTGTCGGACCGCCAGGCCGCCGAGACGGTGCGCTGCCGCATCGACTTCAAGTACGCCCTCGGCCTGGAGCTGGAAGACCCCGGCTTCCACCACAGCGTGCTGTCCGACTTCCGCGACCGGCTCGCCGAGAGGGCGACCGCGCCGACCGGCTGCTGGGCCTGGCACTGACCCGGATCCGGCGGGCCGGCCTGCTCAAGGGGCGCGCCGCCCGCGCCAGTCGACCATTTCCATAAACTACGAATATAAAAATGCTATGCTTCGAGCATGAGTCGTCAAGACACCGCTCCTGGCGCGTCCGCCGCCATCGGGGCAGCCCTCTACGGCCTGGCCACCAGGGCCGCGAGACGCCTGCCCCGGGACATGAGCCTGACGTCCGCCGCCACCCTGGCCACCCTGGACCGGACCGGCCCGCGGCGCATCACCGATCTGGCCGCGGTCGAGGGCGTCACCCAGCCCGCGATGACCGCTCTGGTCCGGGTGATGGAGGAGTCCGGCCTGGTCGAGCGGCGGGGCGACGCGTCCGACAAGCGGGTCACGCTGGTGTGCCTGACCGAGGCCGGCGCCTCCTATGTCCGGACGCGGCGCCAGGCGGGCGTCCACGCGTTCGAGCGGTTGATCGGCGAGCTCACCGGCGACGAGGTCGAGGCGCTGGTGGCGGCCCTTCCGGCGCTGAAGCATCTGGCAGAGCTCGAAAGCCAGGACCGCGAAGGGCCGAAGCAGTGACCGGGCAGCCGGTCGGCGGGGTCGCGGTGAAGGCGTTCCCGGTGGCGCGTTCCGAGGCGCGGCTGCTGGTCCCCGCCCTGATGTTCATCGCTCTGGTCGTGGCGGCGGTCGCCAGCCTCGGGACGCCGCTCATCACCAGCGTGGCGACCTCGTTCCACGTCTCGCTCGGCAGCGCGCAGTGGACGCTGACCGTCGCGCTGCTCAGCGGCGCCGTCGCCACGCCGGTCCTGGGCCGGCTCGGAGCCGGCCGGCACCGGCGGGCCACGATCCTCGCCACGCTGGCGGTCGTCGTCGCCGGCAGCGCGCTCACCGTGCTGCCGCTGCCGTTCGCGTGGCTGCTGGCCGGCAGGGCGGCCCAGGGCGTCGGGCTCGGGCTGACGGCGCTGATGATGGGCGTGGCCCGGGACCACCTCCCCGAGGAGCGCAGCGCGGGCGTGATCGCCCTGATCTCGGTGGTCTCGATCATCGGGGCCGGCGTCGGCTACCCGCTGGCCGCACTGCTCGCCGAGCTCGGCGGGGTACGGGCCGCCTACGGCCTCGGCCTGGTCGTCACCGCCGCCGCCCTCCTGACCGCGTGGCGCTCCATGCCCAAAGCCCCCGAAGGCCGCTCCGCCCACGTGGACGTGGCAGGCGCGGTCGTCCTGGCCGCTGCGCTGCTCCTGGTGCTGTTCCTCGCCGGCGAACGGAATCTGTGGAGCCGGCACCTCGCCGTGGCGGCGGGCCTCGCCGTCGTCGCGGTGGTGCTGCTCTGCGTCTGGGCCGTCATCGAGCTGCGCAGCACGACGCCCCTGGTCGATGTGCGGGCGGTGCGGCACCCGGCGGTCGCCGGGGCGAACCTCGCCATGTTCGTCGGCGGGATCGGCATGTACCTCCTGCTCACGCTCATCACCCGGTACGCGCAGACGCCGCACAGCGCCGGCTACGGCTTCGGGCTGACGACCTTCGTCGCCGGGCTGGTCCTCATCCCGTTCTCGGTGCTGGGGTTCGTCGCCGGCAAGCTCACGCCGCGGGTCCGGACGCGGATCGCCGACCCCCTGCTCCTGGCCGGCAGCGCCGTCGTGGTCGGCGGCGGGTTCGCCCTGTTCGCGGCGGCCCGGTCGGACCTGGCCGAACTGTTCGCGGCGATGGGCGTGCTCGGCTTCGGCGTCGGCGGCTTCTCGGCCGCGATGCCCGGCGTCATCCTGGCCGTCACCCCCAAGAGCGAGACGTCGAGCGCCATGAGCTTCAACTACGTCGTCCGCAGCGTCGGGTACTCCCTGGGCAGCGCCATCGGCGGCCTGATCCTCGCCGCGGGCACCGGCCCCGGCCACCTCTTCCCCGACGACAGCGCCTACACCACCGCGGCGCTGGTCGGCATCGGCGCCATGGCGATCACGACGCTGACAAGCCTCGCTCTCGCCCGCCGACGCTCGTCCGAGACCAACCCGTAAGTCAGATGCACTCATCCCAACACTGGAGGTTCCATGCCCAAGGGCTACTGGGTCAGCGTCTACCGCACCATTTCAGACCCTGAGAAGCTGGCTGCTTACAACAAGCTGGCCGCTCCGGCCGTCAAGGCCGGGGGCGGTCGGGTCCTCGTCCGTGGCGGCCGGGTCGTGGCGCATGACGCCGGAATCGCAGAGCGCACCGTCCTGATCGAGTTCGACAGCTTCGAGCAGGCCGTCGCGGCGCGCGAGAGTGCGGCCTACCAGGAGGCGCTGGTCGCCCTCTCCGACGGCGTCGAGCGCGACTTCCGCATCGTCGAAGGCCTCGACTGACCGAGGTCCAGTCGGATCTTCACTGAAGCAGCAGGATTCTGGGGTATACCGGCCCGCTCCCGTGAAGGGCGTCACCAGCTAGTTCCCTCACGGCTCAGGCAGCCTGGCCGAGACCGGCGGCGGTCAGGTCCT
>NZ_QUAC01000318.1 GCF_003389455.1 Streptomyces inhibens | reverse complement strand
CGGCCGCGGCCGCGGGCAGCGCCACCGCGGAGGTCTCCGCCGCCAGCCGCCCGGCCAGCCCCACCAGCGACGCACCGCGGGCCCGCAGCAGCGCCAGCTCCTCGCGCCGGCGGGCCGCGGTCAGCGCACCGGTCATCAGCAGCACGACGCCCGCGACGGTGCCGATCCCGAACGCGGCCACCGCGATGACCGGCGCGATCGCGGCCCGCATCCGCGCGAACGCGTCCAGCAGGCCGTCCACCGCGCTGTCGGCCAGCGCGCCACTGCCCGCAACAGAGCGCAACCGGGCGAGCGCCGCGCCGTGTTCGAGGGAGAGCAGCCGGTCCCGCAGCAGCGGGGCGTCATGGGCGGTCAGCGCGCTCGCGTCGACCGGATAGCGCCAGAACTTCTCCGGCTCGCCCTCGGTGGACAGCAGCGCCGGACCGTCCTGCGGGGAGAGCAGCAGACCGGCGCGCCAGAACCTGTGTGACGGAACACCCTCCGTCACATCCTGGCGGGCGGTGGCCATCAGTGGATCCACGGCCCAGTAGGCGCCGTTGGGGTCGCGCGGGGTGAGCAGCCCGCAGATCCGTACCGTCCGGCCCTCCAGGTGCAGTTCGCTGCCGACGCGCAGCTTGAGGGTCCGGGCGGTGGCGACGGTCACCGCCGCCCCCAGGGTGCCCGCTTCCGGGGCGGCGCCGTGCGGCAGCCGGCCCTCGGTGAGCGTGGCGTGCCGGCCGAGGCCGGACACCGCGTACAGCGAGAGGCGGGGCGCGACCCCGTCGGGCCGGGGCAGCCAGGAATCCGGCGCGTCCAGCGACTTGGTGGTGCGTACGCCGTACAGGGACCGGTCCTCGGCGATCCGCAGCGGGGCGCTGAACCCGCCCCGGATCGCCCGGTCCTGGCGGGCCAGCTCCGCCGCGCCGTACTCGGCCGCCGGATCGCCGCCGGTCAGGTCGCCCCGCGAGACGGTGATCTCCACCGTTCGCTGGTCGGGCGGCACCGAGGCCAGGGCATGGCGCACGCCGCGGGTCTCGTACGCGTCCACGCCACGCGGGAACGCCGCCGCGAGGAACGCCGTGACCAGCACCAGGGCGCCCAGTGCCAGGGCCGCCGCGCGGGCCGTACGCAGCCGGACACGGAACCAGGTCGTCCAGGTGAGCGCGTTCACCGGCCCTCACCGCGCAGGGCCGGCCGGGCACGCGGCAGCATCGTCATCTCACAGTGCTCCTTGGCTGCGCAGGTCCTGCACCGGGTCGCCGCGGCGCAGCCCGACGGCCGCGACGACCAGCAGCGGAACGGCCGCGACCGCCGCCAGCAGCGCCACGACCCGGCCGGCCGGCAGCTCCACCAGCACCGGCGGCACCGGCCGGCCCGCCTGCTCGGTCAGCACGATCAACGGGACGACCGCCCGGGTCAGCACGGTCCCCAGCGCCCAACCGACGGCCAGCGCCAGCGCGATCAGTACGCCCTGCTCGGCGGCGATCATCCGCGCCAGCTGCGGGCGCGGCGCGCCCAGGGCCCGTAGGACGGCGAATTCCCTGGCCCGTTCGCGGACCGACCCGGCGGCGCTGACCGCGAAGCCGACCGCGGCCAGCGCCACCGCGACCGCCGCGGCGGCGGTCAGCGCGGTCTGCGGGCCGGCCCCCAGCGGATCGTCGTGCAGCTGCCGGGCGATCTCGTCGCGGACCAGGACCTGGCCCGGGTCGGTGTCCGGGCGTGCCCGCAGCGCGTCGACGACCCTGGCCGCGGCCCCCGGCTCGGGGCGCAGCCACCACTCGGTGGCGGCCAGTGGCGGGGCGCCGCGATCGGACAGCGCCTCGTTGACGGTGCCGAAGTCGGCCAGCAGCCCGCCGGTGGCCGGCGCGCTGTCCGCCGGGCCCGGCAGCGCCCGCACCGCCCGTACGATCTTCGCCTTCAACGGCTGCCCGTTGACCGGCACGTCGATGGTGGAGCCGACCTTCGATCCGCTGTCACGCAGAAAGGCATCGGTGGCCACGGCGGCGAGCGGCGGACGGGCGGGGTGCCAGGCGGTGATCCGTACCGTCGTCATCGACCCGCCCCACTCGTTCTTGGTGCCGCTGTCGTACGTCTGCGACAGCAGACCGCCGGCGGGAACCCCGGACCGGCCCGCCCTGGGGCCGAACGCCTCGCCCACGGAACTGCTCTTGTCGGTGATCTGCGCCTTCCAGGCGAGATGGGCGGGCGCGCCGAGCGGCCGGGCGGCGCCGTGCGCGGTGACGGCCCGCGCGGTGGTGACGGTGAGCTGCTGGCGGTGCGAGACCGGTGTCTGGTCCAGGTCGACGACGAGCCCGGTCAGCCGCAGCGGCTCGGCCGGGCGGCCCGCCGGGGCACCGGCCGCGGCGGCGAGGTCCGCATCGAGGGTGTGCGGCCTGCCGTCGGCCGCGAGCGGGCCCAGCGGCAGGGTGTACGGGACGCCGAAGCGGTCGGTGACCTGGGCGGAGAGGGTCGCGGGCACCGGCCCGGTGTCGTGCGCCGGCCCGATGCCGTGCGCCTCGGCATCCTGGCCGGGGGCGGGCGGCAGCGCCTTGAGGGAGCGCAGGGTGGCGGTCAGCCGTAACCGGTCGGTCCGCGCGGGAAGTTCCACGCCTACGGGCGCGCGGTCCTTCGGCGCCACCGCGCGCAGCACACCGTCCGTCGCCGCGCCCGGCCCGTCGTCCGCGCCGCCGCCCGCCAGATCGCCGCGCAGCAGCAGTGCCCCCGCCGTCCCCCGGGCATCCAGGGCGAGCAGCGAGGAGGTCCGGCCGTCCGACAGTTCCAGACCGACCTGCCCGGCGGGCAGCGCCGCGGCCACCCCCGGCACCTGCGCATACGCGCCGCCCTGCCCCAACTGCGGGGTCCTGCTGGCCAGTACGCGCACCGCCGCGCCCGCCCGGAAGTCCGCCTGATCGTCCTGCGAACGGTCCCAGGACGCGCCCTGGCCGATCGCCAGCATGCCCAGCGCGGTGGCCAGCACCAGCAGCAGTACGGGGCCCGCGGCGCGGTTGCGGCGGCTGATCTGCCAGCCGGCCAGCGCCGCGGCCAGGCCCCGGCCGCCGGCCGCG
>NZ_QUAC01000320.1 GCF_003389455.1 Streptomyces inhibens | reverse complement strand
GGGCCGAGGGCAGCCCCCAGGCCGAGGGCAGCCCCCGGGCCGAGGGCAGGCTCCGGAACGAGCGGCGTGGACAGCGCGGTCGGCGTCGGGGCCGGGGCCGGCGCCCCGGAGGAGCGCACCGGCCAGGGGGCCTGCGGCTGCCGGAAGGGGCGGGTGGGGTCCATCGGGGCGAGCGGGGCGGGCGGGGACTGTGCGGCCTGCGGGCCCGTGGTGGCGGCGGGCAGCAGTGGGGCCAGCGCCTGGTAGACCTCCTGGGCGTCGGCGGGGCGGGCCTGGGGGTCCTTGCGCAGCAGGTGGAGGACGAGGGCTTCGAGGGCCTCGGGGACGTCGGGGCGCAGTGTGCGTACCGGGACGGGCTCCTCGTGGAGGTGGCGGTGGAGTACGCCCAGGGCCGTCGAGCCGGCGAACGGGACCTCGCCGCTGAGGAGTTCGTGCAGCAGCACCCCGAGGGCGTAGAGGTCGGTGTGCGGGCCGACGGCGCCGCCCATCGCCTGCTCGGGCGCCATGTAGGCGGGGCTGCCGATGGGCGAGCCGGTGTGGGTGAGACGGGTGGTGTCGGTGTCCAGGGCGGAGGCGATACCGAGGTCGAGGACGACCAGGGAGCCGTCCGGCCGGATCATGACATTGCGGGGCTTGAGGTCGCGGTGGACGATCGGTACCGCGTGGACGGACGCCAGTACGGCGCAGAGCTGGGCGGCGACGGAGACCGCCCAGAGCCAGGGGTAGGGGTCGTGCTCGGCGAGGTGGTCGGAGAGGTCGGCGCCCTCGACGTACTGCATGACCAGGTAGAGGTCCTCGTCGTCGCTGCCGGCGTCGTGGACGGTGACCAGCCCGGGGTGGTCGACCTGCGCGGTGACCCGGCATTCGCGGACGAAGCGGCGGCGCATCTCCTCGCCGTCCGGGGTGCCCGCCACCCGGTCGGGGCGCAGCAGCTTGACGCCGACCCGGCGGTCCAGGCGGCGGTCGTAGCCGATCCAGACCTGGCCCATACCGCCCTGACCGAGCAGCGCGGAGAGTTCATAGCGCTCGGCGATGACCCGCCCGTTCACCGCCCCTCCTCCTTGCGGAGATAGTCGCTGAGTTCGTCGAGCTCGGCCCGTACGCGGTCGATGCGCTGCGGCTGGGGCCGGTCCTGGGGCGGCGGGGCGTACGGGCCCGCGGGCGGCGGCGAGGGGTGCGGCGGTGCGCCATGGGCCGGCGGCTGCGGCAGCCGGGTCTCGGTCATGGCGTACGGGTTGACGGGTGCCGCGCCGGGCGCCCCGTACGGCTGGGTCTCCTGGGCGTACAGCGGGGCCGGCACGGGCGGCCGCGGCGGGCCGTAGTGATGCGCGACGGGTGCGGCGGCGGGCGGCATGCCGGGGTAGGCCGCCGGGACGTGGCGGTCGCCGTATCCGGCCGTCCGCTGGGCGCGGACGTCGACGACCAGGTAGTACGCCACGGCCACGGCGATCTGTACCAGCACCAGCGCGACCCCGACGTCGGTGCGCCAGTCCGTTTCGGGATAGCCGGTGACCAGCACAAAGCTGCCGACGAGCACCACCAGGTCACCACCGAACAGCCACCAGCCCAGCTGCCCGCGCCGCACGATCGCGGCCCGCAGCAGCGTGGCCCAGGCCAGCAGGCCGAGGCTGAGCACCGCGGCGGCCACGAAGACCACCCGCAGCGCGATGACCGTCGCCCGCGCCGGGGGACGGTGCGGCGGGAGGGCAGGGACGGGGCCGTGCATTACTGCTCCTGACGGATCGGTTCATGGCCGGTGGGGCCGTGCTGCCACGGCGGCCTCGCGCGCGGGCGCGGGGTGCGCAGGGTACGCACACGTGCCTGCGAGCGTATATACGACGCCGACCCCGTGTGCGGGGTTGTACGGAATGGACGGCCCGATCTGCCGGTCCAAGCCGGCGCCGTCCCGCCGCCCCTCCCTGCCCGTCCGCCGGGTCAGTCCGGGGTCACCGAGCCGTCCGTCAGCCCGTCGTACAGGCCCTGGACCAGCTGCTCGCCGAGCCGGGACGCCAGCCGCAGGGCTCCTTCGAAGGCGGCCAGGTCGCCGAACCGCTGCCCGTAGCGGCGCTGCTCGGCGAGCGGCAGTCGGGGCACCTGGAGGCGGCGGACGTCGAGCCGGGTGGCGGTGGAGGCGTAGCTGCTGGCCTGCCGGTTGTTGGCGGTGCCGCGCAGGAATCCGGCCAGGAACCAGGGGTCGACGGCGGCCGGGTCGGGCCGCAGCAGGGTGAGGTTGCGGCCGAGGGCGGCACCGGCGGTGGCCTCGTCGACGACCCGGGCGATGGCGCCGCCGCCGAGGACCGGGACGACGACATCGCCCACGAGGACCTGGACCGGTTCCTCGGCGGGCCCGGAGGCGGGCGCTTCGGGGAGGGTGCCGGAGGGGGCGCCGCCGCCGATGACGTCATGGTCGGTGAGCACCGCGGGCCCTCCCCCGAGCTCTCGGGTGCCGGCGCCGCCGGCGCGCACTACCAGGGCGCCGGAGCGGGCGAGTTCGCCGACGGTGGTCATGGGCCAGCGGGAGGTGGCGGCGAGGTCCGGCAGGGTGTCGCCGGCCCCGGGCCGCGGGGTGAGTTCGGTGGTACGGGCGAGGGTGGCGGTCAGCCGGTCGCGTACCCGGGCGAGTTCGGCGGGGCCGCCGGCCGCGGCGGGCGGCGGGAGGTGCCGGGCCGGGGCGAGGTCGACATCGTCGTCGAGAAGGTCGATGGCGGCCAACGACCGCCGCACGCCGGGCACTTCCTCGATGCCGCCGTCGCGGTCGAAGGCCTGCCAGGCGTCGACGGCGGTGGCGCGGACGGTCTGCCAGTCGGGCTTGTCGCGGCCGGTGGCCGCGCCGGTGACAGCACCGGCGGCGGGGCCCGCGGTGTCGACGACGAGGAGCTGCGGGGTGGGCGGCGGGCCGCCGCCGGGCTTGCGCAGCACCCACAGGTGCAGCGGGACGCCGTTGGGCGGGGCGGCGCCGGCGGGCAGCGCGATGACGGCGCGCAGCGCGCCGCGGCGCAGCAGGTCGGCGCGGATCCGGCGGCCGGAGC
>NZ_QUAC01000322.1 GCF_003389455.1 Streptomyces inhibens | reverse complement strand
GGGCGCCGCCGCGGTGGCCGGCGAACTCCCGGGCCGGGCGGGCGAGGCGCTGCTGACCGCGGCCCGGACGGCCTTCACCGACGGGCTGCAGGTGGCGGTGCTGGGCGCCGCGGGGGTGATGGTCTGCGCCGCGGTCCTGGCGGTGGCGCTGCTACGCGGCCTGCACACCAAGGGAGTTGAGGGCGAGACGGACGCTGACGGGGTGGCCGGCGCTGCCGGGGCGGCCGACGGCCGGCCGGCCGCCGCCGTACCGGCCGGAACGGATCCGGCCGGTACGCCCGCCGGTTAGAGGACGCACCCGCCGCGTCCGCGGCGTCCGCGGCGTCCGGGGCGTCCGGGGCGTCCGGGGCATCAACTGAAGTCGAACTCGCCCGTGCGGGTCCGCTTCAGCTCGAAGAACTTGTCGTATCCGGCGAGGAGGCGGGCGCCGTCGAAGACCCGCACCGCGTCCTCGCCGCGCGGGATCGCCATCAGCACCGGCCCGAAGAACGCCACCCCGTCGACATGGATCGTGGGGGTGCCGACCTCCTCGCCGACCGGGTCCATGCCCTCGTGGTGACTCTTGCGCAGCGCGTCGTCGTACGCCTCGCTCCCGGCGGCGCGGGCCAGCTCGGCCGGCAGTCCGACCTCCGCGAGCGCCTCCTCGATGACGGTGGCGGTGTCCTCGCGGCCGTCGTTGTGGATGCGGGTGCCGAGCGCGGTGTACAGGTCGCGCAGCACTTCCTCGCCGTGCTCCTGGGCGGCCGCGATGCACACCCGTACCGGGCCCCAGCCCGCGTCCAGCAGCTCGCGGTACTTCTCCGGAAGGTCCGCGCGGCCCTCGTTCAGCACGGACAGACTCATCACCCTGAAGCGCAGATCCAGGTCGCGGTGGCGCTCGACCTCCAGGATCCAGCGGGAGGAGATCCAGGCGAACGGGCAGATGGGGTCGAAGTAGAAGTCAACGGTGTGGCGGGTGGTGCTCGGGTTCGTCATACGGCCGAGATTAGAGCGCCACCGGACCAGCCGACCGGGACACCTGCCCACGATGATCCTGGGCCAATTCCACTCCGCGGTCGGACTCGCCCGGAAGCGACCGGGCCCACCCAGGCCCGCCCGGCCCCACCCAGACTCGCCTAGCCCACCCGGGCCCGCCCGAATCCACTCTCTGGCCCACCCGTCTCACTCGGGTGCGACGCCCAGCATCCGCTGCAGCAGCTCCTTGAGCAGGGTGCGCTCGGCGACCGTCAGCCGGCCGAGGGGCTCGCGCGCGAAATCGAGCGAGGTGCGCAGCGCCTCGGCCGTGCGCGTGCCCTCGGTGGTCGGGGCGGCGAGCTTGACGCGGCGGTCGGCCGGATCGGGGCGGCGCTCGACCAGACCGCGGGACTCCAGACGGTCCACGATGCCGGTGATGTTCGACGGCTCGCACTTCAGCCGCTGGGCGACCTTGCGCATGGGCAGCGGCTCGGCGGACAGCAGGCTGAGTACCCGGGCCTGCGCGCCGGTGAGGGAGTGCTCGGCCGCGGCGTGCTCGTACTCCTCGTAGTAACGGGCGACGACATCGCCGATGAGCTCGACGACCTCGACGGTCAAGGGGTCTGCACGCGGTGTCATGCACAACAGGATACCCAATTGCTTGACAACATGAAATATCGAGGGGCATTGTTGTTTCAGTACCTGAAGCATTAGGAAGGACCGCGCTCATGTCCGCACTGCCCACGACCGGCCGCGAATGGCACCTCATCGCCCGCCCGCACGGCTGGCCCACCCCGGAAGACTTCGCGCTGCGCGAGGCCGCGGTGCCCGAGGTCGGCGAGGGCCAGATCCTGGTCCGCACGAAGCACTTCTCCGTCGACCCGTATATGCGCGGCCGGATGAACGATGTGAAGTCCTACGTCCCGCCCTTCCAGCTCGACCAGCCGATGGACGGCGGCGCGGTGGGCGAGGTCATCGCCTCGCGCGACGACTCCATCGCCGTCGGCGACCACGTACTCCACGGCCTCGGCTGGCGTGAGTACGCGGTCCTGGACGCCAAGCGCGCCGCCAAGGTGGACCCGTCGCTGGCGCCGCTCACCGCCTACCTCGGCGTGCTGGGCATGCCGGGTCTGACCGCGTACGCGGGTCTGCTGGAGGTGGCGTCCTTCAAGGAGGGCGACGCCGTCTTCGTCTCCGGCGCGGCCGGCGCGGTGGGCAGCGAGGTCGGCCAGATCGCCAAGCTCAAGGGCGCCTCCCGGGTCATCGGCTCGGCCGGCTCCGACGAGAAGGTCAAGCTCCTGGTCGAGGAGTACGGCTTCGACGCCGCCTTCAACTACAAGAACGGCGATGTTGCCAAGCAGCTCAAGGAGGCCGCGCCGGAGGGCATCGACGTCTACTTCGACAACGTCGGCGGCGACCACCTCGAGGCAGCCATCAGCTCCCTCAACGTCCATGGCCGGGCGGCCATATGCGGCATGATCTCGATGTACAACGCCACGGAGCCGAGCCCGGCGCCGCGCAACCTCGCGATGGTGATCGGCAAGCGGCTGCGTCTGCAGGGCCTGCTGGTCAGCGACCACGCCGCGCTGCAGCCGCAGTTCGTCGAGGAGGTCTCCGCCTGGATCCGCTCCGGCGAGCTCAAGTACAGCGAAACCAAGGTACCGGGCATCGAGAACGGCGCCGAGGCCTTCCTGGGCCTGCTGCGCGGCGAAAACACCGGAAAGATGATCGTCAGCCTCGACGCCTGAGGCTCGCGAGCCTCGTTGAGTCCTGGCGGCGAGCTTGAACGGTTCCGGCCACGGGGCTGGTCGATTCGGGCGACGGGCCTGACTGATTCGGGCTCCGGGCCTCAACGATTCCGGTGGCAAACCTGACCGATTCCTATGGCGGGCCTGATCGATTCGGGCGACGAGCTCGATTGATTCCGGCGACAAGCCTGACCGATGGGTGGGGCG
>NZ_QUAC01000324.1 GCF_003389455.1 Streptomyces inhibens | reverse complement strand
CCGGTCCCGCCGCGCCGCCGCCGGAAGCCGCCGCGCCGCCCGCGGAACCGCCCGCCGAGCCACCGGAGGTGCCGCCCGGCTGCGCCGAGGTGTCCAGCGCCAGCGAGACCCCCGGGGCCTTCTCCGGGGTGCAGGTCGTGGTCGTCCCCAGGGCGTTGACGGTGAGGACTCCCGGGGTCAGGGTGGCCTTGCCGGTGGCGCCCGGCTTGTAGGTGCCCTTCAGGTCGGGGATCTCGATCGGATCGCCCGACTTGATGGGTTTGTCGTTCGTCGGGCCCTCCACCTTGACCGACCCCTTGTCGGCGCCGCCCACCTTGACGTCCATCGACGGTTTGACGGAGTCCTTGGGGATGTCCGCCGGGCTGTCCATGACGGACTTCTTGAACTGCACGGTCAGGTCGTAACTGCCGCCCTTCTTCACGGCGTTGATCTGGACCGGCGAGGTCGCCTTCTTGTCCCCGATGGGCGTCTTGCAGGCGTACGCGACCTCCACCTCCTTGCCTTTGTACGCGGTGCCGTCGGGGTCGCCGCCGGAGCCGCCGGTCGAGCCGGCGCTGGTTCCGCCGTCGGTGCTGCCGCCGGCGGCCGTACCCGCGGAGGTGCCACCGTCCGTGCCGCCGGTCGTCGTACCGCCGGTCGTCCCGGATGTCGTCCCTGAAGTCGTCCCGGATGTCGTGCCGCTCGTCGTGCCGCCGGAATCGCCGCCGCCGTCGGTCACCTTGATGGTGACCGCGGGCTTCACCGCCTCCTTGGGCGAGCACTTGGTGTCCGTGGAGATCGGCTTGTTGACGTTGATGTTGTAGAAACCGGGCGTCAGGGTGATCTCGCCGGGTTTCTCCAGCTTCAGCTTGCCCTTCATGTCGGACAGCTTCATCGGGCTGCCCTTGGGGATCGGCGGGTTCTGCCGCGGCCCCTCCATCGCCAGATCGCCGGTCTGTGCGCCGGCCACCTTGATCGTGCCGGTCGGCTGGACGGTGTTCTCGCCCAGGTCGAGGATGTCGGGGTTCTTGGAGGCCCCCTCGATCGTCTTCCAGACCACCTCGATCTCGTCGCCGACCTTGGCGGTCGCGGGCGCGCTGACGTCCACCTTCGTGGTGCCCTCGATCGGCGGCAGCCCCGATATCGGCGGCGGCAGACACTCCGTCTTGTACGACACCTCCGCTGCCTGGGCGGTACCTGCCGCGGTCATGATGCCCGCACCCGCGAGCACCAGCGCGGCCACCGAGGCCCCCGCAGCTCTCCTCCGTTGCCTCATCACGCAGAACCTTTCGACGTCGGTCGTTCGGTTGATGTGGTGGTGGACGGTGCGGTGTCCGGGGTGAACCACGGCAGCGCGGCGGAGTCGCCCGGCGTACCGGGCTCTTCCGTGGCGCGGCCGCCTGCGGTTCCTCTACCGATGCGCCCGCGCGTGCGGGCCTTGATGTGCCTGCCGGCGCGTGGGGTGGCGCCGGTCGCGGTGACCGTCGTACGGCGCGGGCGCACCCGTTCCACGACCGCCATCCCGATGCGGAACACCGCCGTCGGGATCACCACACAGAGCAGCACCCAAAAGAGCGTCACGCCCCACGGCCTGCCGACCCCCCAGGGCTGCTCGACCAGGACCTTGTCGCCGTATTTGAGCGAGACCAGATAGTCACCGTGCGCGCCGGCAGCCAGCTCGACCGGCAGCGTGACCTCGGCCTTCTTGCCGGCGGGTACGGTCCCCCGCCACTGCTGCTCCTCCCACTTGGGCGCGAAGACACCGTGCGAGGTGCCGACCTGGAAGACGGGGTCCTTGGCGGGCGACGAACCGAGATTGCCCAGGGTGAGGGTCAGTTCGCGCTGCGGCGGCGCGCCGAACCAGGTCAGCAGGCCGCTGCTGCCCGCCAGCCGCGGCTGGGCCAGCACCGTCAGCCGGCCGCCGGCGCTCTCCTTGGGCAGCGGCGCCACCGGGTGGCCCGCCACCTTGAACGCGGTATCCGCTGCTGCCGCCGCACCCGTCACGGTCGCCACATGCACCACACAGGGGCACGGCTTGGGCGGCTCGGCCACCGGGAGGCTCTTGCGGAAGGCGCCCTGCGAGTCCGTCGTGACGGCCCGTCCGTCGCCGTTGGCGCAGGAATTGGTGCCGCCGATCATGTTCTGTCCGCAGATCAGCAGCGTGAGCAGGGCCTTGGGCCGCCAGCCACGGCCGCTCACGGTGATGTTGCCGCCCTTGCCGGCCTCCTTCTTGGAGAGCTGGACGGTGGGTTGGCCATCAGCGCGAACGGTCGCGCCGGCGACGGTGTCCGGCAGCAGGGCCAGCGCCAGGACCGCACACAGGGCCAGTGCGGCCGTCCGCCCTCGGCGCGGCCGTCCGGCGTCCGCCGTGGTGCGCGCCTCGGCGCCGGCTGCCGCGATCGCCGTTGACCTGCCCGTCTCGCCGTTCACGATCGCGCTCCTGACCCCGTGCTCGCCAATTCCCCTGCCGCATCGGCCACTTCGGTCCCGGACGGCCGCTCGCCGGTGGCCGCGCCCCGCTCGCCCGGCACCCCGCCCGCCCCCTGGGAACGGCGTCGCCGGCGTACGACCACCAGGCCGCCCGCCCCCGCCGCCAGGGCGAGCGCCGCCCCGGCGGTGGCGCCCCACGGGACCGCCGCGTACGAGGCGGAGG
>NZ_QUAC01000321.1 GCF_003389455.1 Streptomyces inhibens | reverse complement strand
GGGGTGCGGCACCCCAGGGCCGCACCCCGCCCCGCCTGCCACCACACCCCGCTCAACGCACCCCGCTCAACGCACACCGCGCAACGCACGACGAGAGGCAACCATGTCGCTCTCCCGCGCGCGGGCCGCCACCGCGCTCGCGCTGCTTCTGGCCACCACCGCCTGCACAGCCGTGCAGAAGGAGCCCGCGCCCGCCGGGCACTCCACCGCACCGCCGCCGTCCGCGAGCCGACAAGCCGGGCAGCTGACGCTGCCACTGGACGCCTATGCATCGACCGTGGCCGAGACCCACGTCGTGGAAGACGCACAGGACATTCTCATGCGCCGGTGCATGAACGACCTGGGCATGGAGTGGAAGACCTTGCCCCGGGTGGACGCCCAGGACATCGAGCCGCCGAACCTCGGCCGATACGGAGCCGGAGAGGCGGAAGCCGTCCGCTACGGCTACCACCCGCGCCCCGACCCGCCGTCGGTGGTACGCCGCAACCGCGCCTGGGACGAGCGCGAGGCGCTCCCGGCCGAGGTACAGCGCGCGGCCTACGGGCCCACCGGCAAGGGCGGCTGCCTCAAGACCGCCCAGCGCCAACTCGTCGGCGACACCGCCCCACCCGACTACCACGCCTTCAACCAGCTGACCGGCACCGCCCTGGAAGCCTCCCGGCATGCCCCCGAAGTACGCGACGCCGTGCGCACATGGCACACATGCATGGCGAAGGCGGGCTTCGACCACCCGGACCCCCTGGCCGCCGCCGTCAGCGAGCGCTGGAAGACGGCCGAACCCACGCCGGCCGAACGCGCCACCGCCCGCGCCGATGCGGCCTGTCAGCGGTCCACCAAGGTGATGACGGTCTGGGCGGCGGCCGAGACCCGCATCCAACGCCGTCTGATCCAGCAGAACACCGACCGGCTGCACGAGGCGAAAGCCCGCAAGGACCGCTGGCTGGCAGCCGCCCGCCGCGTCCTGAACCGTGATGACGGCCAGTGACCCGGGTCAAAGGTTCGTCGTGGCCCGTCAGTTGGCGCCGACGCTGCCCGAACGGCCGTGACGGCGGCGGCCCGTATGCGTCATGCTGGGCGGAACTGGTGCGGCTGACGGGGTGGGCACGGGGGCAAGGGGCGCGATGGTTCCGGGGACGGTGCAGCAGCTGACCATTCTGCTGGTTCTTGTGCTGCCCGGCGTCTTTTACCAGGCCGTGCGGGAGCGGCTGCGCGGCGCCCTGGCCGCCGAGCAGGAACCGCAGAACCGGCTGGTGCGCGCCATCGCCGCCGGGGCGCTGCTCGACGCCCTCTATGCGGTGGCCGCAGGGCCGTGGCTGGTGCGGCTGCTGGCCGGGGGCGGGGCCGGACCGGTCGGCGGGGTGCTGCGGCACCCGCGTCAGGCGGGGCTCGCCGCGCTGCTCCTGGTCGTCGTCGTGCCGTCCGCGGCGGCCTGGGCGGAGGCGGCATGGCGGCGACGGCGCGCGCGGGCGCGGTACGAGCCCACGCCGACCGCCTGGGACGCCCTCTTCCACGACCGCGGGTCCTGCTTCGTGCGGGTGCGGCTCAAGAGCGGTCTGTGGGTGGGAGGTTGGCTCGGATCGCGGTCGGCCGTGTCCGCGTATCCACAGCAGGGGGACCTCTATCTGCAGGCGCAGTATCGGATGGGGTCCGACGGGAGGTTCCTCGGACGGGTGCCCGGTACCGCGGGGGTGTATGTGCGGGCGGCCGACGTAGAGGTGCTGGAAGTCCTGCTGCCGCCGTCGGCGGGAGCGGCGGAGGGAGGAGCAGGGTGACGGATCGTCAGGAGAGGAACAGTGATGACGCGTTGGAGGCTCTTATCGAGGAGTTCTCCAGCCGTAGGATCTTTCGGCCCACCGATGGCAGGGCCGAGCCCGACGAGGTGCCGCAGGGGCCCTCGGGTACGGCGATGGGGGACGCCGCGTCGGCCGGTTCCGGGGCCGCGGAGCCGGAGGCGTCCTGACGGCGCCCGGGTTCAGGGGCCGGTGTGGATGTGCGCCGCCCACAGGTGCGGCGCGGGTGCGAAGCGGTCGCGCAGGGACCTGACCGGGCGGTGCAGGGCCGCGGCCGGGTCGATCGGGCGGCCCCGGGCGACGTCCTCGGCGAGCGACGCGTAGAACTCCTCGGTGAGGCGCGTGGCCAGCTTGTCGGAGACGGTCCACAGGGTGCCGATCACATGGGGGTATCCGGCCAGTTGGAAGGACGACGCCAGCTGTACCGCCTCGTCGGGCAGGACGAAGCCGCCCTGCGACGTGGAGCACGCGGACAGCACGGCGAGCTCCGGGCTCCTGGGGCGCTGGGCGGCGGCGTCGAGGACGGTGAGCCTGCCGTCGTACAGGATCAGACCGCTCTCCGACGGGCTCAGCGGATCGCTGACGCCGTGGCAGCTGAAGTGGACCCAGGGGTGTGCGGGGAGCGCCCGGCTCACCGCCTCCACCGTGGCGCCGGCGCCGGTCAGCCGGCGTCCTTCGGGGAAGAGGTCCGCCAGGAGCGCCGCCTCGCGCCCGGCGCCCGGCAGCGGCGCGGCGCCGGGGGTCTCGGCCAGGGCGACGACCAAAGGGGCCGGGCGCGGCGAGGCGCCGGACGTAAG
>NZ_QUAC01000319.1 GCF_003389455.1 Streptomyces inhibens | reverse complement strand
GACATCCACGAAGCCTTTCTCACCCTGGGATGCGCACTCATCTGCTGGCGGCGCCTGAAGTCATTGCGTTAGGAGTTCTAAGACCAACCCCGCATGCGCGGGGGCCACTCGCCGTGCCTGTGTCCTTCCGTCGTCGTTCATGCATCCTCCTGATGCGATCAGGGCGATCAGGGCGGATCCGAGCGTGCCGGTACGACCGGTCCGCCTGGGGTGCCGCAGGGTCATGAGTGGTGGTCACCTTCCGAGGCGCCCTGGCCGGCGATGATGCGTCCCTGATTGGCCGGGCTCGTACTGCCCTACGGCAATGTTGCGGGCGGTGTCCGGATTTCCTTGTGGGACGACGGCCCGCCCGTCGTGCTTCGTGTCGATCCCGAGTAGGTAGAGCCGTTTGCTGTCGCTGCCGTCCGTCTTGTCGAGCAGTGTCGCCGGCCTCGTGCCAGGACGTGGCGCAGGAGGCCTATCTGCGGGTGGGGCAGAAGGCGGCAGTCGGTGATCTGGCGCCGGAGACGAACGTGATGGGGGAGCAGCCGCCGAGGCAGGCCACCCTGCGGCGCTGCGGCTGGACGGTCGGAACGCAGGCGGCGTCGAGGCGTTTGACGGTGTCGTTTTTGCGGGTCTCGCCGGCCAGGTACTCCAGGCATCGGCGCCGAGCCGCTGCGATCATTCCGACGGGCCGCAGCGCGCGGCGCACCCGCGCAGCCGCACGCCGCGCGGATCCGGCAGCGGGACGTCAGCCGAGATCCTCCGAGTAGTCGGTGGTGGCGCACCCCGCGACCTCGCCGTCCTCGACGGTCTTGCCCTCCGGTGCGTGGAAGCCCGGGGTGCAGCTGAGGAGCAGCAAACCGGCGCCGAGGAGCTTGCGGCGATGATCGTCGCTGCCGGGGTCGACGGCGAAGTCGTCACCGATCATGAGGTCGTCCTGTTCGTCCTCGTCCCCCTTGAGGGCGGTCTGGAACGCCTCCAGGTCCTCGATGGTGAGGAAGTCGACGTCATCGCCACCGTTGGCCGTGCTCTGGCACTCACTGCCGCCATTGATGCCCTTCATTCCCATGGCCTCGGCCTTCGCCACGTCCCGCGGCGGCGCGGGGCGATGTCGACGCGCTCGCAGCCGAGCGTCGTCGGGAGGAGCTCCCCGCTCCTTGGGGCGACCCCGCGGAGGGCAGGCTGCCGCAGGCCGAAACCGACGCCAGGGCGACGACGGCGCCGGTCGCGGCAAGTATTCGCTGGAAACGCATGACGTCCCTTGGCAGTTGTGGCTGCAAGCCGAGCACCGACCGGATGCGGTGGTGCCTCGACTGCGCGCGAGGGCGAAGAGAGCCAACCGCGCTCGCCCGTTCCCCCGTGATGATCACTTGACCGGGGCATGGTCAGCGGAAGCGGTGCGGCGGGGCGGTGTGTTCGCCAGGCACGCCCGTCGCCGCGACGAGAGTTGGCGGGCAGCAGCCGGCGGCCGGCGGCGCGCCCTCCCTGGGAGCCGGCGCAAAATTCTTCACAGAAATTCCATGTGAGCGCGCAACCATTCGTCTCGCTGACGGGTCTGCTGTGCGAGTTCGTTGAACTCCGAACCGATCCGGGCTCCGCCGTCCGTGTTCCACGCCGGCGGAGCCCCCAGGCCTTTTCGAGGAACACATGCGCATTCGTGCCACTGCTGCCGCACTGTCCGGCGCCCTGGCCATATCCGCCCTCGCCGTCCCCGCCGCCCAGGCCGCGGACGGCCCGGGCAACGGCGCCGCCAAGGCGCAGCTCTCGTCGTCCGCCGCGAAGATCCCTGCCAACGCGGCGGCGGACGACTCACAGGGCGACACCACGATCACGAACGTCACCGTCAACGGCGGCAAGGACATCGTGGTCGGCACCAGCCTGAAGAAGACGTTCACCGTCTCGGTGACCGCCACCGACCCGTCCGGCATCTACGACGGCTACGCGTTCCTGTGGCACGGCACCGACCTGAACTCCGAGACCGGCGTCGACGGTGCCATGACCTCGAGCGCGGACCACGGCACCTGCCAGGCGGTCAACTCCACGACCTCCACCTGCACGGTCACCCTCGTCGCGGACCCGAATTCGAACATCTACAGCAACATCCTTGCCGGCCGGTGGCACGTCTACGCCTCCGCGGTGGGCAACGACGGCGACTACTCCATCAAGGACGACTACCGGTCCGGCTGGGTCAAGCGCGCCGCCCAGCTGACCACCAACGCCTCCCCTGAGCCCGTGACGAAGGGCGCGACCCTCACCGTCACCGGTGCGCTGACCCGGGCGAACTGGGACACCCTCAAGTACGGGGCCTACGGCGTGGGCTCCGTGCAGCTGCAGTTCCGCAAGGCGGGCACCAGCAGCTACACCACCGTCAAGACGGTCACCTCGGACAGCCGCGGCAACCTGAAGACGACCGTGAAGGCCGCCGACGACGGCTACTGGCGCTATGTCTGGGCCGGTACGTCGACGACCTCGGTGGCGACCGCCACCAGCGACTACGTCGACGTGAAGTAGGCCGCGCGGGCGGGGCGATGAGCCCTGCCCCGCGCGTCGGCCGCCCGGCGCACGGACCGTCACAGGTCCGCGCCGGGCGG
>NZ_QUAC01000317.1 GCF_003389455.1 Streptomyces inhibens | reverse complement strand
GTCCGGGCGGCCTCGGCGGCGGGGCGGGCCGAGCCGGTGTGGCGGGGCGGGCGGCCTCGGCGGCGGAGACGGCCGAGCCGGTGTGGCGCAGACCGACCGCGTCCATGGCGCCGAGCGTGCGGCGGACGCCGTCGGCACCGTCGTCGAGGGTGTGGTTGGAGGCGGTGGAGCAGGAGTCGTAACCCGCGTCCTCGAGGGCGGCGGCGACCTGTGGCGGGGACTTGAAGCCGGGGTAGCCGGTGAACGGTCCGCCGTCCCTG
The DNA here is from genome assembly GCF_003389455.1 of Streptomyces inhibens. GTDB lineage: Bacteria > Actinomycetota > Actinomycetes > Streptomycetales > Streptomycetaceae > Streptomyces > Streptomyces inhibens. The sequence continues at coordinate 2,282 of NZ_QUAC01000317.1, read as the reverse complement.
CCGTAGATCGTCTCCGTATGGCAGATCGCCAGGTCGGCGCCGGAGACCACCGGCTTCACCCCGGCGAACATGGCGCGGAAGTCATGGCCGTGGCCGTGTGCGTCGTTGCCGGACTGCCGGATGATCTCGTTGTGCGGCAGGACGTCGCCGGTGGCCAGGAGGGTGAAGCCGGCCGCTGCCGAGGCCTGGGCGGTGCCCGGCCGGGCGGGCGGCGAGGAGCGTGGCGGGGTGGCGGGCTGCTGGGATCCGCAGCCCGCCGCGAGCAGGGTCAGCGCGGCTATGGAGGCCAGTCGTATTCGGGTCACGCCCGATCCATACCGGGATCAAGATGATTTATCTGCCGGGGAGGGGTGGGGCTGGCCGTCAGGGGGATGCCGGGAGCAGTCCGTGTGAGGGCGGGGCAGAAGGTGCGTCGGTCAGACCCGGCACAGGATCTCGCCGTGCAGAACGGCGAACCAGCCGTCCTCCTCGGCGCCCCAGGCCCGCCAGGCCTCTGCGATCCGGTGCAGTTCGTCCGTCGTGGCGTGCCCGCCGTCCACCGCGATCCGCGCGTACGAGGAGGCCACCGTACGGTCCGCCCACAGCTCGCTCCACCAGGACCGCTCCTGCGCGGTCCGGTAGCACCAGGTGCCGGTGGTGGCGGTGATCGCGTCCGGGGCGAAGCCGGCCTGCCGCGCCCAGGCGTGCAACCGGCGTCCGGCGTCCGGCTCGCCCCCGTTGGCGCGGGCCACCCGCAGATACAGCCGCTGCCAGTCGGCCATCCCCTCGACCTCCGGGTACCAGGTCATGGCCGAGTAGTCCGCATCGCGGACGGCGACGATCCCGCCGGGCTTGGTGACCCGGCGCATCTCGCGCAGCGCCTGGACGGGGTCGCCCACATGCTGGAGCACCTGATGGGCGTGCACCACGCAGAAGGTGTCGTCGGGGTAGTTCAGCGCGTGGACGTCGCCGACCGCGAAGCGGACGTTCTCCAGGCCCCGCCCGGCGGCCGTGGCGCGCGCCTGCGCCAGCACGTCCGGTGCGTACTCCAGACCGGTGACCTGCCCGTCCGGCACCAGCGCGGCCAGATCGGCGGTGATGGTGCCGGGGCCGCAGCCGATGTCCAGGATCTGCATGTGCGGCCGCAGCGAATCCAGCAGGTATCCGGCCGAGTTGGCGGCGGTGCGCCAGGTGTGCGAGCGCAGTACGGACTCATGGTGGCCGTGGGTGTAGACGGCGGACTCCTGCGGCATGGTCGACTCCTTCGCATGCTTCGGCGTGGTGAGCACACCGTATGCGCGAATCTCGCATCGTGAGAGTGGGGTCTCATTATTCGGGCAGCAGGCGATAGACCGTCAGTGCCTCGTTCTCCTTCTGCAATGTCAACTCGCCCGAGACAGTGGCGACTTCGCCGTCGAAGGCGACGGTGGCGCCGTCCGGGAGACCGCCGATCCGCAGCTGGTGCAACCGCGCCTCGCCCAGAACCGGGGAGCTGCGCGGGGTGCCCGTCAGCGCCGCGGCCAGCAGCCGGGTACGGGCCAGCCGCCCGCCGTGCACCACCCGCACATCCAGCACCCCGTCCGCCAGGTCGTGCCGGCGCACCGGCGCGAACCCCAGCCCGCGGTACTGGCAGTTGCCGACGAACAGCAGCCAGACGGCGCGCCGCGCACCATTGATCCGCACCGTCAACGGCTCGGCGGTACGCAGCACCTCCCACGCCGCGAGCACCCCGGCCGGCCAGGCGCCGATCCTGCCCGCCCACCGCTCCCGGATCCGCACCAGCTCCGGATACACCCCGATCGAGAAGGTGTTGAGGAAGTACCGCCCCTCCCGATGCGGAGCGACCCGGAAGCGCGCCAGATCCACCGCAACGGCCTCGCCGGTCTCCACGGCCCGCGCCGCCGCCGCGTACGTCTCGATCCCCAGGTCGTACGCGAAGTGGTTCAGGGTGCCGCCGGGCAGCACCGCCAGCGGCAGCCCGTAGCGCACCGCGACCGTCGCCGCGGCATTGACGGTGCCGTCACCGCCGAGCACCCCCAGCGCACCGCCCAGCTCCCCGGCCCGCTCCGCGGCGTCCTCCAGCGCCTTGTCCAGCGGCTGCCCGTCCGGCCCGCCGCACAGCACCACCTCGGCGTGCGGCAGCACCCCGTGCACCTCCTGGGTGCGGTCCGGAAGGGGCCCCGAGCGCTGCCCCGAGCCCTGGTTCGCCACCACGACCAGACCGCGGCCACCGGGCAGCGCGGGCGCCTGCGCGCGCGGCCGGGCAGGCGGCGCCAGCTGGGCGCGGGTCGGCGCGAAGCCGC
>NZ_QUAC01000316.1 GCF_003389455.1 Streptomyces inhibens | reverse complement strand
CGGCGGCGCGGCCGGGCCGGTCTGCTCCGGGCCCGGCGTACGACGGGGGCCCGGCGGCCGCGCGACGGGCGCCTGCGCGATCGTCGATACCGACTGCGGCTGCTGCGCGCGCCGGGCCGTCCGGCTCTTCTTGTGCCGCCCCTTACGGACGAGTTCGCCGCGCCGCCGCACGATCGGCAGCCGCCGCGGATCGGTCCCCTGCTCCAGCGCCGGCATCGTCACCAGACGGCTGCCCACCGCCGGTTCCGGCGCCGTACGGATCAGCGCGCGCAGCCGGCCGCGCAGCTCCTCGAAGTCCGGCCGGTCGGCGGGGTCCTGACACAGCAGGGACTCGACGACCGGCCGCAGCGCCCCGCACTCCTCGGCGACCACGGGCGGCTCCGCACAGACCAGCTGCGCCAGTTCCACGGCGCTGTCCTCGGGGAACGGCGGATGCCCCTGCACCGCGCGGAACAGCAGCGCGCCGACCGCCCACAGATCGGTGGCCGGGCCGACCGGCGGCGCCGACTGCCGGTTCTCGTGGACGGGGCCGGCCTGCTCCGGCGCCCAGCGCTCGGTGACCGGGCCGATGACGGTCAGCCGCGCCTGCCGCGCCCGTTCGGCGGCGAGCCCGGCGGTGAGGCGGCCGTATGCGGGGCTGGCGACGGTGGCAGTGGTGGTGGCGCCGTCGCCCGGGGCGGGCTTGGCCAGCGAGGTCTTGGCCGCGGCGGGTGCGGCAGCAACGGCCGTCCCGTTCTGCGGGCTCTCGGCCGCGGGCGGCGAATCGTATCCGCACAGCGCCTCCTGGGCCGCGCCCGCCGCCAGCCCGGTCAGGATCGCCCGGCCGTCGTCGCAGACCAGGACCGTACGGGTGGTGATGTTGCGGTGCAGCCGGCCGTCCCCGTGCAGCACACGCAGCGCGGTCAGCAGATCCGCGGCGATCTCCGCGGCGCGGTGCGGGGACAGCGTCCGCTCGGCGAGCAGCGCGGACAGCGGACGGGCGGTGAGCAGCTCACCGACGATCCACAGGCTGCCGTCCTGCGCGAAGACATCAAAAATCTGCTCCAGCCGGGGGTGATCGGGCAGCTGGGCCGCGGTCGTGGCGGCCTCCAGGGCGCGCCGTACGGCGGGGTCCTTGGGGCTGCGGTCGGCGCCGCCCGGCGTCCCCGTCGCCCGCGTACCGCCGGAGGCTCCCTCGGCGAACCCGGCCGCCTCCGCCCCCACGACCTCCGCCTCCACGACCTCCGGCAGCGGCACCTGACGGAGCAGGACCTCCTGCCCGCTGTACGTGTCGAACGCCCGGGTCTGGGTGAAGTCGTCGTCGCCGACCGGGCGCAACGGCAGGCGGTAACGCTCGGCGAGCACCCTTCCCGCGTACTCGTCCACGACGCCTCCCCGCAGCGCGCGCTGTCTCTACCGTCGCGCCGGAGCCACCCATCGGCGCTGACGCCTCCGGTCACTTCCGGTCGTATTCCCGCCGATTGCGGATGCGTACGGCCCTCGATGTCTCAGATGTCTCACGATACGTGCCCGCACGGGCGGTTGCGGCCCCCTCGGCCCAACGACGCGCGCCGTCTCAGTCCTTCACCGCGAAGGTCTTGAACGCGGTCGCGATCAGCTCCTGGCACGCCTTGTCCGACCAGGCGTCCGCCTTGCACGTGATCATGATGGCGTAACCGTGCTGGTCATCGGCCCGGAACCCGCGGTCGAGGACCCGAACCTTCTCGCCGTCCTGCTTCCGCGTGAACGACCAGTCCGCGACCGTCGGATAGTTCCGCCACTTCACCGACTTGATGCCGATGAGGTGGTAGCTGTCGCTGGAGCCGCGCACGCTCGGCTCCAGGCTGCGCCAGGCGGCCGCCGCGTCGGTGCCGGGCTTGGCGTTGTAGTCGACCTGGACCCGCGGGAAGCCGCCCGAGGCGCTGTAGATGGCGCCGGAGTTCTGTCCCGCCGTGTCGGTCTGCTTGAAGCCCTTGGGCATCGCCATCCGGAAGTGGAACGAGCCGTTGGAGAGCTCGGCGAAGCCGTCGGGCAGCGCCTTGCCGTCCTTGCCCTTGTCGTCGGCCGGGCCGGCGCTCGGCGACTGCGGGCCCGAGGGGGCGGGCCGGTCCTTCGCCGCGTCGCCGCCCTTGTCGGCCGAGTCCGTCGAGGGCTTCGTCCGGCCCGCGGACGACGATGACGCCTTGTCATGCTTCCCGGCCGGCTTGCCGCTCGTGCCGCTCGTGTCGCCGCCGCTCAGAGCGATGGCCAGGATCGTGCCCAGTACGGCCAGTGCGACGACCACGGCCACGATGATCAGCGTGCGGCGCGGGACGACATCGGTCACCGACGCGCGCGGGACGGACGGACGGCTCCCGTCGCCCGGTCTGGACTCCGAACGGGCCGCCGCGGCGGCCGCGGCGTTGCGGACGGACTGCAGGGCGCCGCGCATCCGCTCCTTGGCCGCGTCGGCGTCGAAGCCGGGGCGGGCGCCCGCCGGACGGCCCGCTCCCGAACCGCCCGAGCCCGAGCCCTTGGCGTCCTGCCGCGGGCGCTCGGTCCGCTCCGGCGCACT
>NZ_QUAC01000315.1 GCF_003389455.1 Streptomyces inhibens | reverse complement strand
GCCGAGGCCGAGACGCCCCGCCGCCGTGCCCGTCGCCGTGGCGAGCGCGCCGCCGAGCAGCCGGCCGCCGAGGCGCCCCGTGCCGAGGAGGAGCCCGTGCAGGAGGCGCCGCTGCGCGGCCGTCGCCGGGCACAGCGGCCGCCGACCGCCGTCTTCCAGCCGCCGGTCTTCACCGAGCCGATGTTCCAGACGCCGGAGACCGCGGCCGCCGCCGCCCATGCCGCGGCCCGCCATGAAGAGGTCGTCACCGAGCAGGTGACGGAGGAGCAGCCCGCCGCCGCGCGCCGTCGCCGCCGTCGTGGCGCCCCGGCCGAGCCCGAGCAGGTGACCGCGGTCGAGGAAACCGAGACCGAGGAAGCCGCCGAGCCGGAGGCCGAGCAGGGCGAGGCCGGCCGCGGTGAGGACGAGTCCGCAGACCGTCCCTCGCGCCGTCGCCGCCGTGGTGGCCGTCGCCGCCGTCGCGGTGAGGCCGCCGAGGGCGCCGACGAGCAGTACGCCGAGGAGCGGGAGGCCGAGGCGGAGGCCGAGCCCGAGGAGGGCGAGGAGGAGGCCGCCGAGCAGCCGGAGTCGCACGAGGAGGCCGAGGAGCAGGCGGGCGGCACCAGCAGCAGCCGTCGTCGCCGTCGCCGGCGCCGTCGCACCGGTGAGCCCGCCGAGGTCGAGGCCGGCAGCGCCGACGACCCGGAGCGTACGGTCGTCAAGGTCCGTGAGCCCCGCAAGAAGGACGAGGGCACCAGCGCGGACGAGGTGCAGTCGATCAAGGGGTCGACGCGCCTGGAAGCCAAGAAGCAGCGCCGTCGTGAGGGCCGCGAGCAGGGCCGCCGCCGGGTGCCGATCATCACCGAGGCGGAGTTCCTCGCCCGCCGCGAGGCCGTCGAGCGGGTGATGGTCGTCCGCCAGAGCGGCGAGCGCACCCAGATCGGTGTCCTTGAGGACAACGTGCTCGTGGAGCACTACGTCAACAAGGAGCAGGCGACCTCGTACGTCGGCAATGTCTACCTCGGCAAGGTGCAGAACGTCCTGCCGTCGATGGAGGCCGCCTTCGTCGACATCGGCAAGGGCCGTAACGCCGTGCTGTACGCCGGTGAGGTCAACTTCGAGGCGCTGGGCATGTCCAACGGCCCGCGCCGGATCGAGACCGCGCTGAAGTCCGGCCAGTCGGTGCTGGTGCAGGTCACCAAGGACCCGATCGGCCACAAGGGTGCCCGCCTGACCAGCCAGGTCTCGCTGCCCGGCCGCTACCTGGTCTACGTGCCCGAGGGCTCGATGACCGGTATCAGCCGCAAGCTCCCGGACACCGAGCGGGCGCGGCTCAAGCAGATCCTCAAGAAGATCGTCCCCGAGGACGCGGGCGTCATCGTCCGTACCGCCGCGGAGGGCGCGAGCGAGGAGGAGCTGGCGCGCGACGTCCAGCGGCTGCAGACGCAGTGGGAAGAGATCCAGAAGAAGGCCAAGAGCGGCGGCAGCTCCAACGCGCCGAGCCTGCTCTACGGCGAGCCGGACATGACCGTCCGGGTCGTCCGCGACATCTTCAACGAGGACTTCTCCAAGGTCATCGTCAGCGGTGACGACGCCTGGGAGACCATTCACGGCTATGTCGCGCATGTCGCGCCGGACCTCACCGACCGGCTGCAGAAGTGGACCTCGGACGTCGATGTCTTCGCGACGTACCGGATCGACGAGCAGCTGATGAAGGCGCTGGACCGCAAGGTCTGGCTGCCCAGCGGCGGTTCGCTGGTGATCGACAAGACCGAAGCGATGATCGTGATCGACGTCAACACCGGGAAGTTCACCGGTCAGGGCGGCAATCTCGAGGAGACGGTCACCAGGAACAACCTGGAGGCGGCCGAGGAGATCGTGCGTCAGCTGCGGCTGCGCGACCTCGGCGGCATCGTCGTCATCGACTTCATCGACATGGTGCTGGAGTCCAACCGGGATCTGGTGCTGCGGCGGATGCTGGAGTGCCTGGGCCGGGACCGTACGAAGCACCAGGTGGCCGAGGTCACCTCGCTCGGACTGGTCCAGATGACCCGTAAGCGGGTCGGCCAGGGCCTGCTGGAGTCCTTCTCCGAGCCGTGTGTGCACTGCAACGGCCGTGGCGTCATCGTCCACATGGACCAGCCGACGGCTGTCGGCGGTGGCGGCAAGCGCAAGAAGAAGGGCAAGGCCGCGCAGGCCGAGCCGCACGTCCACGAGGCCGAGATCGCCGCGCCGACCCCGGACGGCGGTGCGCCCGAGCTGGAGCCCGCCCCGGTGACGGAGGCCGAGCTGCAGCCCGCGGTGGCCGAGACCGATGAGTGGTTCAGCAGCCCCGCGGAGGCCGAGGCGGCCGCCGGCCGTAGCCGTGGCCGTCGTCGGGTGAGCCGGAAGGTGTCCGCTCCGGCGGGCGCCCCCAAGGCCGCCGAGGAGACCGCCGCGATCGTGGTGCCGGTCGAGCCGACGCCCGCGCCGGCCGCCGAGCCGGAGCCGGTCGCCGAGGTGCCGGCCGCGGAGCCCGCGCCGGCCCGTCCGCG
>NZ_QUAC01000314.1 GCF_003389455.1 Streptomyces inhibens | reverse complement strand
GCCGCCAGCAGCGCCGCGGCCAGGCCCCGCCCCCCGAGCAGGCCCGCACCGCGCCCGGCCCCCGCGGCCCGGCGCTCAATCTCCGCAGCCCCGCCCACCGCGTCGAGCGCGAGCTCCTCAAGCTCGCCCTGCAACGCCCCGACCTGGTCTCCCCGGCCTTCGACGCCTATGGGCCCGACGAGTTCACGGCGCCGCCGTACGCGACGGTCCGCCAGTGCATCGAGGACGCCGGCGGCGCCGCGGCCGGCGCCGCCGACAGCGCCTACGTCCCCCGGGTGCGCGAGGCCGCCCCCGACGACACCGTCCGCGCCATGGTCACCGAGCTCGCCGTCGAGCCGCTGCACACCCGCCGGGATCCCGACGAGTCCTACGCCGGCGTCCAGTTGGTCGCCGTCCGCCTCGCCGCCGTCAATCAGCGCATCACCGAAATCCGCGGCACCCTCCAGCGCCTGGGCCCCCGCGCCGACCCCGAACACCTCGCCGCCGTACAGAACGAACTCTGGGTCCTCCAGCAGTACGGCCAGTCCCTGCGCGAGCGGGGCTACGCGGCGCTCTAGGCGCGTCACCCGTCACCAACGCGCCGGGACAACACACCTGGCGCGTCCGCCACTCCCCGGGAAACACCCCGCGGTAGCCGTTCGGTCACGGACCGGACTCAAAAAGTGCTCGCACGCCCCTCGTGGCGGGAGTGTGTCGTACTCCACACTGAGAGCGGTGCCTGAGTCCTCGGAGCGCGGCGGGTCCGGTCGCACCGCACCGGAAACCCCCGCGGAACCGCTCTTGACGTACGGGACGGCCGGCGGCTCGGCCGCAACCGTGCCCGACCTTTCTGCCGCCTCAGCTGCGATCACCCTGGAGGTCGCCCCCGTGCAGACCCGGACCCTCGCCGACGCGCCGGCCGCCACACCACCGGTCACGGAGCCGGTCACGGAACCCGTCGCAGGAGCGGTCGCCGGGCCGCTCCTGGACCCGGTCACCGAGCCGCTCACCGTGCCCCAGCAGGCCGAACCACCCGCCGCCGAGATGCTCACCGAGGAGATCACCCCGGAGCCGGAGCCGGAGCCGGAGCCGGAGACGGTGTCGGAGATGGAGCCGGAGCCGGAGACGGTGTCGGAGATGGAGCCGGAGCCGGAGTCGGAGCCGGCGCCCCGCCCCGACACGAGCGGCCCGTCCTCCGACCTCTTCCGCCAGTACCTCCGCGAGATCGGCCGGATCCCGCTGCTCACCGCCGCCGAGGAGGTCGAGCTCGCGCGCCGCGTCGAGGCCGGTCTCTTCGCCGAGGAAAAGCTCACCAACACCCCCGACCTGTCCTCCCAACTCGCCTTCGATCTCGACCAGTTGGTGGTCCTGGGCCGCATGGCCAAACGCCGTCTGATCGAGGCCAACCTGCGCCTGGTGGTCTCCGTAGCCAAGCGCTATGTCGGCCGCGGCCTGACCATGCTCGACCTCGTCCAGGAGGGAAACCTCGGACTGATCCGCGCCGTCGAGAAGTTCGACTACGCCCGCGGCTACAAGTTCTCCACGTATGCCACCTGGTGGATCCGCCAGGCGATGTCCCGCGCCCTCGCCGACCAGGCCAGAACCATCCGCGTCCCGGTCCATGTCGTCGAGCTGATCAACCGCGTGGTGCGCGTCCAGCGCCGGATGCTCCAGGAACGCGGCTACGAACCGACCCCCGAAGAGGTCGCCACCCACCTCGACCTGACCGAGGAACGCGTCAGCGAGGTGCTGCGACTGGCCCAGGAACCGGTCTCGCTGCACGCCCCCGTGGGCGAGGAGGAGGACGTCGCCCTCGGCGACCTCATCGAGGACGGCGACGCCGCCTCACCGGCCGAATCCGCCGCGTTCCTGCTGCTCCGCGAGCACCTCGACGCGGTCCTGTCCACCCTCGGCGAACGCGAACGCAAGGTCGTCCAGCTCCGCTACGGCCTGGCCGACGGCCGCCCGCGCACCCTGGAGGAGATCGGCCGGATCTTCGGCGTGACCCGCGAACGCATACGCCAGATCGAGTCCAAGACCCTCAACAAACTCCGCGACCACGCCTTCGCCGACCAGCTCCGCGGCTATCTGGACTGAGCGCGCGCCATACGGGAAGCGCAATGTACGGACAGCGCAATGTACGGACAGGCCCGGGCCCGCCCGCGCCCCCGTACGTCACGCCTCCCGCTGGAACGCCCCCGGATGCGCCTCGTCGCGCACCGCCCCGTACTGCTGGCGCACCGCCTGCCCAACCGCCATTTCGTCGCCCGGCTCGAAGACCTGGCTCGCGGCCGCCGGCCACTGGGGCGGATCGATCCACGCGGGCCCGCCGGCCGGCCCGGCCTCCGCGCCGGCGGCCGGGGTGAGCGTGCCGTGCGCGACCCCCCACG
>NZ_QUAC01000313.1 GCF_003389455.1 Streptomyces inhibens | reverse complement strand
CGGACCGGCCCCGCCGGCTCGCCGGAGCCGCTAGCCCCGACGCCGCAGGGCCCGCCGCAGCAGGTTCCGGGCGCGCGCCCGGCCGCGCCCGAGAGCGCGCTGCCAGGCGCGGCCGGTGCGGGTCGAACACAGTTCCTGGAAGAGGAGTTGGTAGCGCTCGGCGATGGGTTCCGGGTCGTAGCGGCGTGAGCTCTTCAGCGCGGCCTCGGCCATCTCCCGGCGGCGCGTGGGGTCCTCGATGAGGTCGAGCAGACCGCCGGCCAGCGCCCGTCCGTCACCGGGCGGTACCAGCAGCCCGTCCCTGCCGTCGTGAATGATCTCCGCGGGGCCCAGCGGGCAGTTGGTGCTGACGACGGGCACCCCGCAGCGCATCGCCTCGACGAGCGTCATACCGAACGACTCGGCGTCCGAGGCCGAGGCGACGATCGACGCCTTGGCGAACTCCGCCTCGATCGGCGAGCGCGGCCCGGTCAGCACCGCCCGGTCGGCCAGCCCGAGCCCGTCGATCAGCCCCTGGAGCTGCGCGCGCTCGGCGCCGCCGCCGTGTATCCGCAGCCGCCAGTCGGGGTGCTTGGCGGCGACCGCGGAGAACGCCTCGATGAGCAGGTCGAAGCGCTTGCCGCGGACCAGCCGGCCGGCCGCGGCGATCACCTTCGAGGTGCCCGAGGAGGCCGGCCCGGCCGGCGCGGGCACGATGTTGGGTACCGCCAGCACCCGTACGCCGGGCAGCGGCATCCGCGCGCGGTAGACGGCGGCATCGGCCTCGGTGGTGGTGACCAGGGCGTCCAGCGTCCGGTAGTGGCGGGCGAGTTCGGTGCGCAGCCGCTTGCTGTGCGCGTCGTGCCGGAGGTGCTCCTGGGCGATTCGCAGCGCCCGGCGGGGGCCGAAGCGGGCCAGGTAGACATTGATGCCGGGCCGGGTGCCGATCAGTACGTCCGCGTCGGTGGTCCGCAGGAACTCCGCGGCGCGCACGTCCACCAGCCGGCTGTACTGGTGGTGCCGCTTCTCGGCGAGCGGGAAGTCCCGCGCGGGCTCGCCGAACCGCGGGTCCGCCATGTCCTCGCTGCCGACCCGCGTGTCCACCAGCGGCACCAGCCGCACCCGGGGGTCCACGGTGAACCGCGGGACCTCACGGTGCCGCATCATCGAGACGATCTCGACGTCATGCCGGTCGGCGAGCGCGGCGGCGAGGTTGAAGGTGGTGCGGATGGTGCCGCCGATGGCGTAGGCGTTGTGCAGCAGCAGGGTGATCTTCATACGGTGTCGTGTTCTCCCCGAGGTGTGCCGAGTCGTGGCGACCGGCTGGGAGCTCGTCGCGGCCGGGTCGCCGCGCGAGGCCCGTCCGGCACGGGGCAACCGTGTCCGCAAGGGGTAAGCCGAGGGCGTGGCCGGGGTGAGAGCCCGGTAAGACCCCGGGTGAGAGCCGGGTAAGAAACCCACCGCCGGACCGGCCGCCCGCCGCCGCACCCCCGCGGCCTTGGCAGACTTGCCGGGTGACCCATTCCGTACTGCTCGCCGAGGACGACCGCCCCATCCGCACCGCCCTGGAGCGTGCCCTGACCCTGGAGGGGTACCAGGTCACCGCCGTCGCCGACGGCATCCAGGCGCTCGCCGCGGCGCACCGCGAGCGGCCGGACGTGATCCTGCTGGACGTGATGATGCCGGGCATCGACGGGCTTCAGGTGTGCCAGGTGCTGCGGGCCGAGCAGGACCGCACCCCGATTCTGATGCTGACCGCCCGGGTCGAGACGGCGGACCGGATCGCCGGCCTGGACGCCGGGGCCGACGACTATGTGGTCAAGCCGTTCGAGGTCGAGGAGGTCTTCGCCCGGCTGCGGGCGCTGCTGCGCAGGACGACGGCGGGCGCGGGGGCGTCCGGGGCGGAGTACGGCGCCGGTGGCGAGGAGGCTGGTGAGTTCGGCGAGGCCGGTGCGGCCGGTGGGGCGTACGACGTCCGGGTGGCGGACAGCGGTCTGGTCGAGGCGGCCGATCTGCGGATCGACGGGCCCTCGCGCCGTGCCTGGCGCGGGGAGCGTGAGCTGGAGCTGACCCGGACCGAGTTCGAGCTGCTGGAACTGCTCGCCCGCAACGCCGGGATCGTCCTGGACCACTCGACGATCTACGACCGGATCTGGGGCTACGACTTCGGACCGGGCTCGAAGAACCTCGCGGTGTACGTGGGCTATCTGCGGCGCAAGGTCGATGTCCCGGGCAGCCGGCCGCTGATCCACACGGTGCGCGGCGTCGGCTACGTCCTGCGGGAGGACTGAGATGCCCGCGCGCGGCGGTCGGGCCGGCTCCGGGCCCCGGGCCCGGCGCGGCCGTCGGCTGCGCG
>NZ_QUAC01000311.1 GCF_003389455.1 Streptomyces inhibens | reverse complement strand
GTACCGCCGAAGGGGCGCCCGCGGTAGGTGGCGTGCGTGCCCTGAAACCAGGGCACGCACGCCTCGGCTCGGAGGCCGGACCCGGTCACTGCCCGCGCCCGAACAGTACGGTGAGTAGCCCGCGCGTCGATCAGCCAAAAGCCGTCATCGAGCTTCTCGTCAAGCACTGCCGCTGGGGAGAATCCGGGGAGAACGAAGCCCCGTTGGGGAGCGCCCGGGGAAAATCGACCGCGTAACCGGGCCGCACGGTGAAAGCACCGGAAACACTCATCACCGCAGGTCAAAGCGGGTTACCAGCCAATCCCCGCAGGTCAGCCCCGCGCAGACGACGACTTCAAGAAGATCTCCGCGCGCTTCTTCGCCACACGTTCTCCAGGGCAACCGGTAGGTCACGCCGTGACCACTGGATGGCGGTGACCGCAGCCCGGCCGTCCGCTCCGCGCTCGCGGAGGTTAGCCGGCCGCCCAGTCCCCCGACAGATCGTTCTTACCTGACTTGGGCGATGCCATCCATCGTCCAGGAGCGGCTGCGTCAGCCGAACGTCAGCCGAACGCCAGCGGGCAAGGGCAAGCTGCTGCGCGGCGGTCCCGGCCGGGGGCAGCCGTGAGGGCGCTACCGGCCCCGTCGACGAAATGGCCGGCTTGCGATGAAGGAGGGTGATATGCATCGGCGTTCGCGCACTTGCCCGCAGCCCATGATCCTCGCCAAACGATTCAAGGGGCCCCGAAAGTCCCCTGATATCCGGAAGGTCCCGTGGATTCGAGAGGCCGTCTTACGAGAGACGTGCGGGTGACGATGTCGCACATGCCTGCGGTGCAGGGGGCGGACCGGCTCCGATTACTGGGTCCCGTCCGGTACGTCTCGGCCCGGGGGAACGTCACCCGGCCCGGCGCGCCCGGCCCCCAGACCGTGTTGGCGGCCCTGGCGCTGCGCCCCGGCACGCTGGTGACGGTCGACGAACTCATCGACGGCCTCTACTTCGACGATCCGCCCGCTTCCGCCCGGCGGGTGGTCGTCACCTACATTCACCGGCTGCGGACGCACCTGGGCCGCGAGGCCCGCGCGGAACCAGGCGGCGGCGAGGCCCCGTCCGCCATCGAGACCATGGCCGACGGGTACGTACTCCAGCTCCCCGAGGACCGGGTGGACGCCCTGTTCTTCGGCCGGCTCACCGCGCGGGCCCGGCGGTATGCCGACGCCGGTGACCCCGCCGCGGGGGCCGCCGGTCTGGAGGAGGCGCTGGCGCTGTGGCAGGGACCCGCGCTGGCGGGACTGCCCGGGCCGTTCGCGCGGGACTGGCGTCGTGCGCTGGGCGAGCAATTGGCGTCCGCGCTGGAGTACCGGCTGGAGCTGCTGCTGGTGTGCGGACGTCACGCGGAGGTCGTGCCGGACATCGTGCGGGCCCTGAAGACGTATCCCTACCGGGAGCGTCTGCACGGTGCGTTGATGCTCGCCTTGTACCGGTCGGGGCGCGCGGCCGAGGCGCTGTCGGCCTACGACCGCGCCCGCCGGGTGCTCGCCGAGGACCTGGGCATCGACACCGGGCCCGCGCTGCGCACGCTGCACGCCGCGATCCTTGCGGGGGACCATGCCCTCCTTCTGGCGCCCGCCCAGGGCGGCGTGGATGCCGTACCGCCGCCGGAGACCGCGCGGGAGGACGTCTCCGCGGGGCAGGAGCCCGCCCAACTGCCGCCGGTGCCGTGCGACTTCACCGGCCGCCAGGAGCAGATGTCGGCGCTGGTCTCCGCGCTGACCACGGGCCGGCCACACTCCGTCGCGGTCATCACGGGCATGGGCGGGGCCGGGAAGACGGCGCTGGCCCTGCGGGCGGCGCACGCGGTCGCCGGAACCTACCCGGACGGCCAGCTGTACGCGAACCTGCGGGCGCCCGACGGCGCACCCGCCGAGCCGGCCGAGGTCCTCGCGGGGTTCCTGACCGGGCTGGGTGTCCCCGCCGAGCGGATACCGGCCTCCCTGGCCGAGCGCGCGGCGCTCTTCCGCACCATGCTCTCGCGGCGGGCCGTCCTCGTCGTGCTCGACAACGCCGCGACCACGGCACAGGTGGAACCGCTGCTGCCGGGCGCGGCCCGGTGCGCCGTGCTGATCACCGGCCGCGCCCTGGCCGCGATGCCCGCCACGGTGACCTTGCCGCTGAGGGGACTCGGCGCCGACAACGCCGTGGAACTGATCGGCAAGATCGCCGGAATCCACCGGATCCAGCAGGAACCGGATGCGGTCGCGGCGCTGGCGGCGGCCTGCGGCCACCTGCCGCTCGCGCTGCGGGCGGCCGGGGCGCGGCTGGCGGCCCG
>NZ_QUAC01000312.1 GCF_003389455.1 Streptomyces inhibens | reverse complement strand
CGCGGCACCCGCCGCCGCACGCGCACCACCCGCCGCACGCGCACCCCGCGCCGGACGCGCCGGCGCAGGCGGCAGCTGCCCCTTCAGCGGACCCCACTCATTCGGGTCCGGGACGCCCGGGGGCAGCATCTGACGGCGCTTGGGCCCACCGTGCTCGGATTCGCCCGGCTCCTTGGCCCCCGGCCACGCCTTGGCGACGCGTGCCGCCAGGACGAAGTCCTTGCGCAGCGGGTGGCCCTCGAAGCTCTCCGGGAGCAGCAGCGGTACGAGGTTCGGGTGGCCGGTGAAGTCGACGCCGAACATCTCGTGGGTCTCGCGCTCGTGCCAGCCGGCGCCCGCGTACACACCCACGGCGGTGGGCAGCGCGGCCGCATCGTGCGGCACGGTCGTACGGACGATCAGCCGGTGGACGGTGCCGGGGCGCGCCACCTCCACGAGGTGCGCGCAGATACGGAAGCCGGTGCCGGGCTCGTCGACGGCGCTCAGCCAGTCGAAATAGGTGCAGCCGAGGTCGTCGCGGGCGGCGGTCAGCGCGGCGAGCCAGCTGTCGGCGGGGACGTCGACGGTCAGCAGGTCGTACGCCAGCTCCGCCGTGGCACCCGTACCGAAGATCTCGCTCGCGGGGCGCGGCAGCCAGCCGACGACCGGCTCGGGAGCCGGCTGCTCGGGCTGTTCGGGCTGCTCGCTCATCGGGGCTCCTCCCCCGCCGTCTTCGGCGCGGGCGGCGTCACCAGGCCGCTGCGCAGCGCGGCCGCCGAAGGCCGGGCGGCGCCGCCCTGGGCGTACCGCTCCCCCAGCGACTCGCGTGCGATCTTCTCCTGGAGCTTGAGAATGCCCTGCAGCAGCGCCTCGGGACGCGGCGGGCAGCCCGGTACGTACACATCCACCGGAATGATCTGGTCGACGCCCTTGGTGACCGAGTACGAGTCCCAGTACGGGCCACCGCAGTTGGAGCAGGCCCCGAAGGAGATGACGTACTTCGGCTCGGGCATCTGCTCGTAGAGCCGCTTGACCGCGGGCGCCATCTTGTCGGTGACGGTGCCGGAGACGACCATCAGGTCGGCCTGGCGGGGGCCGGGCGCGAACGGGATCACGCCGAGCCGGATGAAGTCGTGGCGCGCCATGGACGCGGCGATGAACTCGATGGCGCAGCAGGCCAGGCCGAAGTTGAAGACCCACAGGCTGTAGCGGCGGCCCCAGTTCAGGACCACCTTCATCGGTTCGGGCGCGAGCCGGGCGAGACTGCCCAGGCGCCGCGGCTCCGGCAGGAACTCGGGGGCGGCGCCCTCGGACGCGGCTGCCGAGCTGTTGGAGACGGGGGTCACGTCCATTCCAGGACGCCCTTCTTCCATGCGTAGAGCAGGCCGACGGCGAGGAAGCCGAGGAAGATGAACATCTCCACCAGCGTCACGCCGCCGAAACCGGGGGCGGCGAAGATCGTCGCCCAGGGGAACAGGAAGATCGAGTCGACGGCGAAGATGACGTAGAGGAACGCGTAGACGTAGTAGCGGACCTGGGTGTGCGCCCAGCCCTCGCCGACCGGGTCCACGCCGCACTCGTACGTCAGCAGCTTCTCGGGCGTCGGCACCACAGGCCGCAGCAGCCGCCCGGCACCGAAGGCCACGGCGACGAAGAGCACACCGATCACGGCGATGATCCCGACGACCGAGTAGCCCTGGAAATAGTCCGCGGCGACGGTGGTGCGTACGGTCGCGTCCGGCACGTCCGCCCCTCGCTCCCTGACTGCGCTTGTTCAACGACTTCGACGATCTGTACGGACGGGAGTCTAGGCCCTGCCCGAGCTGCCTGAGCGGCCGCGTCGTCGCCGACGGTGAGCTTGTCCCTACTTCGCCCTACCTGGGCGGGCGGCAGCGTAGACGTCGTGCCCGATTGTCTCAGGAGCCGTCTCACAGGGCGGACCGGCGGGGCTGGCGTGAGCCGACGGGGGAGGTGGCAGGGAGGGTGCCAGGGGAGCCGCCGCGAGGGGGTGGATCAGCGGATCGGGCCGCCGTCGAAGGGGCTCCGGTTGTCGGGGGCGGGCGGGGCTGCGGGGGCCGGTGAGGCCGTAGGGGCCGGTGAGGCCGTAGGGGCCGGCGCCTGGGGCGGCATCGCGGGCGCGACCGGCCCGGCCGGCATGTGCGGCGGTACCGGGGACTGCGACTGGGGGTGCGGCTGGGGCTGGGCGTACGGCTGGGGTTGGGGCTGAGCGTAGGCCTGGGGCTGCGAGGGGGCCCGGGGGGTGGCTTGGGGGGCGGGCTGGGGTGCGTAGTGCCGCTGAGGGGCCGGTTGGGGTGGGTGCTGGG
>NZ_QUAC01000309.1 GCF_003389455.1 Streptomyces inhibens | reverse complement strand
GGCGGCGTGGGTGGGGTGGGCCGGGTGGGGCCGGTGTGGGGCAGGGGGCGTGGCCGAAGTGCGGCGGGTGGCGTCCGGCGCGGGGAATGCCTACGGACGATCGCGCGTTGGCGCTCATGAGAACGAGGAGGAGCGGTCACTGTGTTGGATCCCCAGAGTTTGTACGAATGGGAGCCGAGCGGGCTCGCGGAGGTCGAGGCAATCGCCTCCAGGGACTCCGCCGGACTGGTGCTGCTGTACCACTTCGACGGGTACATCGACGCCGGCGAGACCGGCGACCAGATCGTGCAGAGGCTGCTGGACGGCCTGCCGAACGAGGTCGTCGCCCGCTTCGACCACGACCGCCTCGTCGACTACCGCGCCCGCCGCCCGCTGCTCACCTTCGAGCGCGACCGCTGGACCGCCTACGAGACCCCCAGCATCGAGCTGCGGCTCGTGCGCGACACCACCGACGCACCGTTCCTGCTGTTGTCCGGACCCGAACCGGACGTCGAGTGGGAGCGCTTCGCGGGCGCCGTGAAGCAAATCGTGGAGCGGCTCGGTGTGCGCCTCTCGGTGAACTTCCACGGCATCCCCATGGGCGTCCCGCACACCCGCCCTGTAGGCATCACCCCGCACGGCAACCGCACCGATCTGATGCCGGGGCACGGCGGCTTCTTCGACGAGGCGCAGGTGCCCGGCAGCGCGGAGGCGCTGATCGAGTTCCGACTGGCCGAAGCGGGCCACGATGTCCTGGGCGTGGCGGCGCACGTACCGCACTACATCGCCCGGTCCGCGTATCCGGACGCCGCGCTGACGGCGCTGGAGGCGGTGACGGCCGCGACCGGTCTGGTGCTGCCGGGGGCGGCACATTCGCTGCGTACGGAGGCGCTGCGGACGCAGGAGGAGATCGAGCGGCAGATCTCGGAGGGCGATGAGGAGCTGGTCGCGCTGGTCAGCGGTCTTGAGCACCAGTACGACGCGGTGGCCGGGGCGGAGAGCCGGGGGAACCTGGTGGCCGAGCCGGTGGAACTCCCGTCTGCCGACGAGATCGGCAGGGAATTCGAACGGTTCCTGGCGGAGCGGGAGGGAGACAGCGGCGGCAGCGGGGCCTGATCCGGCCACCCCCGCCACCCGGCGCCTCCTGGGCACCTGCCGTCCGCGCGCACCATATAGCGTGGGCCCATGGTGAAGGTGGGGCTGACCGGCGGAATCGGTGCAGGCAAGAGCGAGGTGTCGCGACTGCTGGCGTCGTACGGCGCGGTGATCGTGGACGCTGACAAGATCGCACGCGAAGTTGTCGAGCCGGGGACACCCGGACTGGCGGCAGTGGTCGAGAAGTTCGGGGGCGACGTACTCACGCCGGACGGCACACTGGACCGGCCGAAGCTCGGCGGGATCGTGTTCGCCGACCCCGAAAAGCTGAAGGCCCTGAACGAGATCGTGCACCCGCTGGTGGGCGCGCGGTCGGCCGAACTCGAGGCATCGGCGGGGCCGGACGCGGTGGTGGTCCACGATGTGCCGCTTCTGACGGAGAACGGCCTGGCGCCGCTGTACGACCTGGTGGTCGTGGTCGATGCCGCACCGCAGACCCAGCTGGACCGACTGGTACGGCTGCGCGGTATGGCGGAGGACGAGGTGAAGGCCCGGATGGCGGCTCAGGCAACCCGTGAACAGCGGCTGGCCGTCGCGGATCTCGTCATCGACAACGACGGACCACTGGAGGATCTGGAACCCCAGGTCCGCGCGGTGTGGGAGCGGCTGCGGGGCGCATGAGCCCGGGCGATACTCTCGCCGCCATGACTGCTGCTTCCGATCTCGACGCCAACACGCCCGACGTCCGGCCCGCCGCCACTCCGGAGCCCGGCCCTGGCTCCTCCTCCGGCCCCGTTTCCGAGTCCGGCTCCGCCGACGACTCGGCGCCCGCATCGTTCGTGGTCAACATCCCCGGTATCGCGGACGCCGATCTGGAGCCGGATCCGCTGGATCCCTCCCAGATCGTCTCCGGCGAGCCGGTGGTGACGGGCAAGGTGCTGTGGGAGTCCCCCGACGGCCGGCAGATCCGTGGGATCTGGCAGATCACGCCGGGTGTGGTGACGGACACCGAGGCCAATGAGCTGTTCGTGGTCGTCAGCGGGCGCGCCACCATCGAGGTCGAAGGCGGCCCGGTCCTCGAGGTGGGACCGGGCGACGCCTGCGTCCTGCGCGAGGGCGACCGCACGCAGTGGACCGTGCACGAGACGTTGCGCAAGGCGTACCACATCAGCCTGTAAGGGATGGGTCGAAGTGGGCCTGAGGTAAGGGTGGGAGGGGGG
>NZ_QUAC01000308.1 GCF_003389455.1 Streptomyces inhibens | reverse complement strand
GGGCCGGGGCGCGCCCACCGCCGACGCCGAACCGGCCGCCGCGGGGCCGGCGCCCGTCACCCCCGCCGATGCCGCCGACGCCGCCCGGCTGGTCTCCTTCGGCCTCCAGCCCAAGCTGCTGCCCGCCCGCGACGCCGAATACGGCGAACTGCTGCGTCGCTATCGGGACGAACCCGCCTTCGCCCGGCTCGCCGACGCCGTCGCCACCGGCCTCGGCCTGGTCGTCCTGGAGGTCTCCACCCGCGCCGGGATGGCCGTCACCGCCGCCGAGGACTCCGTCTTCGCCGTACGCATGGGCGACTACGCCCGCCGCGCCTCCGCCGACTCCGCCGACCGCTTCCTGCACGGCCTGGCGCATCTGGCGGTCGCCGCACTGGCCTTCCCGCGCCCCGAAGACCTCGCCGACGACGGCTACATCGGCCGGATCACCGTCAACGGCGTCGACGCCTTCGTCCGGCAGGCCTGCCGCCGTCTGGAGGAGCGCGCCGAGCAGGAGGGCGAGAACACCGACCCCGCCACCGACGCCCCCGGCCTGGAATCCGCCTGGCGCATCTACGCCCGGCGCAGCGCGACCGGCGCCACCAAGGACGCCCGGCGGCTGGCCGGTTCGACCACCGGCATCATCGCCAAGGCCGTCACCTTCCTCGTCGACTCCGGCTTCCTGCAGCGCACCGGCGACGACGCCGGCGGCGCCTACCGCACCACCGCCCGCTATCAGCTCCAGGTCCGCGACATGGCCGGCAGCGCCGCCATGGCCGAGCTGCTGGAGCTGGGCATCGTCCCCGTCACCGACGGCAGCGCCGCGCTGATGCCTGGCGAGGACACCGACGACCTCGACCTGGTCGCAGACGCCGGACTGCCCTTCCACTCCGGCTGACCGGCCCGCACGGCCTCCGCCCGCCCCGACCACCGCACCACTACCCGCCACGACAACGAGAGTCCGCCATGTACGAGCTGTCCAGGGTCCGTCTCTACTCCATCGGGCCCGCCGGTGCGCGCTACGCCGACACCGTGCTGGACCTGCGCGGAGTCGGCGCGCCCGTGCCCCAACCGGCCCCGGCCCAGGCGGACTTCTTCGAGGACGAACCGGTCGGCCCGCCACGCCGCCCGGCCCCCGCCGGCGTCCTCTTCCTGGAGAACGGCGGCGGCAAGTCCGTCCTGCTCAAGCTGATCTTCTCGGTGATGCTGCCCGGCCACCGCAACACCCTCGGCGGCGCCAGCTCCGGCGTGCTGCGCAAATTCCTGCTCGCCGACGACTGCGGCCATGTCGCCCTGGAATGGCAGCACGTCCTCACCGGCGAGAGCGTGGTCGTCGGCAAGGTCAGTGAATGGCGCGGCCGGCAGGTCTCCAACGACCCCCGCAAGTTCGCCGAGGCCTGGTACAGCTTCCGGCCCGGCCCCGGCATGAGCCTGGACTCCCTCCCCGTCGCCGAGGCCACCGTCGTCCGCCCCCGCCAGGAGAGCGGCGAGGGCACCTCCGGCGCCCAGGGCCGCCGCCGCACGATGAAGGGCTTCCGCGACGTCCTCACCGAGGCCGGGAAGAGCTACCCCAACCTCGATGTCGTCTGGGAAGAGATCCACGAACGCTGGAACGAACACCTCGGCCACCTGGGCCTCGACCCCGAACTCTTCCGCTACCAGCGGGAGATGAACGCCGACGAGGGTGAAGCCGCCGGCCTGTTCGCGGTCAAGAACGACTCGGACTTCACCGATCTGCTGCTGCGCGCCGTCACCGACACCCGGGACACCGACGGCCTCGCCGACCTCGTGCACGGCTTCGCCCACAAGCTCGGCCGGCGCGCCGAGCTGACCGCCGAGCGGGACTTCACCGCCGGCTCCCTCGACCTGCTCTCGCGCATCGCCGAAGCCGCCGAGCAGCGCGAACGCGCCCGTGAGGTGCACGCCGGCGCGGAGCGCCGCACCCGCGGCCTCGCCCAGCGGCTGCACGCCCGCGGCACCGAGGAGCGCGGCCGCACCGCCGAGCTGGCCGAACAGGTCGCCGCCGCGGCCCACCGCGTCACCGACGCCGAGCGGATCCGCGAGCGCCGCTCCCTGGTCTCCGCCGAACTCTCCTACCGGCACGCCTCGCTGGCGCTGGCCGCCGCGGAGAAGGGCGCCGCCGCCCAGCGCCGCGAGCTGAACGACGCCCGTACGCTGCACAGCGCCTGGCAGGCCGCCGAGATCGCGCTGCGGCACCGCGCCGCCGCCGACCGCTCCGCGCGGGTCGCCGCCGCCATCCGCGAGGCCGAGCGGGACG
>NZ_QUAC01000304.1 GCF_003389455.1 Streptomyces inhibens | reverse complement strand
GGCCAGGCCCTCCAGCGCCAGCGCGACGGCGCGGGGGTCGGCGGTGGCGCGCGCCGCCGCGAAGCCCTCCAGGTGGCGCCGGCGCGCGGTCGCCGCATCGCCCCGCTGCTCGGCGACAAAGCCCAACTCGGCCAGCACGAACGCGGTACCGGGGTCGCCGTCGCGGCCACGGCACCACTCCAGCCAGGGCAGCAGATGCGCCTCGGCGTCGTCGAGCCGTCCCTCCCTTCTGGCGCCGAGGGCGAGTCCGGTCTCGGCGAACATCTCACCGCGCCGGTGCGACTGTTCCCCGGCCAGCCGCAGGCCGCGCTCGTGGAGGTCGCGGGCGCCCGTCAGATCGCCGGTCAGCAGCGCGATCCGGCCCAGGCCGGAGAGCTTGTACGAGGCCTGGATCCACAGGCCGAGCTCCTCGGCGATCCGCAGCCCGTCCTGGTGGAGCCGGGCGGCGCGGGCGTAGTCGCCGGTGATCTCCGCGATCGTGCCGAGCACCTCGGCGGCCTGCAACTGGCCCCAGCGGTCGCCCAGTTCACCGAAGAGCGCGGCGCTCTCCTCGGCGTCGCGACGGCGCGCGAGAAGGTCCCCGCCGCCGGTCTGGGCGCGGCTGCTCAGCGCCGCGGCGGTGCCCCAGCGGTCGCCCAGCGCCCGGAAGGCGGCCAGCGAGCGCCCCAGCCGCTCGGCCGCGGCCACCGGGTCGCCGAGCCCCACTTGGGCGTATCCCAGGAACCACTGGGCCCGGGCCCGGCCACCGGGGTCGTCGTAGGCCTCGTACTGCTGGAGAACGGCGGCGGCCCGCGCCACCGGGCCGGCGTCGCCGCCGGCCAGCGACGCCATGCCGACCTGCCAGGCCGCGGCCCGCAGCCGGCGGCCCTCGAAGACCACCTCGCCCGCGCCCCCGGAGGTGACGTCGCCGGCCCCCTCGGCCTCTGTGCCGCGCGATGCGGCGGCCGTGAGCGCCGCCTCCAGCGAGCGGCCCGCCTCGGCGAGCCGGCCGCGCAGAAACCAGTACCAGGCCAGCGCGTTGACCAGCCGCAGCGCACGGTCCGCGGCACCCTCGCGGACCGAACCGTCCAGCGCGGCCCGCAGATTCGCGGCCTCCTGATCGAGCCGCTCCAGCCACTCCCGTTGGGCCGGTCCGTACAGCAAAGGGGCGGCACCTTCGGCGAGTTCGGTGTAGTAGCGGTGATGGCGCCGACGGACGGCGTCCAGTTCGCCGGCCTCCCGCAGACGTTCGAGGCAGTAGGCGGCGACCGTCTCCAGAAGGCGGTAGCGCAGCCCGTCCGGCGTCCGGGACACCGTCACCAGTGAGCGGTCCACGAGGCGCGCCAGCAGCTCGGGCACCTCGTCCCGCCCCACCTCGCCGCCCGCGCAGACCGTTTCGGCGGCCTCCAGGGTGCAGCCGTCCGCCTGTACGGCCAGTCGGCGCAGCACGGTGCGTTCGGGGCCGGGCAGCAGCTCCCAGCTCCAGTCGATCATTGCGCGCAGAGTCTGTTGACGAGGCGGCGCACCACGCCGGCCGGCCGCCAGCAGCCGGAACCGGTCGTCCAGCCGGGCGCTCAACTCCCGTACCCCCAGTGCGCGTACGCGGGTAGCGGCCAGCTCCAGGGCGAGCGGGATGCCGTCCAGACGGCGGCAGATCTCCGCCACGGCGGGTGTGGTGTCCGCGTCCAGGACGAAGGTGTGATCGGCGGCGGTCGCCCGGGCCGCGAACAGCGCGACGGCGCCGGCACCTTCCAGCGGCGGTACGGTCCACAGCGCCTCGCCCGCCAGGCCCAGCGGTTCCTGGCTGGTCACCAGCACGCGCAGCTCCGGTGCCGCGGCCAGCAACTCGGCGGTGACCTCGGCGGCCGCCTCCACGACGTGCTCGCAGTTGTCCAGGACGAGCAGCAGGCGTTTGCCGCGCACCGCGCCGACGAGCCGCTCGGCCACCGGGCCGGCCGCGGCGCCCTCCCGGATGCCGAGCACGGCCAGCACCGCCTCGGCCAGCTCGGCGGCGGTGCACTTGGCCTCCCGGCCGCGTGCGGGGTCGTCCGGGCGGCTCAGCGCGGCCAGTTCCACGAGCCGGACGCCGTCCGGGAAGGTGTCGGTGAGCCGGCTCGCGGTCTCCAGGGCGAGGCGGGTCTTGCCCACGCCGCCGGGGCCGGTGAGCGTCACCAGGCGGGTGGCTGCGAGGAGCGCCTCGACCTGGTGTACGGCGTCCTGGCGGCCGAGGAGTTCGGTGAGGGGGGTGGGGAGGTTGGTGCGGGGGCGT
>NZ_QUAC01000306.1 GCF_003389455.1 Streptomyces inhibens | reverse complement strand
GTTGTTCTGCCGTTCGGCGCGGGACAGCTTCTTGCGCTGGCCGCCGCCCATGCCCACGGGGTTGTTGATGTTCTTGCTCACGGTCACGGGTTCTCCCGGTAGTGATGTGAAGTGATCTACGGATTCATCGGTGGGGGACGGGCGGCGACGTCGAAGGACGCCAGCAGGGGCCCGTCACGCTCTCACTCGTAAATCGGCGTCTGGAAGAACATGACAAAGACATTACCCGGTTCCGCCGGCCCCGCACACCAACCTTTTCGCCCGCCCCGGCGTCGGCCGGGCCTTCGGCGAGCGCCCGGGGTCAGCCGTTTCCTTCCGGGAATCTCAGCACAGCCAGCACCCGCCGGTGGTCGCCGCCCGCCTGGGGCAGGTCCAGATGGGCGTTACTGGGCCGCCGCGGGCGTTGTCAGTGGTCGCGAGCATACTGACGGCATGAGAGATCATCTCACTTGCGCCCCGCCGTTACGGGACAACCTTTAGGGCGATGCGTAACGGGCCCCGGTTCGCTACGGCGGTCCCGAGGCCCGTCCGATCAGGCGCCGGCTACCTGATCTCCGCGTATGAGGCCACTCCCGGGCGGCACTTCGGCCGCGTCCCCGCCGAAACCGGTGATCTTGTTCTTACCGTCGACGAAGACGACCTTCGGCTCGAACTCGTCGGCCTCCTGCGGCGTGACCGAGGCGTACGACACGATCAGGACCAGGTCGCCGACTTGGGCCTGGCGTGCCGACGGGCCGTTGACGCCGATGACGCCGGAGCCCCCGGGGCCTTCGATCACGTAGGTGGACAGACGGGCGCCGTTGGTGACGTTGACCAGGTCGACCTTCTCGTGGCGGCGGATGCCGGCCGCTTCCGTCAGGTCGAGGTCGATCGTGATGGATCCGACGTAGTTGAGGCGGGACTGTGTGACGGTGGCGCGGTGGATCTTGGCTTTGAGCGTCTCGAAATGCACGGTGGCCCTTCGCGGTTGCGTCTGGTCAGGCGGTGGATCCCGGTGTCGCGACGTGGTGGAGCGTGGCACGACGAAAACATGGCCACAACCCCTGATGATCAACGAAATTCGAAGCAGTAAAGGCATGTTGGCCTTGTAAAACGCTGCCATATCCCGGTCTGTGGCCGTCTTCGCGGTGTCAGGTTTCCGTGGCAGCGCGTGAGCTCCGGGTCACGTCTTTTACAGGCTGACGAGGGGCACATCGACCTGGCGGGACCGGCGTAGAACCGACTTGGGCAGCAACGTGCGGCGCTGGCGGCCCGGAGTGCTCCAGACCTGGCAGGAGCCAGCTCTGGAACGGAGTCAGCCGGGCCAGGACGAGGGAAACGACGTCGGCCGCATGGGCGAAAGCGAGCGCGCCGAACAGGCCGTGCGCGGTGCCCATGCATTCAGCGTGGATCGTCACCCGTCGCCAACGGTCCGACAGTGGCAGCACCACCACGGACGCGTCTCCACGGCACCGCCATGCGCTCCAAGGCTATGTCGGGGTGCTGGTTTTCGACGTCGTGGAACCAGGCTTCGAGGAAGCTGACGCCGCTGTACTGCTGATGGGTCGGCTCGGCTACAGCACCCACGGTATTCAGGGAACGGGCGGTGGCGCCTGGATCGCCGCCGAGATGGGGCGGCCAGGCACCCGACCGGGTCGTCGGCATTCACGTCAAGGGTCTGCTCACCTTCCCCTCCGGAGATCCCGCCGAGTTCGAGGGGCTGACCGGGCCGGAGCAGGAGCGGCTGGCGCGGCTGGAGAACTTCCAGCAGGACAAGATGGGCTTCAACGCCATCCAGTCCACCCGTCCGCAAACCCTCTCCTACGGTCTGCACGACTCACCGGTTGGCCAGCTTGCTTGGATCTCGGAGAAGTTCAAGGAGTGGACGGACGCCGCCGCCGAGCTCCCCGAAGACGCTGTGGGTCGCGACCGCCTGCTGACGAACATCAGCGTCTACTGGTTCAGTGGCACGGCGGGCTCGTCGGCCAACCTGTACTACGAGGCGGGCCACGACGCGAGCGCCTGGGCCCCGAAGGCGCGCGGTACCGTCCCGACCGGCGTGGCCGTCGCCGTGAGCACCGATATTGCCATCCGCCGCTTCGCCGAGCGGGACCACAACATCACTTAGAACTCCTAACGAAATGATCTTCGAGGTGGTTGGATCACTCCGGGACCGTTGATCCGGGGGTGTGGGGTGGCTCGGCCG
>NZ_QUAC01000305.1 GCF_003389455.1 Streptomyces inhibens | reverse complement strand
GACGGCGGCGGCAGATCCGGCAGTCCCCCCACCGCGGGCGGCGCCGGCGGCATCGGCGGCGGTACGGGCCCGCCGGCCGCAGCGCCCTGCGGCGCGGCCCCGTCCGGCAGATCCAGCGCGGGCGCAACCTGCGTACGCGGCAACTGACTGCCGCCGCGCAGCAGTTCGGTCTTCGCATCCGGCCGCGCCCTCGGCGTCGAGGGAGCGTCGTCCTCCTCGTCGAAACCGGCCAGCGGCGGCGCGAAGACCGTCGCGGGCAGCCCCACCGACCGGTCCTCGGACCCCACCTCGGCGGTCGTGTCCGCCCCGGCCCACGGCGTCGCCGCACCCGACGGAACGGCAGACCCGGCCGGCGCGGCAACGCCGGCACCCGCCTCCACCGCATCCCCGCCGAGCTGCGTGACCCCGCCCTCGGCGCCGTTCACACTCACCTCGGCCCAGGCATCCGCAGCCGACGGCGCAGCAGCCTGCGACGGCACCTCGGCCCGCGAAGGCGCCGAAGGAGCCGGGCCGGCACCCGACGCCGCGCCCCCCTCACCCCGCCGGTCCGGAAGGCCGATCGCGTCCGCCGCCTCCTGAAGCCACTCCGGCGGCGTCAGCAGAAACGACGTCGCCTCCAGATCGATCCGCTGCGGCGCAGCCTCGGCCGCGCCGTACCCGCCGTCCACGGGAGCGCCGTACTCCTCCTCGTACCGCCGGATCACCTCACCCACCGGCAGCCCCGGCCACAGCGTCGTCTCCCCGCTGTCCCGCGCGATCACCAGCCGCGCCCGGCCGCCATCCGTCGCCGGACCCCCCTCACGGTCCTCCGCCCAGGCCACAAAACCCAGATCGAACTCCCGCACCCGCACCTCACGATGGAGCGGCGCCGGCACCTCGCCGTTCACCCACCGCTCCGCGCGCTCCTGCGCCTGCGCGAACGTCACCACCGCGCTCAACCCCCCACCGCGACGGCGTACGCGAAACCGCCGTCCACCATCAGGTTCGCCACGGTCTCCAGCTCCGGCGGATTCCCCGCCAGCCGCAGCAGGAACTCGTCAAAATCCGCACCGCACGGCAACAACAGCCGCTCCACCCGCTCCTGCACCGTCCACCCGTCCTGATCCCGCGCATCGTCATACGGGCAGAACCACACCGAACCGAGCGCCTCGCCACGCACCTTCACCGCGACCACACCGCCCTGCACGAACGCCACGCCCAGATAGTCCTTGGTGAAATGGTCCCGCAGACACTTGTTCACATAGACCAGATCGTTGACCGCCGCGTCGTCCCGCACCGTGAAGAACGGCTGGTCCACCAGCAGCCCCAACTCCGCGTCGAGCGCCGCACCCACCGGCGCGCACCCGCCCGCCGCCTTCAGGAACGACCGGTACGCACCCGGCAGCCGATAGCCCAGCGCCTCCTCGGCCTGCGCCACCTGCTCCTCACCCACCGACAGATCACGGTGCGGCAGCCCGAAATGCACCGGCCGGGTCTCCTGCAACGGCCGCGTACCGCGCTTGCCGTGCTCCACAGCAGCCGTCGCCAGCCCACCGTGATGCCGCAACAGCGCCTTCACTTCGACCGGAACCAGCTCCATCCGCCGGGTACCGGCCACGTGATGCCAGGTCCAGCCGTGCGGCGTCGCCACCGCCGGCACATCTATCCACAGCTCATGCCCCTGCGCATGCAGCGCGGCATTCGCCGACACATAATCCGTCAGCCGCAGCTCATCGACGCCGAAACCCTCCGGCGGCTCGGCAATCTCCGCCGCCGCCCGGGCATACGGCGAGAACTCCGGGAAGCCCCGCCCGTCCATCCGCACCCCCGCGGGATACCGCGCGGCACGAACCGGGTCCGGGAAATGCACAACCTGCCCGGCATAGGCCGTATTCGGTGGCGCGGCATGTCCCGCCGCCTGCCGACCTGTCGTCATCGCGGTTGCCCCCTGGCTGAAGCTGGCTTTGAGGCACAGCCTATGCCGTACCGCAACACCCTCCCCCCGCCCCCGCCCCCCGCACGTCAGCCCCGCGACACACCGGCGTCACCCACCGGCCCACCACCCCCGAGCCCCCCG
>NZ_QUAC01000307.1 GCF_003389455.1 Streptomyces inhibens | reverse complement strand
GGTCGCCGGCGCGCTCGCGCTCGGCGCGCCCGCCGCCGACGCCGCGGGCCACGACGGCGGTCGGCACGCCCTGCAGGGCACCAAGCCCCTGTGGGCCACCCGGCAGGCCGACCGGGGCGCCACCTCCGCCTCCGCGGCCGTCACCGCCCGCGTCTACCTGGCCGGCCGCGATGCCAAGGGCCTCGCCGACTACGCGAAGGCGGTATCCGACCCGCACTCCGCCACGTACGGGAAGTACCTGAGCCCCGCCCAGGTGCGCGCCCGCTACGGCGCCACGCACGACCAGATAGCCAGGGTGACCGACTGGCTGAAAACGTCCGGCCTGACGGTCACCGGGACCACCAACCGGTATGTGACGGTCAAGGGTGACGCGGCCGCCGCCGAGCGCGCCTTCGCCACCGATCTGCACAACTACCTCAAGAGCGGGCACACTTACCACGCGCCCTCGACCACCGCCTCCGCGCCCGCCTCCCTGGCCGACGCGGTCCTAACGGTCACCGGCCTGGACAACGCGCCCAAGCTCGCCAAGCACCACTCCGGCGAACTGCCGCCGCCGGAAGGCGTCTTCCGCAACTCCGGCCCGTTCTCCTCGTACTACGGCTCCAAGACCGACAAGGAGCTGCCGTCCGCCTACGGGAGCAAGGCTCCGTACGCGATCAAGGGCTACACCGGCAAGCAGCTGCGCGCCGCCTACGGGGCGAAGAAGTGGACCGGCAAGGGCGTCACCGTCGCGATCACCGACGCCTATGCCTCGCCGACCATCGCCCAGGACGCGAGCAAGTACGCCGCCCGCAACGGTGACCCCGGCTACCGCAGGGGCCAGCTCTCCCAGGTGCTGCCCAAGGACTACACGCACATCGAGGAGTGCGGCGCGGCCGGCTGGTACGGCGAGGAGACCCTCGACGTCGAGGCCGTCCACGCGGTCGCCCCCGACTCCGACATCGTCTACGTCGGCGGTGCCTCCTGCATGGACGACGATCTGCTCGACTCGCTCGGCAAGATCATCGACGGGCACCTCGCCGACATCGTCTCCAACTCCTGGGGCGACATCGAGGCGAACGAGACCCCGGACGTGGCCGCCGCCTACGACCAGATCTTCCAGCAGGGCGCCGTACAGGGCATCGGCTTCTACTTCTCCTCCGGCGACAACGGAGACGAGGCCGCCCACACCGGCACCAAGCAGGTCGACACCCCGGCGAACTCCGCCTGGGTGACCGCCGTCGGCGGCACCTCTCTGGCCGTCGGCAAGCACGACACCTACCAGTGGGAGACCGGCTGGGGCACCCAGAAGGCGGTCCTCTCCAAGGACGGCAACAGCTGGGCCGGCTTCCCCGGCACCTTCAACGGCGGCGCGGGCGGTGGCGTCAGCAAGACCGTCCCGCAGCCCTTCTACCAGCGCGGAATCGTCCCCGACGGGCTCTCCAACGTCGCCCTCAAGGGCGCGATGCGTACCGTTCCCGACATCGCGGCGGTCGCCGACCCCAACACCGGCTTCCTGGTCGGCCAGACCCAGACCCTGCCGGACGGCAAGCTCGGCTATGACGAGTACCGCATCGGCGGCACCTCGCTGGCCGCGCCGGTGATCGCCGGCGTCCAGGCGCTGGCGCAGCAGGCCCGGCACGGCGTCGCCATCGGCTTCGCCAACCCCGGCATCTACCAGCGCTACGGCACCGCCGCGTACCACGACGTCACCGACCACCCGCTGGGTGCCGGCCGCGATCTGGCGGTCGTCCGGGTCGACTACGTCAACGGTGTCGACGACAGCAAGGGCACCGCGACCTCGCTGCGCAGCCTGGGCAAGGACAGCTCCCTGCACGCGGGCGTCGGCTATGACGACGTCACCGGCGTGGGCACGCCCGGCGCCGGATATGTGAGCTCCTACCGCCCCTGACGCAGGGGCACGGCACCGCCTCCCTGCACCGTCCGTGACCCAGTGGCGCGGCGGTAGGAGTACGGGGTAAAGGGGCGGGGCCCGCGCGGGGGAATCCTCCGCGCG
>NZ_QUAC01000302.1 GCF_003389455.1 Streptomyces inhibens | reverse complement strand
CGCGCTGGCCGCCCGCCCGCATGACCGGGGGCCGCTCCGTCCCGGCGCCGTCCTCGCCGCGACGGCCGGCCCCGTACCGCGCCGGGTCGCCGCCCTCCTGACCTCCGACCGGACAACCGGTCACCCCCCGATACGCACCGGCTTCCGCGGCCGCCGTCTGATCGCCGCGGCCCTGCTCGCCTGCATCGCCTTCTCCGCGGGCGCCGCCCTGGACGCCGCGGCCGACCTGCACGAGACGGTGGAGGTGGCCCAGGGGGAGGCGGCGCACTGAGCTGCCGGGGAACGGGGGGCGGGCCCTACTCGCCCGCCCCGGCCCCCGTATGCGCCCCGGTTCCCGTACCGCCGCCCTTCCCCCTGCCGACGGTGAAGCCCAGCGTGGCACCGCCGCCCGGGCGGTGGGCGGCGAAGGCGTGGCCGCCATGGGCGGTGGCGATCTCGCGGACGATGGCGAGGCCGAGGCCGGAGCCGGGCAGGCCGCGGGCGGCCGGCGCCCGGTAGAAGCGGTCGAAGACCCGGGTGAGGTCGGCTTCGGCGATGCCGGGGCCGCGGTCGAGGACCTCGATGCGGGCGCCGGTGACCTGGACCTCGATCGGCTCCGTCCCGCCCGCGTCGAACTTGGCGGCGTTCTCCAGCAGATTGGTGAGCGCACGGTGCAGCGCGGCGGGGCGGCCCTCGACCACCGCCGGGCGCGTGGTCCGTACGGTGATCTCGCGGCCGGTGCGGCGCCGGGCGGACCCGGCCGCCTTCTCCGCGACCTGGGCCAGGTGCACCTCGGACAGCGGGTCGTCGTCGCGCTGTCCGGCCGCCAGATCGACCAGCTCGTTGACCAGATCGCTGAGTTCCCTGGCCTCGCCCGCCAGATCGGTCAGCAGCTCGTCGCGGGCGTCCGACGGCAGTTCCTCGAACCGCTTCAGCAGCGAGATGTTCGTACGCAGCGAGGTCAGCGGGGTGCGCAGCTCATGGCCGGCGTCCTGGACCAGGCGCTGCTGGTCCTGGACCGCGCTGGCCAGCCGCCCGAGCATGTCGTCGAAGGCCCGCCCGAGCCGGGCGACCTCGTCCCGGCCCGCCACCGGCACCGGTACGTCCAGCCGCCCGTGCTCCGCCACGCTCTCGGCGACCGAGGTCAGCCGCACCAGCCGGCCGGTGATCCGGCGCGCCAGCCACCAGCCGGCCGCGCCGGACAGCGCGATGACCGCGGCCGCCAGCAGGGCGGTGCGCTGCTGGAGCGCGGAGAGCAGATCCTCGGTCTCGCTGAACTTCTGGGCGACCTGGACGGCCCCGCGGCCGCCGCCGAGCGCAACGGTGGCGACGTGGTACTCCTCGTCGCCGATGTCCGCCTCCCGCTCCGTGTACCGGCCGGCGTGTGCGTCCGTGGCGATCCGGCGCTCCGCGGCACCGACCGGCAGGGCCGGGCGCCCCAGCTCGACGATCCGGCCGCCGGCGCCCAGGATCTGTACATCGGTACGGGTGGGCCGGGTGAGGTCGTCGCGCGGTCCGTCGTGGTCGGGGTCGGCGGTCGCATAGTCGGAGGGCGCGAACGGCTTCTCCCGGACCTGGGTCCGCAGATCCCGTACGACCTCGGAGAACACCGACTTCTCGTCCACCCGCACCAGCCGGGCCGCCGCGTCGTAGCTGAGGAATCCGACGAGCACGGTCACCGCGGCGGCCCCGATGGCGAACGCCACCGCGAAGGCGGTGCGCAGGCTGGCGGGCTTACGGGTGCGCAGCCAGGCGGCCGACCCGCCGCCGCGCACGGCACGCATCCAGGCACGCAGCCGGGCGCGCAGCCGACGGCCGCGCCGGGCCCGGGGCCCGGAG
>NZ_QUAC01000301.1 GCF_003389455.1 Streptomyces inhibens | reverse complement strand
GGCGCGCAGCGCGAGGGTGCGGGGGTCGTGGCGGTGGGGTTCGGCGGCCGCGGCGGTGACGGCGGCGGCCGCCGACTTCGGTGCGAGGCCGAGGGTGGCCTGGGCGCGGGTCAGCGCGGCCTCGGCGTCGAGCAGGGCGCGCAGATACCCGGCGTCGCCGGTGGCGTCGGCCACCGCGGAGCCTGCCCAGGACGGCGCGAGCAGCCCCATGTCGGCGGCCTCACAAGGGAGTTCGGGCGCCGGGTGCCGGTAGCCGGACGGGTCATCGGAAGGCAAGGAAGACCGTCTCCTCGTGTGCGCCGTCCTCGGTCTGCTGCAGTTGGACGTCGAAGCGGTACCGGCCGGGGCCGTCGGGGCGGGCGAGCAGTGTGCTCGCGCGGTCGGCGGGCAGCCGCGCCAGCAGCGGGTCGGCGGCGTTGGCCGTCTCGTGTTCGGGGAAGTAGACGCGGGTGAAGAGGTGGTGGAGCAGTCCGCGGGCGAAGACGCAGACGGCGAGGTACGGCGCGGCCTCCGGGCGCCCGGCGGGGGCGGTGGCGGGCAGGGTGTGGACCGCATAGCGCCCGTCGGCGTCGGTCGGGACGCGGCCGAAGCCGGTGAAGTCCAGGCCGCTTCGGCCGATGACGGCGCCGGTGACCGGGTCCCGGCGGAGCGAGCCGGGCGCGCCGCTGAGGCTGCCGTCCGGGCCCGCCTGCCAGAACTCCAGCAACGCGTCCGGCACCGGGGCGCCGGCTCCGTCCCGTACGTGGCCGTGCACGGTGACCGTGCCGGGGTGGCCGGGCGGTGCGATCCGGTCGCCGCCGGGGAACGGGAGGGCGTAGCCGTAGAAGGGGCCGACGGTCTGGGAGGGCGTGGGGGCGAGCGGTGCGGACAGTGCGTGGGACGGGTCGTGGGTCGCGCCGTGGGACGGGTCGTGGGACGGCTCGTGGTGGGTGCGGGCGGGGGGCATCAGCGGCCTTCCTCGATCCAGGTGGCGGACGGGCCGTCCAGGACGACGTCCCAGCGGTAGCCCAAAGACCGTTCGGGGCGGGACAGTTCGTGGTCGTAGGCGGCCACCAGGCGGGCGCGGGCCGCGGGGTCGGTGACCGAGCTCAGGATCGGGTCGTAGGGGAAGAGCGGGTCGCCGGGGAAGTACATCTGGGTGATCAGCCGCTGGGTGAAGGCCGGTCCGAAGAACGAGAAGTGGATATGGGCCGGGCGCCAGGCGTTGTCGTGGTTGCGCCACGGGTAGGCGCCGGGCTTGACGGTGGTGAACTCGTAGCGGCCCTGGTCATCGGTCAGACAGCGGCCGACGCCGGTGAAGTTGGGGTCGAGCGGGGCGGGGTGCTGGTCGCGCTGGTGGGCGTACCGGCCCGAGGCGTTGGCCTGCCAGATCTCGACGAGCTGGCCGCGTACGGGGCGGCCGGTGCGGTCCAGGATTTGGCCGGTGACGGTGATGCGTTCGCCGAGCGGCTCCCCGGCATGCTGCCGGGTCAGGTCGGCGTCCAGGTCGGTGATGTCCGTGCGGCCGAACGCCGGGCCGCTCAGCTCCACCGCCTCCGGGTCGGCCAGGTGGTCGATCTCGACCAGCGGCCGGTGGGGGTGGCGCGGGGTGCTGCTGCGGTAGGGGGCGTAGTCCCGCGCCGGGTGCTGCGGGGCCGGGGCGCCGGCCGCCCGGTCCCGTTCACCGGCGGCGTGCAGGGCGGCGATCTCGCGGCTGATGTCGGCCTGGGTGGGCAGCGTCGGGGCAGCGGGCTGCGGGCGGGGCGCGGGGACGGACGCGAGGGCGGGGGCGGAGGCCGGGGTGTCGCCG
>NZ_QUAC01000300.1 GCF_003389455.1 Streptomyces inhibens | reverse complement strand
GGTCGGGGGTGGGGGGACACGGGGTGGGTGGATGCGCTCTCGTGGGAAAGAGACAATCCTGAGGGCGTCGCACCGCACGGCGCCGTACGGACAACGGGGGACAACGTGGAGACCGCGGATCCGACACCGCATGCCCGTTCAACGGGCCGTGACACAACAGCAGATGAGCCATCGCCCGCCGTACCCCAGCTCTCCCTGGAGCTGCTGGTGCACGGCGTCGGCGGCACCACACCTCAGGAGATGCTCAGGGACCCACGCGTCCAGCTGATCACCGGCGACGACACCGCCGCCTGCTACCGGCGCACGGAGGACGCGGACGCCGAGCAGCGGCCCGACGACTACCGGGGCGAGCCGGTCCGTGAGGCGTACTGCTGGTCCAACCTCACCTCGGGCAATGGCGCCCGCGCCCTGTGGCTGATCCTGCTGCCGTTCATGGTCGCCAACCTCGCCCACTGGATGCGCCCGGCCGCACCACCCGAGCACCGCGCCCAGCGGATCTACGACCTTCTGGTGCGCATCCTCGCGCTCACCCTCACCGTCCTGCTCGCCGCCGCGGCCTGTGAGGTCGCCCTCGACCTCACGGCCTGGCAGTGCGCCGGCACCGCCGTCTGCGTCGCAGGCAAGTCCTGGCTGGGCTTCCTCAGCCCCGACAACTCCGGCTGGTGGAGCGCTCCCGGCCGCCGCCTCGCCCTCGCCTCCGTGGTGCCGCTGCTCGTCATCGGCTTCCTGTCGTGGCTCTCGCACCGCACCTGGAGCGCCTACGAGTCCGCCTCGCCGCCGCCGCGGCTCCCCGGCACCTCCCGCTACACCCCGGTGGCCGAACGCACCGCGCTCAGCCTCGACGGCTTCTGGTACGGCCGCCGGCTGGTCGCCCGGCTGCGCGCCGCCCACACCACCGCGGGCGTGCTGACCATCGCCGTCGTGCTGCTCGCCGCCGGTGCGAAGGCCGACCGGCGCACCGGCGGCTACACCACCCTCGCGCTCACCGGCCGGGCCCTGACCGCCCTGGTCATCCTGCTCGCCGCGGCCACCCTGGTGGTCGTCTGGCGCACCGCCCGCAGCGAGGCCGCACCGGACGACGAATCCGACCGCCTGATCGTCCGGGCCCTGCCGTATGCCGCCCTCGGCGTACTGGCGCTGATCGCCGTGCACACCGGCTGGGCGCGCCCCGGAGCCCGCAGCCACGGCCCGCTGCCCGGCTCCGCCGCCTTCGGCGGTATCGCCGTCTTCCAGGGCCTGGTGGTCCTCGCGCTGGCGGTGACCGCCTGGGTCCTGCAGCGCGCCGCCCGCGACGACGCCCGCACCGCCCTGCGCGGCATGGGCGGGCCCGCCGTCGCCCTGCTGGCCTGCGCGGTCGGCGGCGTACTGTCCGGGGGAGTGGCGCAGCGCTTCGCCGACTGGATGGACGGCGGCGCGACCCCCGGCCAGGTCGACGCCCCCATCCCCGGCCCGCCGGTCCTGCTGTCCTGGCAGGCCTCGGTCATCCCGGCCCTGCTGGTCGTGGTCGCCGTCGTGGCCGTGCTCGCCGCCGTCCGCGTGGTGATCGTCCGCGGCCGGGTCGCCAAGGACGTCCCCGGGCTCTACGACCCGCGCGAGCACCCCGACGAGCGCCGTACGAAGCGGATCGCCGGCACCATCGCCGGCGCCGGACTCACCGACGCGGCGCCCGTCCTGGTCGCGGCCACCGCCGCGGTCACCCTCGTCCTCGGCGCGGGCGCGGTGGCCGGCGCCTGGCTCACCGAGCGCGCGCCGGGCC
>NZ_QUAC01000298.1 GCF_003389455.1 Streptomyces inhibens | reverse complement strand
GCAGCGGCCACCAGCGCGGCAGCCGGCGCAGCCGGGCCCGCAGCCGGCCGCCCGCCCGCCGCGCGCCCAGTGCGGGCAGGGTCGCCCCGTCCCTTCCCGCCGCCGTCTCGTTCTGCACGTTCTCGGCCATGGCGAGGCCTACCTGTTCGAGAGCTGGGACGGGGCGGGCGGCCGGGCCGGATCCGGCAGCGATACGCCCGGCGCTTCGAGCGCCACGGCCCGGCCCTGTGGCGGGGGCATCGCCACAGGGCTCCGCCACCGTGCCGGGGCGGCGGCCACGGCCTGTTCGTACACGGACATCAGCGCCTCGGCGCTGCGCGTGATGTCGTAGCGCCGCACCACCGGCGGGACCGGCAGCCGGCCCGGCCCGTGCCGCCGCAACTCCCGCAGCGCGGTGGCCAGTTCATGGACGCCGGGGCTGAAGCGCCGGGCGCCGGGCGCCTGGTCCTGGGGCAGTTCGTCGACCGCCGGGCAGCTGCCGTACAGCACATGCAGCCCTGAGGCGAGCGCCTCCAGGACGGCCAGGCCGAAGGCCTCGTCCGGGGACGGTGAGACAAAGACGTCGATGGCCGCCAGCAGACCGGGGATGTCGGGCCCGGCGCCCGGCCGGTCGTCGGCGACCGGGCCGACCGCGCCGCCGCGCTCGCCCAGCAGATGGATCCGGTCGCCCGAACCGAACTGCTCCGCCATCCGCCGCAGCATCTCCCGCTCCGGCCCCTCGCCCGCCAACAGCAGGTGTACGCCGGGGAGTTGGGTCACCGCCCGGACCAGGACATCGAACCGTTTGCCGGGCACCAGCCGCCCGACACCGCCGACCACGAAGGCGTCCAGCGGCAGCCCGAGCCGGGTGCGGACCAGGGCGCGGGCGGCCGGGTCGAAGCCGAAGCGGTGCGCCTCGATGCCGTTGGGCACCACATGGATCCGCCGCTCCGGCACGCCCCAGCGGCGCAGCCGGGCGGCGACGGTGTCCGAGACGGCGACCGTCGCCGCCCCCAGCCGTTCGGTCGCCCGGTAGAGCGTGCGCACGCCACGGGTCAGCCGGCGGCCCTCGATGACCGCGTCGCCCAGGGAGTGCTCGGTGGCGACCACGGCCCGTACGCCGGCCAGCCGGGCGGCGATCCGGCCGTAGACACAGGCCCGGTAGAGGTGGGTGTGCACCAGGTCGTAACCGCCGCCGCGGATCAGCCCGGTGAGCCGGGGGAGCGCGGTCAGATCGCGGTTGCCGGTCATGCCGAGGTGGGTGACGGGCGTGCCGTCGGCCTCGATGCCCTCCGCGACCGCGCCCGGATTGGTCAGGGTGATGACCTCGCACTGCGCGGGCAGCCGGCGCAGCAGCAGACGCAGCTGCTGCTCGGCGCCGCCCATGTCGAGGCCCGTGATGACATGCAGAACCTTCATCTGATGCCTCCAGTGGTGGCGGCCGGGGTGGTGGTCTCTTCGGTGTCGTCGGCGGCACCGGCGATCTCGGTGACCGAGTGGTACATCAGCACCCACGGCGGGGCGCTGCGGCCGTGGCGGGCGCGACGGGCGGCGGGGACGGGGGCGCGGGGCGGCGCCGGTTCAACGGGCATGGGCGAGTTTTCCTTTGACGGCGACGAGCAACTGCCGGACCTCGGGGGCCCGAACGGTCAAGGCGGTACCGGCGAAGGCGACGGGCACCGGCAGCGCGCCCGCTGCCGCGCCGGGCAGCGGCTGTGCGGACAGCGCTGCGAACGGGCCGGCCACCGCGGCGGCCACGGCGGCGGCG
>NZ_QUAC01000303.1 GCF_003389455.1 Streptomyces inhibens | reverse complement strand
GGCGGCCGGAGCGCACCGACGTGCGAAGGACAGTGCGCCCCGGCCTCTTCCCGCCCACCGGAGACGGGTTGTGCCGCCGACGTTATGGGCATTGCGCACCCATCGCGACGTGCCAAGGCCCTCCGCGCTGCCGTTCGGATTACTTGGCTCGGTCCGGTCGGCCCTGGCGTAGTGCTTCGTCCAGGAGGTCGACGATCCCCCGCAGTGGCGGGCGGTTTCCAGAGGGGCGGTCTCAAGATCCCGACAGCCTCACGTCCTCAGGAGCCACAACGGCCCAGAGCAGGGCCGTTCTCGTGAGACCGTCTAGCGGCCGGCAGGCCACACCGCGACGTGGTACTCGCCTTCCTTACGCTCCGGGTCCGTCCCCGAGCGTGGATGAGGACTCTCCAGCCGCCGGGACCCGGCTCCGCAAGCTCCAGTTTGAACAGTGCGTCCGGCTCGCCGTTCCCCGGCTCGATGTGCAGGCTCTGGGCTGTGCCGGTCAGCGTGAGTTCGGCTACCCGCTCCCATGCGTGTGCCTCGGACGGCAGTTCCTTGCGGTAGGAGATCGCTGTACCGGACAGCGTCTTGTCACCCCATCCCGAGATCGGGATAAGCGCCCCGCGGCCGTTGCCCGACACCTCCATCGCATGCCCGTCGGTGAAGGTAGGCGCCTCGTCACCGATGTGCAGCACCAGGTCCGTCGGAGACTCGTCCAGGTCGATCCCCGCGAAGTCGACCACCTCTGTGACCTCCTCGCCATCCGCACCCTGATCCTCCTCTGGCGCGGCGACCAGGAAGCACCGGGTACTGGCCGGCGCAGGCCATCTCCGCAGCCTCCTACAGCCGCGACAGCTACCTCCCTGCCCAGGCGATCAATCTCGCTACGCAGAGGTGCGGGCCTGCACCATGAGTGTGCCGAGCATCCCGGTTTCAGGGGCGGACAGGACGCGGGCGTCAATGTCGGTAAAGCCGTGGCGTTTGAGGAGGTTGGTCCAGGTTTGCGGGGTGTACTGCCAGCGCAGGACGGTCAGTTCGTGCGCTCGGCCTTCGAGCCATTTGCCGTGCATGGGCTGCGGGCCGTATGCGCCGGGCGTCGGCTCGGCCTGGCTGAAGGCGAACGTGCCGCCGGGGGTGAGACGCTTGGCCACGAGAGGGAGCAGCTGCTCAGGGTCACTGAACCAAACCGCACCCCATACGGAGTAGATGGTGTCGAAGGGTTGGGTGTCGGCGGTCAGGAAGTCGCAGGCGTCGGCGTGGACGAACCGTAGCCTCGGCTCGCTGCGCCACCAGTTGGTGGCACGGGCTACCTGTGCCGCGGAGAGGTCGACGCCGGTCACCTCGCATCCCTGACGGGCCAGGAACACTGCCTCCTTGCCCTCGGCCGGCCCGAGGTCCAGCGCGCGGGCCGGGCGACCGAGGATCTCGGCTCCGGGGCCGTGACCGGGGTATTGCGTCCACTCGAACCCGTCGATCACCGGGGCGGGCTGCTCTCCTTCGCCGCGGTGGGGTTTGTAGGTGTCCCAGTACTCGGCCGGGGTGTGGGGGGGCACGGGGCACGGTGCTCCTCGGGATGCGGTGAGCCGGTGGAGCTGGTCACCGTAGCGGGAGTGCCCGGCGCGCGTGGCTGTTTGCCGCTTCCAGCGCCGCGTCTGCGCGCGCCAGGGCCCAGGGGCGCTCACGGCGTCCCTGGGCCTGATCGTCAGTGACGGGTTAGTGGCAGTTCGAGCCCGGCCTGCAGGGGCCGCACTTGGCGTAGTCGGCCT
>NZ_QUAC01000297.1 GCF_003389455.1 Streptomyces inhibens | reverse complement strand
TGCCGCGGCGCCGCCCGGCGGTTGTGGGCCTCTTGGCGATGTCGGGTGTCATAGGTGACTGGATAGTCGGGCGGCTTAAGAGGCTTCTAAGAAGATGCTGGTGGGACAGGACAAGGGGGACAGGACAAGGGGGTTGGCCCCCCACTTCAAGGCGGGTCCTCTCGACCGATACCAGGGGGTTGGCTCCAGTGCGAGGTGTGCGGGTAGCCGGATCCCTTCGCGCGGGCCGCTCGGAGATGCTGATCCCGCAAGCCGGTTGCCTCCCCTCGACCAAGCCGGTTGCCTCCCCTCGACCTCCAGGAGCTCCTCGTGTACGAGCGCGAACGCCCCACATTCCGTTCCTCCCGACCCCGTGACAGGACGGCGTGGCCCGTACGCACGACCAGGTACGGGTCCGGTGTCGTCGGGGTGGTCGCGGCGGCCGTGCTGGCCACCACCTTCGCGATACCCGCCGCGGCGGAATCCAAGACCGTGACGGACGCGCGAAGCGACCACCGGGCCGCTCAGGAGGCCATCGACGCCGTGGTCGAGGGCGGGGTGCCCGGAGTGGTCGCGGAGGCCCAACAGGGGCGCAACACCTGGTTCGGCCGCGCCGGCACCGCCGACCTGAATACCGGCGCACCGCGCCGGGCCGAGGACCGGTATCGGGTCGGCTCGATCACCAAGACCTTCATCGCCACGGTGGCACTCCAGCTGGAGGCCGAGGGGAAGCTGAGCCTGGACGACACCGTGGACCACTGGCTGCCCGGCCTGGTCCGGGGCAACGGACACGACGGCACGCACATCACTCTGCGTCAGATCCTCAACCACACCAGCGGGATCTACAGCTACACCGAGGATGAGGGCTTCAAACGTCGGGAGTTCTCCACCGACTTCCTCCGGCACCGCTACGACACCTGGACACCGCGGCAGATCGTCGAACTCGCCATGACCCACCGACCGGACTTCGCGCCCGGCGACCGCTGGCAGTACTCCGACACCAACTACATCCTCGCCGGAATGGTGATCCAAAAGGCCACCGGCCACACCTACGCCCACGAGATCGAGCGCCGCATCCTGCGCCCGCTGCACATGGACTCCACCACGCTGCCGGGCACCGAGTCGCATATGCCCCGGCCCAGCGGTCGCGCGTACTCGAAACTGACCGGGAACCTCGGGGGGCCCGGGG
This sequence comes from Streptomyces inhibens, assembly GCF_003389455.1. GTDB lineage: Bacteria > Actinomycetota > Actinomycetes > Streptomycetales > Streptomycetaceae > Streptomyces > Streptomyces inhibens. The sequence continues at coordinate 554 of NZ_QUAC01000297.1, read as the reverse complement.
AGCCGGGGAGCGTGACGTACGACGTCACCGGCCTCAACCCCTCCCTCGCCGGCGCCGCAGGCGAGATCGTCTCCACCTCCAGGGATCTCAACCGGTTCTACCGGGCCCTGCTCTCGGGGAAGCTCCTCAAGCCGCGCCAACTGAAGGAGATGACCACCACCGTGCCGGTCGGCGCGGGAACGAACGTCTCCTACGGCCTCGGCCTCATGAAGCTGAAGTCGGCCTGCGGCGACCTGTGGGGCCACAGCGGAGGCATCCAGGGATCCGTCTCGAATTCCCTGGTCACCGCGAACGGCGAGCACGCACTGTCGATCAACTTCAACGGCGACTGGGGCGGCTCCTGGGACCGTATCGTCGAGGCCGAGTTCTGCGGCAAGTGACCCCACCAAGCACCACAGATTCGGAGCGTGTCTCGTTGACTGCCAGGATTTTGACCACACGCGTGGCCGCCGCCTGTGGCACAGTGCTCGCCCGTGCCGCCGGTGACGGGAAGTTCGAGGTGGCTGCCCTCAAGGGTGCCGGCGGCGGCGCTGTCACATCCGGCGACGCCGAAG
>NZ_QUAC01000299.1 GCF_003389455.1 Streptomyces inhibens | reverse complement strand
GCCGTTGGATCGGGCGGGCTGCTGCCTCTGCGCGCGCCCGCCCCGCCGCCCTCGCGCGGCGGGGCGGGCCCGTCACGCCCGTCCCCGGTTCTGACGACTGTCTCCAGTTCTGACGACGGAACATTGGCGGATCGCTCACCCGTCCTCCGGGGCCGACAGGTGAGACTGGTGGGGTATCGCCCATCCACGTACAGGGGAACTCATGACCGGGTCACGCGTCCTGGCTCTCGGCCATTACCAGCCCTCCGGCGTGCTCACCAACGACGATCTGGCCAAGCTCGTCGACACCGACGACGCCTGGATCCGCAGCCGGGTCGGCATCCGCACCCGCCATGTCGCGGCAGCGGACGAGACCGTGGACGCGATGGCGTCCGCCGCCGCGGCCAAGGCCCTGGCCACCAGCGGCCTCGCCCCGCACGACATCGATCTGGTGCTGGTCGCCACGTGCACCGCGAGCGACCGCAGCCCCAACACCGCAGCCCGGGTCGCCGCCCGGCTCGGCCTGGACGCACCCGCCACCATGGACATCAACGTCGTCTGCTCCGGCTTCACCCATGCGCTGGCCACCGCCGACCACGCCATCCGGGCCAGTTCCGCGACGCATGCGCTGGTCATCGGCGCGGAGAAGTTCACCGACGTGGTCGACTGGACGGACCGTTCGACCTGCGTCCTGGTCGGCGACGGGGCGGGCGCCGCGGTGGTCACCGCCTCGCCGGAGCCGAAGATCGGTCCGGTGCTGTGGGGCTCGGTGCCGCAGATGGGCGGCGCGGTACGGATCGAGGGCGAGCCGGCCCGGTTCTCCCAGGAGGGCCAGACCGTCTACCGCTGGGCCACCACACAGCTGCCGGCCATCGCCCGCAAGGTGTGCGAACGCTCCGGTATCGCGCCCGCGGATCTCGCGGGCGTGGTGCTGCACCAGGCCAATCTGCGGATCATCGAGCCGGTCGCGGCGCGGATCGGCGCGGTCAACGCGGTGGTCGCCAAGGACGTCGTCGACTCCGGGAACACCTCCGCCGCCTCGGTGCCGCTTGCCCTGTCCAAGCTGGTCGAGCGCCGCGAGATCGCCTCCGGCGACCCGGTGCTGCTGTTCGCCTTCGGCGGCAATCTCTCCTACGCGGGGCAGGTCATCCGCTGCCCGTAAGGGGCCGGACCACGTCCGATTCGTTCAAGACCGCGGTGGGGCGGGCTGCCTACGCTCGCCCCATGACGACCTCTCCTTCCCCGGCCACACCCTCCACCGCCACCCCGCGCTTCGCGGCCATCGGCATGGTGGTCGCCGACATGGCCGCCGCGCTCGCCTTCTACCGCCGCCTCGGCCTGGACATCCCCGCCGACGCGGATACCGCCCCGCACGCCGAGGCACAGCTACCCGGCGGCCTGCGGCTGATGTGGGACTCGTACACGACCGCCCGCGCCATCGACCCTGACTGGACGCCGCCGCAGGCCGGTGCCCCGACAGGGCTGGCGTTCGAGTGCGACGGTCCCGCCGGCGTCGACAAGGTCTACGCGGAGCTCACCGACGCCGGCTACACGGGCGAGAAGGCTCCGTGGGACGCCTTCTGGGGACAGCGCTACGCCGTCGTACAGGACCCGGACGGCCATGGGGTGGATCTGTTCGCGCCGCTTCCCTAGATGAATGAGTCCGATGTTCTCAGTGGTCGTAGGCGATCAGGGATCGTTTGGTCTTGGCGCCGGTGGTC
>NZ_QUAC01000295.1 GCF_003389455.1 Streptomyces inhibens | reverse complement strand
GGCGCTGCCCGCGGCCGCGGCCGGCGGGGGCCTCGCGCTGCTGCTGGTGCCCGGGGAGCGGGTGCTGCCCTCGCTGCTGGCGGCCGCCGGAACCGGGCTGCTGGGCACGCTCGCGCTGCCTTTGCGGGCCGTCGCCGCACACCGCCGCCCACAGCCCGCCGCACGCGCCGATCTTGTGCGCGCCCGCCCTTCCCGGCGCCGTACGGTCGCCGAACTGACCGTGCTGGTACTGGCGGTGGGCGCGGTGGTCGCGCTGCGCCGCCGGAGCACGGCGGCCGGCGGCGTGGACGCCCTGGTCAGCGCCGCCCCGGTCCTCGTCGCTGTGATCGCCGCCCTGGTACTGATGCGGCTCTACCCGCTGCCCCTGCGGCTGGCGGCCCGCCCCGCCGCCCGCTCCGCCGGGCTGATCGGCTTTCTCTCGCTGGCCCGCGCGGGCCGCGCCCCGGCGACCGCCGGGCTGCCGCTGCTGGCCCTCCTGGTGGCGCTGACCACCGCGTCCTTCGGCGGCTCGGTGCTCGCCGGGGTCGCCACGGCCCGCGATCACGCGGCGCTGACCGCGGTCGGGGCCGAGGCACGTATCTCCGCCGACAAGCCGCTGCCCGAGGAGTTGCGGAAGGCCGTCGCGAAGGTGCCGGGCGTCGAGGACGCGGTACCGATCCGTCTCGACGTCCAGGCCGCCGACGACAGCGGCCCGCCCCTCTATCTGGTCGTCGCCGACGCCGATGCGTACGCCCGGCTCGCCCGCGCCACCGGCCTGGGCGCCTTCTCCGCCGGGGACTTGGCCGACCCCGGCGGCGACCGGCCACTGCCCGCGATCGTCTCCCCCGGCGTCCTCGCCCGCTTCGGGCGCGCCCCGATGGCCCTGCAGCCGGAGTTCGGCCGGCTCGTGGTCCGTCCGAAGGCGGTACGCGCCGACACCCCGGCCCAGCCCGGCGGCGACTTCGTCCTGATCAACGCCAGGAGCGTCGCCCGTCTCCACCCCGACACCTACGCCGACCCCGCCACCGGCGCCTGTGTCCTGCTGCTGTCCGGCCGCTCCCTGTCCGCACCGGCGCTGCGCGCCGCCGTCCGCGCGCACACCCCCGCGTCGCTCCCCACCCACCTGGCCCTGCGCGCCGCCGAACGCGCCAAGCTCGCCGATTCGCCCCTCCAGCAGGGCGCGGAACGCCTCTACACCGCCGCCGTCGCGGCCGGCGCCGGCTTCGCGCTGCTGGCCCTGCTGCTCTCCCTCCTCCAGGCCGCGCCCCAGCGCACCCAACTCCTGGCCAGGCTGCGCACGATGGGCCTGACGCCCGCCCAGGGGCGGCGCCTGATGGTCCTGGAAGCGCTGCCGCAGGCGCTGCTCGCGGCCCTGGGCGGCGCGCTGGTCGGCGTCGCCGCGATCCGGTTGCTCGGCCCCGGCATGGACCTCACCCCGCTCGCCCTGCCCGGCTCCCCGGGCGGCGGCGGGGCGGGCACCGTACGACTGCAATCCGATCCCGCGTCCCTGCTGCTGCCGTCGGCGGGCGTGGTCGCCCTGGCCCTGGCCGTGGTGCTGGTCCAGGCATGGCTGAGCGAACGACGGCGCGAGAGCACCGAGTTGAGAGCGGGGGACACCCGATGACCAGACGGCCCGATGACCGGCCCGATGACGTCACACCGGCGGCGGGCGATCCGGCGGCCGGCCGGCCCCGGCCCGCCGCGCCCGCCGGCCTCGCC
>NZ_QUAC01000296.1 GCF_003389455.1 Streptomyces inhibens | reverse complement strand
GTGGCCACCGCGCCCCGCGGACACCTGCTCCGCCCGGCCGCCGTCGGTCCGCGCACCGCCCTGCCCGGCACCGCCGCCCGTGGCCGCCGACTCCTCGGGCGCCTTGGCCGCCGGGTCCTTGGCGTCCTGGGGTGCCGGGTTGAACGGCTTGGCGGCGCTGGTCTTCAGCGGGTTGTCCTGGCCACCGCAGGCGGTGAGGGAGAGCGCGGCGACGGCGGTCAGCCCGGCCGCGGCGATCCGCAGCGTACGGCGGCGGACGGCACGGGACGTACGAGGGCTGCCGGCGGCGGCCTCGGTGCGGGCGTCGGTGCTGGCCTCGGTGCGGGCGTCGTTGCGCGGCATTTCCGGTCTCCCCCGGTCGGTGGTCCACACCGCGCCTGCGGTGCGTACTGCGGTCTGGCCTCGGTTCTTCCTGCGGTGTGAGACCAGATTGCCGCCCGCCGCTGCCGTGCCACTAACGTGCGCCTAACGCCCCGCGCTCGCCCGCAAAAACGTGCTCAACCACCCGTCGGCCGCGACGCAGCCACGGCTCAGCCGCGCCCGTCTCCCTCGTCGCCGCCCGTATCGCCCTTGCCGCCCCTACCGCCGCCGCGCTCACCACTGTCACGGCGCTCACCACGACGGTCACCGCGGCTATCGCTCTCACCGCGCTCATCCCGCGCGAACAGCTGCGTCAGCGTGCTGATCGTGTAGACATCGGTGGCCTCTTCGTCCACCAGATGCATCTCCGCGAGCCGGTCCAGCCCGTCCTGGGTGCGCTCCGGGTCGTATCCGGCCAGCGCCGCCGCCACCGACGCGTTGAGATGTCCGTCCGCGCTGGTCGCCAGCGCACTGAGCAGCCGTGCGTCGTCCGCCGACAGCCGGGCGACCGACATCCGCAGCGCCGCCGCGATCCCGGTGTCCTCCGCCGACAGCAGCGCCAGCCGCCGCCGTTCGTCGCGCAGTGCCGCGGCCAGCCGGGCCAGCCGCCAGCGCGGCCGGGCGGTCAGCTGGGCGGCCGCGGCCCGCAGCGCCAGCGGCAGACCGTCGCACAGATCGACCAGTTCCCGGGCGGCGGCCGGGTCCTCGGCGACCCGCTCCTGGCCGAGCATGGCGCCGAGCAGCGCCGCGCCTTCCTCGTGACCCAGGGTCTGGAGTCCGACCGGCCGTGCGCAGTCGGTGGCGACCAGGCCGTCGAGGCGGCTGCGGCTGGTGACGACCGTGACGCAGTGCGGGCCGCCGGGCAGCAGCGGCCGTACCTGCGCCGAGCTGCGCGCATTGTCGAGGACGACCAGCAGCCGGCGCTCCGCGACCAGTGACCGGAACAGCGCCGAGGCGGCCTGCGCCGAGGTGGGCACCCGCTCCGGCGGTGTGCCGAGCGCGAGCAGGAAGTCGCGCAGGATCTCGGCCGGCGGCGCCTCGTCGCCCTCACCGAAGCCGCGCAGATCCGCGAAGAGCTGACCGTCGGGGAAGGCCCCGGCGTGCAGATGCGCCCACTGTACGGCGCAGGCGGTCTTGCCGACGCCGGCCGGTCCCGCGACCACCGCGAGCGGGCTCTCACCGGTCGTACGGTCCGTCAACACATCCGTCAGCGCGGTGAGCTGGGACTCCCGTCCCAGAAAGCGCGCGGGCGGCCTGGGCAGCAGCCGCGGCGCCGCACCGGCCCGCCCGGACCCGCCCCGGGCACCACCGTCGGCCGCACTCGCCG
>NZ_QUAC01000294.1 GCF_003389455.1 Streptomyces inhibens | reverse complement strand
GGTCGCCAACATCACCGCCGCGGCCAACTACGCGGCCCACCGCTACGGCTCGATCGACAACGTCAACTCGGCCTACTGAGCCGGGGCGTAGCGACCGTCCTCACGGTCGGAGCAGACTGAAGAGGGTGCCGCGGTGCGGCACCCGGCACGGCAACGGCAGTGGCCCTGCCCGCATCTCGCGGGTGGGGCCATTGCCGTTGCCTTTTGGCGTTGTGCGGCGCTGCCCGGTGCTCTCCTCGGCGTCGGGCAGCGCCGCACAGGCGTCAGTAGCGGTCGTGCCGCCCCTGGCCACCGAGGAGGTCGTGCCGCCCCTGGCCACCGAGGAGCGCGTCGAGGATTTCGCCGGCGACGCGAAGTCCCTCCTGCTCCTTGGGGGTGAGATGGCGGTGGTCGTCGACGGGCGTCGCCGCGGCGGCAACGCCCGTCGCGAGGAAGCCCGAGACGAGAAGACCGGAGAGAACGACGGTGAGACGACGGAGCATGAGCACTTCCCTACGATGAGTAACGGCTGTGTGCGCTGCCACTTTCCGGGAGTGGAGGGGCCATAGTCATGCGACAGCTCCGAGGGCTGCTGCGAACGGACCAGCGGCACCGCCGTATTGCCGTAGCGGGGAAGTCCCCAACGGCCGAGCCGGGGCCCGTCTCCCGCTCCGCGCACCCGGCATGCCGGGCCGCGTATCGATAGTGAATTGGGGCACAATTGCCGCCCTTTTGGGCTCAGCCGTAGTGCCCCTCGCCACATTTGGGGAATCCCGCTCCGCGCCGCCGGGCAGCTGTACGGATAAATCGGCGTCAACCGGTGGGTGAAGTGCCGCCGCAGAGCGGTAATTCCGGTGTGAGCCAGGCAACTTATACGCATCGCCGGAGCGGGCTTTGAGGCCGCTATCAGGTGACCCGGGGCACGCGATGTATGTCACTTACGAGGCTGCCTAGTCGATGGCGATGCAGCCATTCCGGGTCAACGCAGCGAGAAACGCTTATCACTTCGGAGATCTGGGTTTATCTCACGAAGATGAGTAGTACAGAGCACCATTGCCTCGATTCGGGACGGGCGTTAATCATGGATTCCGACGCACCGAGAGCGAGCTTGCGACTTACGCCCCCAGGGCGAACGCGGCAATGACCTCAGGTGCGCAACGCGCCGCCAAAGAAGGCCGCCTCCCCGTCCCCAGTACCTGGAAGAGGTCACTCTGCATGCCCGATTTCACCCTGCCCCGCGCTGCCCGCATTACCCGCATTACCCGCACCCACAAGATTGCCGTGGCCGTTCTGGCCGTCGCGGGTGCCACCTCCGGCCTGGCCCTCACGTCGGCCCCTGACACCGCTCAGGCCGCTTCGGCGCACGCCCCGGCCGCGGTCAAGCCCGTCAGCGCGAATGGCCTGCCTGCGAAGGCCGCCGACGCCAGGACCGCCCGCCCGGTGTCCGCCTCGGTCGCCGACCACATCAAGGTCACCGCCGTCGCCAAGCAGCACAGCGCCCAGCAGGCCGCCAACCGCTCCACCGAGCGCAAGGCCGTCAAGGACTACCCGAACAACCTGGACGGTTGGATCCGTGAGTCGCTCGACATCATGAAGGCCAAGGGCATCCCCGGTTCGTACGAGGGCCTGCACCGCAACATCATGCGGGAGTCCAGCGGCAACCCCAACGCCGTCAACGACTGGGACATCAACGCCAT
>NZ_QUAC01000292.1 GCF_003389455.1 Streptomyces inhibens | reverse complement strand
GGGCGCGGTGCGGGCCTGCTCGGGGGGCGGGGCCTGGCCGCGGCGCTGCTGGCGGCCCTGGTCGGGACCGCCGCCCTCACGGCCGCGCTCGCGGGCCCAGCGGGCGAGCTGGCTGACCCGGCGGACGACGAACTGGGTGTCCAGGATGCCGAGTATGCCGGCGAGCTGGACGGCGGATTCGTGCTGGATGGCGCTGTTCTTGATGTTCGCGACGATGGGGGCTGCCTCGTCGAGGGCGGCGGCGCGGCCGACGGTGGTGTCGAGGTTGTGCCGGGAGACGACATGGCGCAGCGCGAACTCGAAGAGCGGGGTGCGGGCCTCGACGAGATCGGCGACGGCCGCATCGCCCTTGGCGAGCCGTAGATCGCAGGGGTCCATACCGCCCGGGGTGATGGCGATGGAGGTCTCGGCGGCGAACTTCTGGTCGTCCTCGAAGGCGCGCAGGGCGGCCTTCTGGCCCGCGGCGTCGCCGTCGAAGGTGAAGACGACCTCGGAGCCGGAGTTGTCCATCAGGAGGCGGCGGAGGATCTTGATGTGGCCCTCGCCGAAGGACGTACCGCAGGTGGCGATGGCGGTGGTGACACCGGCCAGGTGGCAGGCCATGACGTCCGTATAGCCCTCGACGACCACCGCGCGGTTGGTCTTGGCGATCTCCTTCTTGGCGAGGTCGATGCCGTAGAGGACCTGGGACTTGCGGTAGAGGGGGGTCTCGGGGGTGTTGAGGTACTTGGGGCCGTTGTCGTCGTCGCGGAGCTTGCGGGCGCCGAAGCCGACGACCTCGCCGGCGATATCGCGGATCGGCCACATCAGACGGCCGCGGAAGCGGTCGATGGGGCCGCGGCGGCCCTCCTGGGAGAGGCCGGAGAGGACCAGCTCCTTGTCGCTGAAGCCGCGGCCGCGCAGAAAGCGGGTGAGGTGGTCCCAGCCGGCCGGGCTGTAGCCGACGCCGAAATGCTGGGCGGCGGCCTGGTCGAACCCGCGCTCGGCGAGGAACTTACGGGCGATCTCGGCCTCGGGGCCGTCCAGCTGCTCGACGTAGAACTGCGCGGCGGCCTTGTGGGCCTCCACCAGGCGGGTGCGCTCGCCCTGCTGGCGGCCGGGGGTGTAGCCGCCCTCCTCGTAGCGCAGGGTGATGCCGGCCTGGGAGGCGAGCCGCTCGATGGTCTCGGCGAAGGAGAGGTGGTCGAGCTTCATGATGAAGTCGACGGTGTCGCCGCCCTCCTGGCAGCCGAAGCAGTGGTAGAGGCCCTTGGCCGGGCTGACGTGGAAGGACGGGGACTTCTCGTCGTGGAAGGGGCACAGGCCCTTGAGGTTGCCGCCGCCGGCGTTGCGGAGCTGGAGGTACTCGGACACGACGGCGTCGATCGGGACCGCGTCCCGTACCGCCTTCACGTCGTCATCGTTGATCCTGCCTGCCACGCGTGAATTCTACGGCGGGGGTCGGACACTCCCGGCCACATGTCGGTTCGAAAGGCGGCTCCGCCCCGGTCATGTGTCGGTTTGCGAGGCGGGTCCGTCCGGCCGCGCGTCCGTTCGTGAGACGGCTCCGCCCCGGCCAGGCGTCCGTTCGTGAGACGGCTCCGCCCCGGCCACGCGTCCGTTCGCGAGGGAGCCCCGCCCTGGCCGCGCCGAACGCGCCGTGGCTCCCCCCCCACCCCCGAACC
>NZ_QUAC01000293.1 GCF_003389455.1 Streptomyces inhibens | reverse complement strand
GGCTGGTAGTCACACACGAGCCAACGGGCGCCCTTCACCATGGTCGCGGCCAGCACAGACATCGGACTCACTCATCTAGGGGCAGGCCCCAGGGCGCGTCTCCCTAGCTCGGGGGATGCTCACCCAGGTACATCACGCCACATTGGCGGCAGAACGGCTTGGCGCTGGCTTTGCCCCAGGCGTCGGCCGACTGGGTGGCGGCGGCCGGGGCCAGCTCCCGCCCGCACATCGCCGTGGTGGTGCCCACCCGCGTCATGTGCCAGAGCTTGACCGGCGTGTCCTCGTGCGGCAGGACACCTTCCTCGTACTCAGCGCGAATCTCGTGCTCCATGGCGGTGCACCTCCTACCCATACGATGCGCCTGCCGGTCAGGGGCCACAACGCCAGCTCGTCCCGGCCGGCCAGGGGCTCAGAACACCGACCATCCCGTCAGCGTCGTGAAGTGGTCCAGGGCCGCGGCGCCCGCGACGGAGTTGCCGCGGGCGTCGAGCCCGGGGCTCCATACGCACAGCGTGCAGCGGCCGGGGATGACGGCGATGATGCCGCCGCCGACGCCGCTCTTCGCGGGCAGCCCGACGCGGTAGGCGAACTCCCCGGCCGCGTCGTACGTCCCGCAGGTCAGCATCACCGCGTTGATCCGCTTGGCCTCGCGGGCCTCCAGCAGCCGGCTGCCGTCGGCGCGCAGCCCGTGGCGGGCCAGGAAGCCGCCCGCGACGGCCAGATCGCGGCAGCTCATCTCGATCGAGCACTGCCAGAAGTAGTGCTCGATGACGCTGGGAACGGGGTTCTCCAGATTGCCGAAGGACGCCATGAAGTGCGCCAGCGCGGCATTGCGGTCGCCGTGCTCGGCCTCGGAGTCGGCCACCGCCTGGTCGAAGGCGAGGTCCGGGTTGCCGCTCTCCTCGCGCAGGAAGTGCAGCATCGAGGTGCTGGCGTCGCCGGTGAGGGTCTGCAGCCGGTCGGTGACCACCAGCGCGCCCGCGTTGATGAACGGGTTGCGCGGAATGCCGTTCTCCGCCTCCAGCTGGACCAGCGAGTTGAACGGCGTACCGGACGGCTCGCGGCCCACCCGCTTCCAGATGTCGCCGTCGCCCTGATTGCCGGGGCTCTGGGCCATCACCAGCGCCAGCGAGAAGGTCTTGGAGATGGACTGGACGGAGAACGGCACCTCCCAGTCGCCGACCCCGTACACCGCGCCGTGGATGTCGGCCACCGCGATCCCGAAACGGTCCGCGGACACCCGCTCCAGCGCCGGTATGTAGTCGGCGACCTGTCCCTGTCGCACGAACGGCCTGGCGTAGGCCGCTACCTCCTCGAGAACGGCCTGGTAGTCCATGACGGACACGCTAACCCGGGCCGAGCAGCACCCCCATAGGAGCCCCCGCCAGCGACTTCACCTCGCGGGCGAGATGCGCCTGATCCGCGTATCCGGCGCGCAGGGCGACCTGTGCGTACGGCATACCGGAACGGGCCAGATCGAGCGCCCGGACGAGCCGGAGCACCCGGGCCAGGGTCTTGGGGCCGTAGCCGAACGCGTCCAGGCTGAGCCGGTGCAGCTGGCGTTCGCTCAGCGCGACGGCGCGGGCGACCTCGGCGACGGGGCGGCCGCGGGCGAGCGCCGCGGCGACGGCGGCGGTCCGGCCGGTGCCCGCGC
>NZ_QUAC01000290.1 GCF_003389455.1 Streptomyces inhibens | reverse complement strand
CAGGCTGGTAGTCACACACGAGCCAACGGGCGCCCTTCACCATGGTCGCGGCCAGCACAGACATCGGACTCACTCATCTAGGGCGTGTGCGATAGGTCCGCGGGAGCCGCGGCTTGTTCTGGAGTGACTCACGCGGGTGAACCTGTGCGTGGCTTGGCAGCCGAGAGGGGAGTCACTGTGTTGGTCACTGCTTGGGCCGAAAGGACACATCATGGCTCTCGGCGACACCGCCTCTACCAGCGTCTTCAGCGTCGAGCTGGGAAAGTTTCAGGTGGAGAGGGTGAAGTTGTCAGCGGGGTTGCGTACGGCGTTGAGGGCGTCGAAGTGGGAGGAGTGACCAAGGTTGGGGAGCAAGTCGTCAGGCCCACGCCAGGCAGTAGCAGGACTGCTGTGCTGTCGGCGGGCGATGGCTCTGGCGAAATCATGATCACACGCGGTGCGGACACCAGCGCCGCATTCACCGAGTGGGTCCGCAAGACCTCCGAACAGCAGGGGCCCGTTCAAGACGCTCCCAGCATCACGATCACTCAGCACGACGGTGCGAACAAGCCGATGGTCCGATACCACCTCGTGGACGCGTGGACCAGCAGCTGGCAAGGCCCGACGCTCGAAGAGGGAACGTGAGCCCGGCGACAGAGACCGTCACCATCACCTACGAGGAACTCACCATCGAGTGATCACGGCCGGCGGCAGCTTCACGGTCTTGGAACGAGCTCGGCCCGCAACACCAGGCAGGTTGGGCGCGCCCGCGTTGCTCCGGGCGGACGGATAATCTGGGCCCGTCAGCGAAGATCGCAGAAGGGCGGAGCACATGGCAGACATCGTGGAGACGGCGGCGCGGAAGGTCTTCGAGCGCTACGACGTCGACGGGGACGGCCAGGTCACCGCGGACGAATACCGGAAGGTCGTGGCGGAGTTGGAGGGCTCGGAGATCACCGAGTCGCAGGCCCAGGAGCTGATCGACTCGCTCGACACCAACGGCGACCGCCAGATGTCCTTCGAGGAGTTCTGGGCGGCCATGAATGGCTGACACTGCCGGGTCCGGCACGTGAACTGCGGACCCGGTTCGTCATCCCGCCGATTCCCGTGTGTGGTCGTCGCCGAACACTGCATCCGCCGGATCGCTGATGTCCCACAGGCTCCAGAAGAGGGGCGCGGTATGCGCGCCCTTGGGGCGCAGCACGAGCTGGCCCTGTTGCACTGGGCGGATGGGCCGGCTCGCTTGCTCAGTGGAAGGTGACGTAGCCGTTGCCGTCGTGGTCGTTTCCGCTCCTGGTGTAGGAGTGGACGTCGGCGCGGCTGCCGCCGGGCTTGTAGAGGTAGATGGTGTCGCGGTCGTTGTTCCAGATGACGTTGCAGTTGTCGCGGTAGACGACGTAGCCGCGCGGCATCCTGCCCGACATCCCAACCCGGCGTGCTGTTCGAAGGCGATGATCTGGGCAAATGGCTGGAGCGGCAGGCCGGCCAGTGGGCGCAGCTGTCGACGGAGCGGCAACAGCGGCTGTCGCAGCTGGGCATCGAGCCCGCTGAGTGGCTCTCTGTGGCCACGGCCAAGAAGAGCGCGGCTAGGGTCTGTTGCGAAAGTTGGTGGCCGGACTTCTGGATACCGTGGAATGCCCGGGCACACGCGGACGTTGATCACGTCATG
>NZ_QUAC01000289.1 GCF_003389455.1 Streptomyces inhibens | reverse complement strand
GCCCGGACCGCGACGCGCGGTCCGGGCCCTGCTGCCGTACCGGGCGCGGCCGGTCCCGATCAGCTCTCGGCCGACCACCCGCGTCTCAGCCGACCACCCGGGGCAGCCGCAGATTCAGCAGCCCCGTCACCGCCACCACCCCGAGCTGCACCAGGAGCGTCACCACCAGCGCGTTCCCCGTGCCCAGCCCGGGCGACACCGCAGCTGCACCAAGACATGGAAGGAGTCCCCCGATCCCGAACGCGACGCCAAGCTCGACCGGATCGATGAGGTGCTGGAAAGTTTCCCGGACCGGGTCTTCGCCTTCGACGAGTTCGGGCCGTTGGGGATCAGGCCCACCGCGGGCTCCTGCTGGGCGAAGCAGGGCAAGCCCAACCGGCTACCGGCGACCTTCCGCCGTACCCACGGCGTGACCTACTTCCACGGCTGCTACTCCGTCGGCGACGACCGGCTGTGGGGCGTCAACCGCCGCCGCAAAGGCACCGCCAACAGCCTGGCCGCGCTGAAATCGATCCGCGCCGCCCGCCCCGACGGCGCCCCGATCTACATCATCTTGGACAACCTCTCCGCCCATACCGGCGCGGACATCCGCCGCTGGGCGAAGAAGAACAAGGTCGAGCTGTGCTTTACCCCGACCTACGCCTCCCTGGGCCAACCCGATCGAGGCCCACTTCGGCCCGCTGCGGCAGTTCACCCTGGCCAACTCCCACCACCGCAGCCACCCCGCGCAGACCCGGGCTCTGCATGCCTACCTGCGCTGGCGCAACGCCAACGCCCGCCACCCCGACGTGCTCGCCGCCCAGCGCAAGGAACGCGCCCGCATCCGCAGCGAGAAAGGTATCCGCTGGGGAGGCCGACCGCTTCCAGCAGTTTGATCAGACAGGAACTTCAAATATGAGTTCCAGGCCGTCTTCCTCGTCCCATTGCTCTCCGACCTCGACGAAGCCAAATCCAGAAATCGTGGCCAGGGATGCCGTGTTGTCAGGACTGATCGTCACCCGCACGGTCCTGACTCGGGCTTCTGCAACGGCCCGACGTACCAATGCGGTCAGCATCGCTCTAGCGTAGCCCTGACGACGGTAGACGGGGATCACCGAATAACCGAGCTCCACCATGCCCGCCTCATCCGGCGGCCCATGGAACCCGGCATAGCCCACGACGGCACCTTCCGGCTCGGCTACCACGATCTGCGTGAGCCACCCCGCGCAACCCGGGTCCGAGGTCAGCTGATTGACCCGGTACTGCCACACCCACTTTGCCGTGCCGGTGACGAAGTACTCGGTGAGTGCGACACCTGCTTCGGCACTGGCTTGAGCCAGGTCGTCCTTCAGCAAGGCGACCATGGTCGTGCTCGATAACTCAACAAATCGCACGGACTTCCCCCTCGTGGAGGCTGCGGTCCGGCGCTCGGCTTTGTCTGACACAGCGGAAATCTTCGTGGCGCGTCCAGGAGGTGTCCAACCGTTTTCACAGCGGCCAATGCATACCCCGGCCAGATTGCGGCCCCGTCCAATCGACCTTAGCCGCGCCCCGGTGAACCTTCCCGGTCAGAGCACTAGTTGTATTGCCCTGTGAGGTTGGGGACGCGGCTGGCGGGTGGTTGGCCTTTCAGGGCGGTGTGTCCGCGGTGGTGATTGT
>NZ_QUAC01000291.1 GCF_003389455.1 Streptomyces inhibens | reverse complement strand
TGAGGTGCATTGCGACATCGGGGTTGCGCCGGTGCGTCCCGCCGAGTTCGTGCACTTCTCGATCGCACAGATCGCCGGACAGGCCGGCGGCACGTAGGACGGGAAGCCAGGGCAGTCAGGGAAGCCAGGTAGGTCGGGCAAGCGGAAAGAGGGAGAACGAGAATCGTGTTGACCGGTGACACCTTCAGCAGCAGCACCTTCGCCATCGAACTCGGCAAGTTCCAGGTCGAGACCGTCCAGGAGGTCTCGGGGCTCACCCTGGAACAGGACGTCGTCGAGACCCGCCAGGTCTCGGCCACCGGCGAGCTCCTCGTACGCAAGCAGCCCGGCTCGCGCAGGACCGGGGAGATCACCATCACCCGGGGCATGGACAAGAGCACCGCTTTCACCGACTGGATCAAGGCCACGCTCGTCAACGCCGACCTCGACAGCGCCCGGCAGAACATCACCATCGCCCTCAAGGACGCCAAGAAGCAGACCGTACGCCGCATCCACCTCAGCAACGCCTGGGCCTCCCGCTGGCAGGGGCCCTCCCTCGGCGCCTCGAACTCCGCGACCGCGACGGAGCAGGTGACCATCACCTACGAGGACATGACCGTCGAATGACCCGCCCGCGTCACGAGAGGGAGCACGCATGACACCGCCCAATCCGCCCGGAGTCTTCGTCACCGAGAAGCCCAGCGGCGTCCGCACGATCACCGGCGCGAGCACATCCATCCCGGCGTTCCTCGGCTACACCAGGGTGTCCACCAAGGACGATCCCAACGCCACGCCCAAGCCGTTCACGAATGAGGAACGCAGGGTCCCCCAACTGCTCCGTGGCTGGCGCGAGTTCGCCGTCCGCTACAGCATGGAAGGGCTGGCCAAGGAGCTGACCGATGCCAAGACGCCCCAGGAGCGGAACGCCCTGGAGCGGTGCTTCACCCTGGCGGAGGCGGTCTACGGCTTCTTCGCCAACGGCGGGCAGTCGTGTTACGTCGTGGGATTCACCGACCCGACGAAGAGGGTGGCCGCCACGGCGCTCGCCGGAAGCGAGGAGGACCGCACGGGGCTCGGCGGTCTGGTGACCGAACCCAAGGTCACCATGGTCGCGGTGCCGAGTCTGTGGGAGATGACCCGGGACGTCCCCACGGTCGAACCGATTCCCGCGGTGACGGAGCAGGACGGCAAGCCCTTGATCGAGGCTGTGCTGAAGCACTGCACGGGCATGCGTAACAGGCTCGCCATTGTGGACCCGCCGTCCGGGTTGCTCCCCGACGCGGTGAAGGCCTTCGCGAACAGCCAGTTGGCCTCACCCAACTCCGATGACGCCGCCTTCACCGCGCTCTACTACCCCTGGCTCACCGTCCCCGGCGTCGAGGCACGCAAGCGGACCGTGCCACCGTGCGGCCATATGGCGGGCATCTGGGCCCGTACGGATACCGAGCGCGGTGTCTTCAAGGCCCCCGCCAACGAGGTGCCACGAGGCGTCCTGGAGATCCCGGTCCTCCTCACCGACGAGGAACAGGGCGACCTCAACGCCGCCGGCGTCAACTGCATGCGCACCTTCCCCGACCGGGGTTTGTTGGTGTGGGGTGCGCGGACGCGTTCGTCGACGCGGGACTGGCAGTACGTGAATGTGCGGCGGTTGGTGTG
>NZ_QUAC01000288.1 GCF_003389455.1 Streptomyces inhibens | reverse complement strand
GGAGTGGGGGGCGGGGGAGGGGTCGGGTCGTTTCTTGGGTGGGGGATCCGCTAGTGTGGTGCGCAGCCCCTCACGTGGCGCTATCTGACTGAACTCCCCCAGGGCCGGAAGGCAGCAAGGGTAGGTCGGCTCTGGCGGGTGCGTGGGGGGCGCTTGCGTTTGCGGGGCCGGTCGATTGTCAGTGGGGCCCGATATCGTCGTATGCGTGTCGTCCCTTGCGCTGTACCGCCGCTACCGTCCCGAGACCTTCGCCGAGGTCATCGGGCAAGAGCACGTGACCGATCCGCTGCAGCAGGCATTGCGGAACAATCGGGTCAATCACGCTTATTTGTTCAGTGGGCCGCGTGGTTGTGGCAAGACGACGAGTGCGCGGATCCTGGCGCGCTGCTTGAACTGTGAGGAAGGTCCCACTCCTACGCCCTGTGGGAAGTGCCAGTCGTGTGTGGACCTGGCCAGGAACGGGCGGGGCTCGATCGATGTGATCGAGATCGACGCGGCGTCGCACGGTGGCGTGGACGACGCCCGTGAGCTGCGGGAAAAGGCGTTCTTCGGGCCAGCCGGCAGTCGCTACAAGATCTACATCATCGACGAGGCGCACATGGTGACCTCGGCGGGCTTCAACGCCCTGCTCAAGGTCGTCGAGGAGCCGCCGGAGCATCTGAAGTTCATTTTCGCGACCACCGAGCCCGAAAAGGTCATCGGGACGATCCGGTCGCGTACGCATCACTATCCGTTCCGGCTGGTGCCGCCGGGCACGCTGCGGGACTACCTGGCGGAGGTGTGCGGCCAGGAGGACATCCCGGTCGAGGACGGCGTGCTGCCGCTGGTGGTGCGCGCCGGAGCCGGGTCGGTGCGTGACTCGATGTCCGTGATGGACCAGCTGCTCGCCGGGGCCGGTGCGGACGGTGTGACATATGCCATGGCGACGGCCCTGCTCGGGTACACGGACGGCTCGCTGCTGGATTCGATCGTGGAGGCCTTCGCCTCGGGGGACGGCGCGGCGGCCTTCGAGGTCGTGGAGCGGGTCATCGAGGGCGGGAACGACCCTCGGCGGTTCGTCGCGGACCTGCTGGAGCGGCTGCGGGACCTGGTGATCCTGGCGGCCGTGCCGGACGCGGGGGAGAAGGGGCTGATCGACGCCCCCGCGGATGTGGTGGAGCGGATGACCGCGCAGGCGTCCGTCTTCGGCGCGGCCGAGCTGAGCCGGGCCGCCGACCTGGTCAATACGGGCCTGACGGAGATGCGCGGGGCGACCTCGCCGCGGCTGCAGCTGGAGCTGATCTGTGCGCGGGTGCTGCTGCCCGCGGCGTACGGCGACGAGCGGTCGGTGCAGGCGCGGCTCGACCGCCTGGAGCGCGGTGCGGGTGCGGCGCTGCTGGGCGGTGCGAGCGGTGCGGTCGGTGCCGGTGGGATGAGCGGCGGTGCGGCGCCCGGGGGTGGCCCCGGCGTGGCGCCCGTGGTGTCGTCCGGAGGCGGGCCCGCGGCCGGGTACGTGCCGGGGCCGGAGGCGCATCCGCCGATGCCGGCCGCGGG
>NZ_QUAC01000285.1 GCF_003389455.1 Streptomyces inhibens | reverse complement strand
GGCGGGCGCGCCTTCGGGCGGCGGCGCCCCGTCGCGCGCGCCCGCCGATCCGGAGGCCGCCAGGCGGCGGGCGGAGCGCCGGATGCAGCGGATCGGGGCGGGCGCCACGGAACTGGAGCAGCGCCTGGAGGATCTGCTGCACTCCGGTCTGGCCTCGGCCGACCGCGCCGACGGGAGGGGCTCCTGGGACGAGACGGCCGCCCGTATGGTCGACGCCCAGGCTCCGGGACTCGCCACGCGGGTGCGGGAGTTGGGGTCGGTGGTGGCGTCCGGTCCGGACTGGCCGGCCCGGCTGCTGGAGGAGTGCGCCCTGCTGCACCTCCTCGACCAAGGATTCCTCGGCATCGAGCGGCTGCCGGCCCCGCTCGCGGCCACGGTCCGCTCGCGCGTCGGGCTGACCACGGAGGCGGCGGACCTGCTGACCGGCCCCGATGCGGCGCCGGTCCGGGACCGCTGGCTGGTGCTCGCCCAACAGGACAGCGAGGACGGCAAGTTGACCACCCGCCGAATCTTTCTGCGGGGCGAGCGGACCGGACGGATGGCGCTGCACCTCTCCTTCGGCGCCTCCAACCACCCCCTCGACCTGGCCCTGCCACCCGGCCTGATGCTCGACGCGGACCTCGCCTACTACCCGGGCGCCCGCCCGCTGCGCGCCGCGCTCGGCGAGCGGCACGCTCCGGCGGCCCCGGGGCCGGTGCCGCCCGGCTGCGGTGTCGATGCCGCCCTGGCCGCGTACGGCGATGCGCTGCGCGACGACCCCTGGCTGGATTCCTGGCCGGTGGTGCTCGCCGACGTCACGCCGATACCGGGCCGCGACGGAGCGGGCTGGCAACTGGCCGATGCGGACGGGGAGTCGGCGCTCCCCCTGAACCCGCGCTGTCTCGGCCGTACGGGCCTGTGGCAGCTGGCCGCCATATCGGGTGGCGCGCCGATCACGGTCTTCGGCGAATGCGGCCACCGCGGCTTCCTGCCGCTGACCGCCTGGGACCCCACCCCGGTGTCGCTGTGACCCGGTCCCGGACTCGGGTCCCCGGTCCCCCGGCGAGACGGCCCGCCCGGCCGCGTATCCCGTGCACACCATCGATGCCTGGAGGAAGGGCATGACGAGCTCCACCGACACCGACACCGGCCCCGGCCCCGGCCCCGGCACCACCCGAACCACCGCCGGCACCACCACAGCCCCTTCGCCCACCACCCTGTCTGCCACCCCGACCGCGACCCCAACCGCGCCCCCGACCGCCCCCACCCCGACCGCTCCGGCCCCCTGGCCCGATCTCGTGAGCGCCGCGCTGCTCGGCACCGAGCGGCGGATGCCGCCGGTGGCGGTGCGGTCCGGGCAGGGCGCCGCATCCGCGCTGCTGGACGCGGCCGCGGTGAGCACGGTGCGCCGGCGCGCCGCGCTG
>NZ_QUAC01000284.1 GCF_003389455.1 Streptomyces inhibens | reverse complement strand
GGCGCAGCCAGGGCCGCTTCGCACCGGGCAGCCGGCCGCGGCGCGGCTGTGCTCCCGGGGGCGCGGCGGGCCGCAGATCCCGGATGTCGATGCTGTCGGCGCGCGCCGCGAAGGCCCGCCGCAGCTGGTCCTCCACGGGCCGCTCGGGTGCGGTGTCGCCGGTGCCGGGGCCCGGGCCGCTGCCGTTCATGACCGTGCCTCCAAGATCTTCTCCAGCGAGTCCAGGGCCCGGCTGGCGAGGGATTTCACCGAGCCGCGGCTGATGCCCAGCGTCGCGGCGATCTGCGCCTCCGTCAGATCGCCCCAGTAGCGCAGTACGAGCACCTCCCGGCGGCGCGCCGTCAGCCCGCTGAGCGCGGCGAACACCTCCCGGTGCTCCTCGTCCAGCACGATGCGCTCCTCGGCGGACGGCGCGGCCGCCTCGTACGGCGGGGTGTAGTCGCGGGCGGTGCGCCGGCGCCGCAGTACGGAGCGGGCGGCGTTGACGACCGCGGTGCGCAGATAGGCCAGGGCGTTGTCGACCTCGCCGAGCTGTTCGCCGTGCCGCTTGTAGAGCGCGGCGAAGGCGTCCTGGACGACGTCCTCGGCGGTGGCGCGGTCGTCGACGAGCAGTACGGCCAGCCGGACCATGTTCAGCCGGTGCGCGTGGTAGAGCTCGCTGATCGTCGGCCGGGGGTCGGGCGGCGGGCCGGCGCCGTCGTCCGGCAACCGGCCTTGGCCGTCTGCCGGCCGGCCGTACGCCGGGTACGCGGGGTGCCGGGCCGGGTGGCCGGTGCCCGGTGCTTCGCGGTGGGCGGCCGCAGGGCGGGCGGTGCGCAGCAGCCACCGCCACAGGGCAGGCCGAGGCCCCGGCAGGGCGAACCGTACCGGGGCGCTGTGTCGGCCGACGGAGTACTCCATCGCTTCCTCGGGGCGGGCGACGTGGTGTGGTGGTTCAGCCGCGCCGGCGGCGGGCGGCGTAGAAGGTGCCGCCACCCGCGGCGATCAGCGCCGCGGCGCCGCCGCCGAGCGCGAGGGTGGTCGCGGAGGAGGCGCCGGTGTGCGCGAGCTCCTTGCCCCCGTCGCGTCCCTTGGCCGGCGCGGGGCTCACCTTCGGGCCGTCACCGTGCTTGGGGCCCGCGGTCGGCGAGACGCTGGGCCTCGGCGCGGCGGTGGTCGGCCGGGGCCCCGGCACGCTGGGCACGGCGGTCGGCCGGGGGCTTTCGGGGGAGGTCGGACGGGGGGACGGGGTGGCGCTGCCGTCCGGCCCGGGCGTCGTCGGGACGGGGGACGGGGTCGCCCGGCCGGCGTGTGCGGGCTGCGGCTTCGGTGCGCGGTCGTCGGCGTGCGCGGTGCCGGCCGTCGACAGCGCGGTGAGCGCGAGTGCCGCGAGCAGCC
>NZ_QUAC01000287.1 GCF_003389455.1 Streptomyces inhibens | reverse complement strand
GGCGCCGACGGTGCGGGCGGCGTCGGTGACGATGCCCATGTCCTTGTGGTGCAGGTCGATGCGGAAGCCGGGCTTGAAGTCGCGGTGGGTGAAGTTGTCCTTCTTGCGGGCAAGGACGGTGGAGCCGGCCAGGCCGCCGTTCAGGACGTCGAGGGCGGCGGGGAGGTCGACGCCGGACTTTTCCAGGAAGACGACGGCTTCGGCGCAGGCTTGGATGTTGATGGCGACGATGAGCTGGTTGGCGGCCTTGACGGTTTGTCCGGAGCCGTGGGGGCCGCACAGGACGATGGTTTTGCCCAGGGTCTCAAGGATCGGGCGGGCGGCGTCGAAGTCGGCTTGTTGGCCGCCGACCATGATGGACAGGACGGCTTCGATGGCGCCGGCTTCGCCGCCGGAGACGGGGGCGTCCAGGACGCGGATGCCCTGGTCGCCGGCTGCGGTGGCCAGGTCGATGGAGGTCTGCGGGGTGATCGAGGACATGTCGATCAGCAGCGCGCCCTGTTTGGCGTTGTGCAGGATGCCGTCGGGGCCGTAGGCGATGGCTTCGACCTGGGGGGAGGCGGGGACCATGGTGATGATGACGTCGGCGTCGTGGACGGCCTCGGCGATCGAGCCGGCCGCCGTCCCGCCGTTCGTGGCGAGCCGCTCCAGCTTGTCGGCCTCCAAGGTGTAGCCGGTGACGGAGTAGCCGGCCTTGATCAGGTTCTCGGCCATGGGGGAGCCCATGATGCCCAGACCGATCCACGCGATCTTGGGGAGATTGCTCATAGGGGTGCCTCTTTCACACTCAAAGTCATGCGGGCGACGCAGGGGCCGGGGGCTGCTGGGTCAGTTAGCGGCGCGCAGGGGGGCCGGGAGCCAGGCGAAGGCGCCGGCGCTGGGTCCGTCGCCGGGCTTGTATTCCAGGCCGATCCAGCCGTCGTAGCCGTTCTTCTTCAGTCGGCCCAGCAGCGCGGTGAAGTCCAGCGAGCCACTGCCGGGGGCGCCGCGGCCGGGGTTGTCGGCGATCTGCACATGCGCGGTCTTGGCGGTGTAGCGGTCGATGACCTCGTCCAGGTCCTCGTCGTTCATGGACAGGTGGTAGAGGTCCATCAGGAAGCGGGCGTTGTCCAGCCCCGTCGCCGCGTTCACCGCGTCCACGACCTCGATGGCCTTGGGAGCCGAGACGAGGGGGCACTGGGGTGACTCGGGCGCATTGAGCGCCTCGATCAGCAGCGTCCCGCCCACCTTGCCCACCGCACGCGCCGCGAAGACCAGGTTCTCCAGCGCCAGCGCGTCCTGCTCAGCCGCCGAGACTCCCTCGATGCGGTTGCCGTAGAG
>NZ_QUAC01000282.1 GCF_003389455.1 Streptomyces inhibens | reverse complement strand
GGCCCCACCCCGGCTCCCCCCGGGCCGGTGGGGGCCGGGCCACGCGAAGAATTCCCCGCGGGACACAATGCCGCGCCGTCGTGGCGGGAGCTCCCTCCCACCACGACGGCGCGGCACGCACGGCGTACGGCTAGGCGTCTTCCCGCTCCGGGAAGTCTCCCGCCGAGCCGCTCATCCCCGGCGGGGTGTCGGCGAGCGCGACCGCCACCTCGACCACGGCGCAGGTCCCGGCGGCGACCTGCCGCCAGGCGGCCGTCAGCGCCGGCTCCAGCTGGTCGGCGTCTGTCACCCGGCCATAGCCCAGGCCATAGGCGCTGGTCAGACCCTCGGTGCCGGTCGGGCGGGAGGTGGTGAAGGCGAACCGCGAGCCGGTTCCGGAGACCCGGTCGAGGTTGGACTGCAGCCAGCCGTAGCCGCCGTTGTCCAGGACGACGTAGAGGACGGCGGCGCCCGCGTCGGCGACGGTGGGCAGTTCGCCGCGGAAGAGGTTGAAGGCTCCGTCGCCGACCACCGCGACCACCGGCCGCCCGGTCGGCTCGGCCAGCCGTACGCCCACCGCGGCGGCCGCGCCGAAGCCCAGCGGCGTCTGCTCGCTGGGCACCACGGAGCCGCCTTGGGACCCCAGCGACCAGTGCGGGAAGAAGTACGACCACATGTCCTGGAGGCCGTTCTCCTGGACGAGGACCCGGTCCGCGGGGACGACACGGTCGAGTGCGTCCAGCACCCGGGCGACCGGCACGGCTCCCTCGGGCGCGTGCTTCCCGGCCTCCTCGGCACGGTCCGCGGCGCGCCCGGCCAGCGCGGCCCGCACCGTGCGGACCCGCTCCGGCCAGTCGCGCGGCGGCCGGCGGTCGGCCAGCAGTCCCGCCCAGCCGTCCACGATCCGTCCGGCGTCACCCAGGACATACGCCCCGGGCCGCTCCATGACCAGGCTCTCCTCGCCCAACACGGCCTGTACGACCGGGAGTTGCGCCGCCTCGTCCGGCCAGCCGAAGGTGGCGGTCTCCTCCAGCCGGCTGCCCAGCGCGATGACCAGGTCGGCCTCGCGCCACAGGGCGTCCATCGGCGCGACCGTGTAGAGGCCGCTGACGCCGCAGTACAGGGGGTGGTCCTCGGCGACCGTGCCGCGGCCGGAGGCGGTGCTGAAGATGCCGGCGCCGAGCTGCTCGGCGAAGTGCTCGATACGGCGGCCGTCGTTGCGGTGCCGGGCGCCGCCGCCCACCAGCAGCAGCGGCCGCTCGGCGGCGGCGATGCGCTCCGCGGTGGCCGCGAGCGCGTCCTGGTCGGGGGCCGGCCGCTGGGGCGCG
>NZ_QUAC01000286.1 GCF_003389455.1 Streptomyces inhibens | reverse complement strand
CTGTACACGAGTTTGGGCAGCACTCGAAGCTCTGCAGAAATCGAACAGTTCATGACTTCAGGCAGCACGGGCCCCTGCCGAGAGTTCAGCAGGGGCCCACGGTGTAGAGAGCTGCGGAGGGCCGGGACCTGTCCTCGATGGCATGCCGGCCGACATCAGCTACCGTCTGCTGCCGGTCTGGCGGACCGGCCTCACTTCAGATGTCGGGTGAAGAACTGGGCCGCGGCGTCCCCCGCGAACTGCGGGACGCCGGTGTGCCCGCCCATGTTGGCGTGCAGGGACTTCTCCTTGGAGCCGAAGGCGTCGAACAGGTCCAGGGCCGCCTGCCGGTCGTTCCCTTCGTCGTCCCACTGCAGCAGGACGTGCAGCGGAATGGTGACCTGGCGGGCCTCCTCGAACATGGCGCGAGGCACGAAACTCCCGGCGAAGAAACCGGCGGCCACGATGCGCGGCTCGACCACCGCAAGGCGAACGCCGATGGAGATCACTCCCCCCGAGTACCCGACCGGGCCGCCGATCTCGGGCAGCGACAGGAGGGCGTCAAGGGCGGCCTGCCATTCCGGGACCGCCTTGTCGACCAGCGGGAGGATGAGGGCGTCGACGATCTCGTCGCTGACCGGCTCGCCGGCCTCCATCGCCCGGCGCAGGTCGGCGCGGGCCTGCTCGGCGGCGGGCCAGCGGGGCCGGTCGCCGCTTCCGGGAAGCTCGATGGTGGCCGTGGCGAAGCCCTCCGCCGCGGAGTGCCGGGCCCGGGCCACCAGTCGGGGGTACATCTTGCGCAGCCCGAGGGGAGGGTGGCCGAGCAGGATCAGCGGCACCGGTGCGGATGCGGATGCGGGCGTCCACAGGATGCCGGGGATCTCACCGAGGGTGAATTCGCGTTCGAGGACGCCGTCGTCGAGGCGCTGCTCAGAAGTGAAATGCATGGTCGTGCCTTTCGGGAGTGCACTGGAACGGCGCTCCCGGACGACCTGCCTATCGCCCGACCGTGACCCCGGAGGGGAGCACCCATGTCGATACTGCGTTCACGGGTACCACCTCCTCGATCTCTCGCACGGCCTCCGGAAATGTAGCGGTGGTCGCCCTCGTCCGCCAAACAGGTTTTTGCGGAGTCTCCGTGGCCGGATGCCACGGAGATACTACGCAGAGCTACTTGGGGTGTCGTCGCGACTTCCCGAGTGGCGGCTCTGCGACGACGGGGTGCACTGGCGCTGTCGTTTCTCATGAACATCGAACACGAGGCACCGCCGACGCCTCCCAAACTCGTGTACAGGTGCTGTCGGTTCTCGTGAACAAAGCCA
>NZ_QUAC01000283.1 GCF_003389455.1 Streptomyces inhibens | reverse complement strand
GCCCGGGGGGTGGCTTGGGGGGCGGGCTGGGGTGCGTAGTGCCGCTGAGGGGCCGGTTGGGGTGGGTGCTGGGCGTGGGACTGGGGCTGGGCGTAGGGCTGGGCTTGCGGATGTGCCGTTCCCTGACCTGGCGCGTGCCCGGTCGCGGTCGCCTGGCCCGTCGCGTAGGTCGCCGCCTGCTCCGGCGCGTATGCCGTCGTCTGCCGGGGCTGCTGCCGCCGGCCCGATTCCCGCGAGACCGCGCGGTCCATCACCTCGGCGGCGATCCGCGCCGCCGCCTCCCGCGTCCGTTCGCCGAGCAGTTCCGTACGGATCGCGCCGCCGGCCGCCAGATGACGGTCGTAGGGCAGCGGCAGCACCGCCGCGCCACCGGCGCCCAGATGCTCGGCGGCCTTGCGTACGTCGACACCGCTGTCGGGCGAGGAGTGGGTGAGCACGACCACCGTGGTGGGCAGCAGGCCGGGGTGCAGACCGCCCACCCAGTCCAGTACGGAGCGGGTGGCCGCCACGCCCTCCGGGGTCGCCGGGGTGACCAGCACCCGCGCCTGTGTCGTCACCAGCGCGGTGCGCGCCACCTCGGCGGGCAGCGACTCACAGTCCACAACGGTGGCCGCGAAGTGGCGGCGCAACGACGTCATCACGACGCGGTAGGTGTCGAGGTCCAGCCGCGTACCGATGGAGCCCTGGCTGCCGGGCAGCAGCCAGCCGCCGCCCGCGAACGGGAGGAGATAGCCGGTCAGGTCCGTGATCAGCATCGAGGGATCGACGATCTGGGCAAGGTCGCTGCCCGACCAGCGCACCTCGCGTGCGCCGAGCCGGTGCGGCAGCGTGCCGAGCGCCGGGTCGGCCTCCACGGCGAGCACCGGATCGGAGCGGTAGTGCGCGTACGTGAGCGCGAGGAGGGCGGCGACGGTGGACTTGCCGGCGCCGCCGCGGATGCTGGACACGGCGATCTGCCGGCCGGTGGTCACGGGCTGCTGGATGGCGTACGCGGCCTGCGTGACGGCGGCCGTCTCGGCGGCCGGGGACGAGGCGAACACCCGGCGCAGGGCACGGCCCGCGCGCCGGGCCAGTGGATCACCGCGGCGTGGCCGGGGCTGCCCGTCGGCCAGTTCCGGCGGCAGGAGGGGTACGGAGACGGGCGTCCGCGCGGGCAGCCCGGAGCGGCCGTAGCGACCGGGGGCGGGTGCGGGGGCGGACGGTGCCGTTGCCGAGGACGAAGGCGGAGGTGAAGGCGAAGGGGAAGGCGATGGGGCGGGGCCGGCCGACGGGGCGG
>NZ_QUAC01000281.1 GCF_003389455.1 Streptomyces inhibens | reverse complement strand
GGCCACCGCGGCGGCCACGGCGGCGGCGAGGGCCGGCCGGCCGAGGCCGGCGGCGACCCGGCGTACGTCGAGGGCGACGACCGCACGGAGGGCGCGCCCTATATAAGAGGCACCGGTCGCAGTCAGACACTGGTGGACGCCGATCGCGCCCTGCACCAGGGCGAGCAGCACCATCGCCCCGGCCACCGCCCGGAAGCCCCGGGCGCCGCGCAGCGTGGACGCCGGCGCGCCCGCGCTCATCTGTCCTCCAGCCGGAACAGCCGGGCCACCGTGCGCAGCATGATCCGGATGTCCTGCCACAGCGACCAGCTGTCGATATAGAGGTTGTCGAAACGGGCCCGGTCCTCGATGGAGGTGTCACCGCGCAGCCCGTGCACCTGGGCAAGTCCCGTGATGCCCGCCGGCATCCGGTGCCGGGCGCCGTACTCGGCGTAGCTCCGGGTGAACTGCTGGACGAGGAAGGGGCGCTCCGGGCGCGGTCCGACCAGGCTCATCTCGCCCCGCAGGACGTTCCACAGCTGCGGCAGTCCGTCCAGCGAGGTACGCCGCAGCAGCCGGCCGACCCGGGTCGTCCGGCCGTCGTCCGCCACGCTCCACCGCGTGGCCGCCTCGTGCGCGTCGCAGGGGGGCAGCGTGCGGAACTTCAGCAGGGTGAAGCTGCGGCCGCCGCGGCCGATACGTTCCTGCCGGAAGATCACCCCCGGCCCGTCGCCGAGCCGTACCGCCAGCGCGCAGCCCAGCAGCACCGGGGCCGCGGCCACCAGCGCGAGCGCGGCCAGCACGATGTCCAGTGCCCGCTTGACCCAACTGCCGTGCCGTGGCGGTGCGGTGTCCAGTGGCCGGCAGGCGAAGCCCCACAGGTGGTCGGGGTCCGGATGCGGCGGGCGGCCCTCGCGGGCGGCCGCGGCGCCGGCCAGCCAGATGGCCGAGCCCTGGTCGATGAACCGGCGCAGCAGCGCGGAGGTGTGCGGGTCGCCGTACGGCGGCAGTGTGAACACCGCGTCCCGCACGGTGTGCTGGATGACGGCCCGGGTGATGTCCTGGGCGGAGGTGAGCCGCGGCAGCGGCAGTCCGGTGCCGGCCGGGGGCGCGTCGGGCACGGCGGGCAGCATCGACGCCGGCGTGACCAGGCCCACCGGGCGCATCCCGTACTCGGGGTGGGCGTGCAGTACGGCGGCGAGCTGCCGCGCGGCCGGGTCGGTGCCGACGATCAGCGCCGCGCGGGGTGTGCGGCGGGCGGCGCCGCGGCGCGCCCGGTAGACCG
>NZ_QUAC01000280.1 GCF_003389455.1 Streptomyces inhibens | reverse complement strand
GCCCCCCGGCCCCTCCCCCTCCTCCCCCGTCCCTCCCTGCTCACCCGATCGTCAGGACCGCCTTGCCGCGTATCTCGCGGTTGAGGAGGGCGGTGGCGGTCTCGCCGGCCTGTTCCCAGTCGGCCACCCGGTCCACGCTCGCCTGCAGCCGGCCCTCCGCCGCCAGGCGGACGAGGTGGGCCAGATCGGCGCCCGTGTCGCCGCCGGCCTGAATACCGATCAGCGTCAGCCGGCTGGCGATCAGCTGGTACGGCTGGATCGGGGTCGGCTCGCCCGAAGTCGCGCCGATGGAGATGACCTTGCCGTCCGGAGCGATCCGGCCCAGCAACTCGCCGAGCAGTGCGCCGCCGACGTTGTCCAGGACGATGTCCACCGGCGCGTCGAGATCCGCCGGACCGGTCAGGACGTGGTCCGCGCCGAGTGCGGCCAGGCCCGCACCGCGCGCCGGGCTGCCGACGAACGCGTACACCTCGGCGCCCGCCTGGTGGGCGAGCTGGACCGCGAAGCGCCCCACGCCGCCGGATGCGCCGGTGATCGCGACACGCTGTCCGGGCACCACCCCGGCCGTACGCAGCGCGCGCAGCGCCGTCAGGCCCGCGACGGGAAGCGCGGCGGCCGTGGTGAAGTCCACCGTGTCGGGTAGCACGGCGAGTTCATCGACGGGGACGGCGCGCAGTTCCGCCCATCCGGCGTTCCAGCCCCAGGTGATGACGCGGTCCCCGGGCTTGGGGCCGCGGCCGCCGGCGGCGGCCTGTTCGACGACGCCCGCGGCGTCCCAGCCCGGGACGGTCCCCTCGGCATCATCGTCGGACTTGGGCAGCTCACCGTAGTTCAGCGATATGGCGCTGATCTTGACCAGGACCTCGTCGGGTCCGGGGACGGGATCGGCGACAGTGCCAAGGGCGAGCCGGCCGGGGGCGGAGTGATCGACAACGAGGGCGCGCATCCGAAATCCTCCTCATGGAGCTGCGTGACGCAGCGTGGTGCACCGGGAGCCCGCGGATCCCGTGGAACCCGTGGAGCACCGGGGTGCAGTGATGTCGGCGTAACCGGTGGCTCACTCCGGTTATTCCGTGGTGGCCGGGAGATTGGCGGGTTGGGGGTTGGCGTTGGCGGCGGGGTGGTGCCGGTCCGGTCGGGTGCGCCGGTCGCACTGGCCGCGGCCGCGGTCGGGCGCGCCAGCCGCCAGCCGCCAGCCGCCAGCCGCCAGCCG
>NZ_QUAC01000279.1 GCF_003389455.1 Streptomyces inhibens | reverse complement strand
GGGGCTGGGCGGCGAGGCGGCCGCCGCGCAGGCGGACCGGCCGGTGGGCGCCCCGCGCGACGGCGGGCGGACGCTGCCCGACAAGTTTGCCTTCCACGGGCGCCATCAGGCCGGCATCGTGACCCCGCAGCAGCTCTTCGCCGGCTTCGTCGGCTTCGATGTGCTGGCCGAGGACCGCAACGGTCTGACGGAGCTGTTCCGTAGGCTCACCGAGCGGTCCCGGGTGCTGGCGGCCGGTGTGAAGCCCAAGGACGAGCGGGTCGCCTCGGAGCAGCCGACCCCCGACTCGCTCACCATCACGCTCGGTGTGGGGGCTTCGCTCTTCGACGACCGGTTCGGGCTCTCCGGGCACAAGCCCCGGCATCTCAAGGCGATGCCGGCGTTCCCCGACGACCGGCTGGAGCCGGCGCGCTGCCACGGCGATCTGTCGCTGCAGATCTGCGCCCAGCATCCCGACGCCATCGTCCATGTGCTGCGTGATCTGGCGCGGGAGACGGACGGTCTGCTGCGGCCCCGTTGGCGGGCGGACGGCTTTCTCAACCCCTCGCGGCCCTCGGGGTCACCGCGTACGTTCGTCGGCTTCAAGGACGGGATCGTCAATCCGGACACCGGCTCGGCCCGGGAGATGGACCGGCTGATGTGGGTGACCCCTCCGTGTGGCGAGCCGGACTGGGCGCTGGGCGGCAGCTATCAGGTGCTGCGTCTGATCCGTTTCCATGTCGAGAAGTGGGACAAGGTTCCGGTGGCGCGCCAGGAGAAGATCTTCGGTCGGCGCAAGGCGAGCGGCGCGCCCCTGGACGGCGAGAACGAGACGGATCCGCCGAACTACCGCAAGGACCCGCACGGCAGAAAGATCCCGCTCGACGCCCACATCCGGCTGGCCAATCCGCGGACCCACAAGACCGACGACTCCCGCTTCCTCAGGCGGAGTTACAACTACGACTCCGGGTTCGACAAGCGTGGGCGGATGGACCTCGGGCTGGTCTTCTGCGCCTACCAGCAGGACCCGGAGCGGCAGTTCGCCACCGTCCAGCGGCGCCTTGAGCACGAGCCGCTGGCCGACTTCATCACTCCGATCGGTGGCGGCTACTTCTTCGTGTTGCCCGGGGTACAGGACTCCGACGACTGGTTCGGGTCCCGGCTGCTGAAGAAGCTCTGAGCGGGCGCGCGCGGCGGGGTCGTAGCGCCGCCGCGCGCGC
>NZ_QUAC01000277.1 GCF_003389455.1 Streptomyces inhibens | reverse complement strand
GGGCGGCGGCAGGGTCTCCAGGCCCGGCCCGCGCGGCGGACGGACCGCGACGGTCGCCGGCCGGGGGGCCGCCGACGGGGGCAGGACCCGGGCGGCATGAGGTGCATCCGCGCTCTCCGTCGTCATCGCCTGATCCGCTCCCTGCTCTCCGTGCACGGCACACCGAGCAGTTCGCGGTACAGGTCGAGGACCGCCGCCGCGGTGCGCCGCACGTCGTGTCCCGCCCGTACGTGTTCCAGGGCCCGGCGGCCCAGCGTCAGGCGCAGCCGGGGGTGCGTCAGCAGGTCACGTACGGCCCGGGCGAGGGCGGCCGGGTCCGCGGGCGGCACCAGGGCGTGCGGCAGGGCCTCCGCCGGCAGACTCTCCCGGGCCCCGCCCACATCGGTGACCACCACGGGGCGGCCGCAGGCCATCGCCTCCAGAGGGGGCAGCGCCATGCCCTCCCAGCGCGACGGCAGGACGACCAGATCCGCTGCCCGGTACCAGGGGACGATGTCCTCGGTCGCGCCCGCGAAGCGCACACCGGGCGGTGCGGCCGCATGCAGCCGCTCCCGGTCCGGCCCGTCGCCGACCAGCACCAGCCGGGCGTCGGGGACGGCCGCGCCGATCGCGGGCCACGCCCGCAGCAGCACCGACTGGCCCTTTTGCGGGCACAGCCGCCCCACGCACACCACCAGTGGCGCGTCCGGCGCCAGCCCGCTGAGTGCGGGCAGCGCGCCGCGCAGTGCCCGCCGGGCCGCGTCATCGCTGTACGCGGGGGAGTAGCGGTCCAGGTCCACACCGTTGCGGATCACCGCCCACCGGGCCGGCACACCCGCATCGATCCCGCGCAGCCGCTCCGCCTCGCTCACACACAGCACCCGGTGCGCCCAGCGCGCGGCGTATCGCTCCCAGCCGAGCGCCGGCCCCGCCACCGGCCCGCCGGCCGCCTCGAAGGGCCAGGCGTGCGGCTGATGGACCGTCGGGATCCGGCCGCGTACCGCCAGCCGGGCGGCGAGCCCGGCCTTGGCGCCGTGCGTATGGACGAGGTCCGGGCCCAGGCGCCGGACCAGCCGGGCCAGCCGCCCGGTCTCACCGGCCAGCGCGGGCCCGGGGGAGCGGTGCGCGGGCCAGGGGGCGACCTCGGCGCCCGCCGCCACGGCC
>NZ_QUAC01000275.1 GCF_003389455.1 Streptomyces inhibens | reverse complement strand
GGGGCTCCGGGAGTTGGTGGCGGGGCTGCGGCCTATGGCGGTGCGGGGCTCTCCGGGGCGCCGGTTCGGGAGCGTGGGGCCGGTGAGGGTGGCGGGGGCGATGTGGGGCGGTCGCCGCGTACGGGGTTTGCGCCGCCGGTGTGAGGCGCGGGCGCGGTGCGGGTGGGGGTGCGGCTCGTCCTCAGCCTCGCGGTGGTCGGCCCAGGGGGTGCGGGCCGCGCGTAGGGGTGGGGGTTGTGTCTGTGGCGGGCGGCCGTTCGAGATCGGCCGCCGGACGCGCCTGAGGGGCCGGTGAGCCGAGGGGCGGCGGGCCTGTGGGCTCAGCGCAACGTGCCAAGGGCTGGGCGGGCAGGCGGGAGGCAGGGCCCGGCCCACTGGGCTTGCTGCTGTGCGTGGCGCGCTTCGGTACGGCGCCCGTCGCGCTTTCCCGTCCGGCGCCCGCGGTACCGGAACTGGTGGAGCAGAGTGGCGCCGGCGGGCCTCAGGTGAAGGTCGACGGTGGGGATTCGAGGGATTCGAGTTCGATGCCGGGGGCGGAGAGGACGACGTCGCCGGTGATGTGGATGGTGTGCTGTTCGCCGGTCTCCAGGTCGTTGACCTGGTATTCGTCGGCGATGAGCGGGGCGTTGTCAGTGGCGTGTGGTGTGCTCGACAGCAGGGCCCAGGACTGGTCGAGGGTGCGGGGGGCGAGGACGGGGGGTGTGAAGGCGACGAGGCGGGTGCGGATGGCGCCGGCGCCGAGGGTGGGGCGCAGCAGGCGGGCGGTGGCGATGAGGAAGGCGGGGGAAGCGCCGGTGAAGGCGTGGGCCGGGGCGTTGCCTTCGGTGGCGTGTTCGCCGGTCGGGTCGGTGCGGACCCAGGTGACGCCTTCCAGGGCGGCGCCGCGGACCTGCCAGGCGGAGGCGTGGAGTTCGAGGCGGATCGGGCGGCCGAGTTCGTCGAGGGTGAGGTCGACGGAGCCGGTGTGGTCGCCGGTGGGGCTGACGATCTGGGAGACGTAGCGCCAGCCGGAGGGGCCGGTGGCGCAGTGGAAGTGCTCCTCGCCGAGGGGGGTGTGATCGTGCGGGTTGTGGAGGGAGTAGTGGCCGCGAGGCATGAGGGTGCAGTCCTTCGGGCGGGCCGGTGAGGGGGCGGTGGCGG
>NZ_QUAC01000276.1 GCF_003389455.1 Streptomyces inhibens | reverse complement strand
GCGTGGGGGCACCTCCCAGCGTTAGCTGGGGGAGTGCCGTAGCTGTCGTCGTGCGCCCGCCAGGGATTACGGGACAGCCCTTAGGCTGACCACCATGGACCTACGGCTGGCAGGACACGGCGCGCTGGTGACGGGCAGCAGTTCGGGTATCGGGGCGACGATCGCCGAGACGCTGGCGGACGAGGGGTGTGACGTCCTCGTCCACGGGCGGAACGCGGGGGCCGCCGCGGCCGTGGCCGAGCGGATCGCCGCCCGCGGCGTACGGGCCGAAGTGGTGCTCGGCGATCTGACCGAACCGGGCGTCGCCGAGCAGGTCGCGCTCACCGCACGCGACTTCGGGGCCCGCATCCTCGTCAACAACGCCGGTCCGTTCGCCGAACACGACTGGGAGAGCTCCCGGCCGTCCGACTGGCGGGCCGCCTTCGAGGGGAACGTACTGCCGACGATGCGGGTCAGTCAGACGCTGCTGCCGTCGCTGCGCGCGTACGGCTGGGGCCGGGTGATCACCATCGGCAGCCGGGCCGTGCGGACACCGCTGCCCAACATGGTGGCGTACTCCGCGGCCAAGGCCGCCGTGGTGAACATGACCACGAGCCTGGCCCGGCACCTCGCCGGAACCGGGGTCACCGCGAACTGTGTGAGCCCGGGAGTGATCGTCAGCCCGTCGATGTACCGGATGTTCGAGCAGCGGGCGGCGAGCGAGGACGGCGGGGGCGCCTCGCAGAGCGGTACGGAAGGCGGTCAGGCGGGCGGTCCGATGGACGGTCCCGACGAGGCGGACCTCGTCGCGGAGTATGCGCCGAACCCGAGCGGCCGGCTGGGGCGCCCGGAGGACATCGCGGTCGCGGTCGCCTACCTTGCGAGCCCACGCGCCGATTACGTCAACGGGATCGAGCTGCGGGTGGACGGCGGGATCACGGGGACGCCGTAGTCCGGCACCTCCGCCGCCAGCTCCCTCGCCGGGAGGTCCGCCGCCCGCACCTCCGTCACCAGCGCCTCCGGCGCAACCCCCGCACCGCTCGCATACGCCGTCTCGAAGGCCGCATCGCCCAGGCCCCGGCGTGCCGCGGCCGTGCTCCGCGCCACGTCGCCGCGCTCCGCCGCGGGCTGCGGTGCCCCGGCAGCGGCACGGCT
>NZ_QUAC01000274.1 GCF_003389455.1 Streptomyces inhibens | reverse complement strand
GGCACCGGCCCCCGCGCCGGCTCCGGCCGCTCAGGCCCCGGCCGTGCCGGCCCCCGTCACCCCGGCTCCGGCCCCCGGTGCAAGCACCGGCTCCACCGGAGCGGCTATCGCCGCGCCCTCTTCTGAGGGCGAAGGCGCGTACGTCACCCCGCTGGTGCGCAAGCTCGCCGCGGAGAACGGCGTGGACCTCTCCACGGTCAAGGGCACCGGTGTCGGTGGCCGGATCCGCAAGCAGGACGTCATCGCCGCCGCGGAGGCCGCCAAGGCCGCCGCTCCGGCTGCTGCCGCCCCGGCCGCCGCGTCGAAGGCCCCGGCCATCGAGGTCTCCCCGCTGCGCGGTCAGACCGTCAAGATGCCGCGGATGCGCAAGGTCATCGGCGACAACATGATGAAGGCCCTGCACGGCCAGGCGCAGCTGACCTCCGTGGTCGAGGTGGACATCACCAAGATCATGCGGATGCGCAACAAGGCCAAGGACGGGTTCGCGCAGCGTGAGGGCGTCAAGCTCTCGCCGATGCCGTTCTTCGTCAAGGCCGCTGTCCAGGCGCTGAAGGCCCACCCGGTCGTCAACGCCCGGATCAACGAGGCCGAGGGCACCATCACCTACTTCGACACCGAGAACGTCGGTATCGCGGTGGACGCGGAGAAGGGCCTGATGACCCCGGTCATCAAGGACGCCGGTGACCTCAACATCGCCGGTATCGCCCGCAAGACGGCGGACCTGGCGGGCAAGGTCCGCGCCAACAAGATCACGCCGGACGAGCTGTCCGGTGCGACCTTCACCATCAGCAACACCGGTTCGCGCGGCGCCCTGTTCGACACCGTCATCGTGCCCCCGAACCAGGTCGGCATCCTGGGCATCGGTGCCACCGTCAAGCGCCCGGTGGTCATCAACCACCCGGAGCTCGGCGAGACCATCGCGGTGCGCGACATGACCTACCTCGCGCTCTCCTACGACCACCGTCTGGTGGACGGCGCCGACGCCGCCCGCTACCTGACCACGGTCAAGCAGATCCTGGAGGCCGCCGAGTTCGAGACCGAGATCGGTCTCTGAGCCCGGTAGTCAACCGGTAGGTGTGCAAGGGGTCGGCCCCGGCTCGTACGGCATCTCGTACGAGCCGGGG
>NZ_QUAC01000273.1 GCF_003389455.1 Streptomyces inhibens | reverse complement strand
CGCCGGGGGGCGGAGCGCGGGCGGCGGGCGCGGGCTGACGGTGCCGGTGCGGCAGGCCGAGGCCGAGGGCGCCGACCCGCGGCGCGGCTGGGAGCTGGCGACGTGGGCGATCGCGCACTCCGCCGAGCTGCGCATCGAACAGATCTCTTACGCCGGCCGGATGTGGACGGCGGCCGATTCGGGGAAGGGCTGGCAGCGGAAGGCGGCCGGTTCGGCGGCGGCCGCGCGCGACGTTCGTATCATCACCGCGCAATAGTTTGCCGAGTCCCCCCAAAGGGTTATCGGCATCAATTCCCCTTATCCATAAGGGAGTTGTTTCGGTGAAGTCGGCACACCCGGTCAATTCCCTTGTACGCAAAGGGCTGTGACGTTTCCGCACTCCGCCGGGGTGTGCACATATTGGCCGTCATTAGCCAGGGCCGATTATGTGATGCGTTACCAAGTCTTTACCGGAGTTCACCGCAACCTTCGGGGGTCTGACGCGGTAGTCAGTGCGTCCGCCCGGCGGACATGGCACATCTGTCAGAAGTACGAGTCCTTCTCCGTAAAAGGAGCACCATGTCCCTCCCCGTTACGCGTCGGATCGCCCGAGCCGCCCTGCTCGTCGCAGCAGGTGCCGCTCCCGTGGTCGCTGCGGCCGGTTCCGCGAGCGCCGTGGAACTGCCCGCCAAGACACCCGACCTCGGCGGACTGACGGCCCCCCTGGACTCCCAGAACACCAGCAAGACCGTCGACCGCACCGCGCACGACGGCGTCGGCCTGCTCAACGCGGCCGGCAGCAAGGCGGCGACGAAGCTCGCCCCAGCGCTCGTCGAGACCGCCGGCCCCGTCGTCAAGAAGGCCATGCCGCTCACCCAGGGGGCCACCGACAAGGCGGAGGCCCTGGTCCGTCCGACCCTCAAGAACGGCCTCTCGACCAACACGCTGCCGCTCGACGTCGCCAAGGGGCTGCTCGGCGGGCCGGTCCAGAAGCTCGCCGGCGCGCCGGCCAAGGGCGGCCTGCTCGGCGGTCTGCCGCTCGGCGGCCGGTGACCGGCCGGTCCACCCGTACCGCGCGCAGGGGCCCGGGGAGTTCGCTCTCCCCGGG
>NZ_QUAC01000270.1 GCF_003389455.1 Streptomyces inhibens | reverse complement strand
GGGCGTGGGTGGGGGGCGGTGGGTGGTGCGGCAGGGGGCGGTGCGACGGAGAGTGGCGCGGAGACGGTGGCCGTCGTTGCCGCGGGTGCGGCGTCGCCGGTGCGGTCATCGGCCCCCGCGCTCCCGATAGCCCCGGTACCGCCGGTACTCCCGGCGCCCCCGGTGCCACGGGGGCTCGTCCGCCAGGGCTCCTGGCGCAGGATCGTCTGGTGGGCCGCGGTGAGTTCGGGGCCGGGGTCCACCCCCAGTTCCTCGGCAAGCCGGGTGCGTATCTCGCCGTACGCGGCCAGCGCCTCGCTCTGCCGGCCGGCCCGGTAGAGGGCGGTCAGCTGTAGGGCGCGCAGCCGTTCGCGGAGCGGGTGCCGGGCGACCAGACCGGCCAACTCGCCGGTCAGTGGGGCGTGTTCACCCAGTTCCAGGCGGGCCGCGGCCCGCTCCTCCAGTGCCGTCAGCCGCTGCTCCTCCAGGCTCTCGGCCACCGGGCGCACCAGGTCGCTGTCCGCGAAGCCGGCGAATGCGGGGCCGTGCCAGAGGTCCAGGGCCTCGCCCAGCAGGTCGGCCCGTTCCCGCGTGCCGGCGGACGCGTAGGCGCGGTGCGTCAGTACCGTGAAGCGGCCGGCGTCCACGGCCTCGGCGGTGATGTCCAGCCGGTAGCCGGGCGGGGTCGCCGTCACCAGTTTCCGGGCGCCGGGCTCCGCCGTGTCCAGGGCGCGGCGGAGCTGCGAGACCTTGCTCTGGAGGGAGGCCGTCGGGTTCGCGGGCGGCCGCGGGCCCCAGAGGTGTTCGACGAGCCGGGTGGTGGACACGGGGCGCCCATGGTGTGCCAGGAGTGCGGCCAGTAGGGCGCGTACCTTCGTCTCCGGGACGGGGGCGGGGCGGTCGTCGGAGGACCGCACGTCCAGGGGGGTCAGTACGCGGAAGTGCATTGCCCCACGGTAGTGGGGGGCGGCCCGCGTTGTCGGGTGGCTCCGCCGTGGGGGCTTGTCTTTTGCCCCTGCCTTCGGCGGGGCGGTGGGGGTGTTGTGGGGCGGGGCCCCGGGTGTGTGGGGGTGGCGGTGGTGCGGCCTCCGGGGCGGGGGT
>NZ_QUAC01000272.1 GCF_003389455.1 Streptomyces inhibens | reverse complement strand
CGACATCCACGAAGCCTTTCTCACCCTGGGATGCGCACTCATCTGCTGGCGGCGCCTGAAGTCATTGCGTTAGGAGTTCTAAGCCGCGCCCCCTACGGACTTTGTAGGGGGCGCGGCTTATAGGGGCGCGGTTATTGGGCGCTCCGCGGTGTCGCCTCGCGCCGTTCCGCCGGTGGAAATGCCGCTTCTCCCGTGTGAGCCAGGCAACTTTGGGGCGGCTCGGAGAGGGCTTTGACGTCCCTGCCAGGTGATGCCCGGCACGCGACGTACGTCACGTACGAACGCACCTAGTCGACACCATTCCGGGCGTACGCCGTTAAATACGGCATTTACAACGGACATCTCACACCATCTCACGAAGATAGGTAGTACAAGGCACCTTTGCCACCATCCAGGGCGCTCGCTAAACATGTTCCGGGTAGCACCGAGAACGAGCCTGCGAGTCAGCCAGAGCGGCGAAACGCGGCCATGACCCTCGGTCCTCACGCGCCAACCGAAGGCCGCCTCCCCCGCCACCAAGCCCTGGAAGAGGTCACATCCGCATGCCCAACTTCGCCCTGCCCCGCACCGCCCGCTTCACCCGCACCCACAAGATCTCCGCGGCGGTGGTGGCGACCGCGAGCTGCGCCGCCGCCCTGGCGTTCACCGCGGCGCCGAGCGACGCCGCGACCCCGTCGGCGCACGCGTCGGCCCTGGTCAAGCCGGTCAGCGCCAACGGTCTGCCGCTCACCGCGAAGGACCGTGCCGACGACGGCACGAAGGACCGGGCGATCGCGTCGTCCGTCGCCGACCGCCTCAAGGTCACCGCTGTCGAGAAGCAGGGCCACACCGCCAAGCAGGCCGCCAGCCGGTCCGTCGAGCGCAAGGCGATAGCCGCGCCGAAGACCGCCCACAAGGCTGCGCCGAAGGCCGTCAAGCAGTACCCGAACAACCTCGACGGCTGGATCCATGAGTCGCTCGACATCATGAAGGCCAAGGGCATCCCCGGCTCGTACGAGGGCCTGCACCGCAACATCATGCGGGAGTCCAGCGGCAACCCCAACGCCGTCAACGACTGGGACATCAACGCCAT
>NZ_QUAC01000269.1 GCF_003389455.1 Streptomyces inhibens | reverse complement strand
GGGGCGCGCGCCGCCGACGGCTGCCGCGGTCCCGGCGGGCCGACCTGTACGGGTCGCGGCCGGCCCGGCGTTCCGCTGCGGGTGACGCTGGCGCTGGGCGCGCTGACCGTGGTCGTGGGCAGCACCGTGCTGGCGCTGGGGTCCCCGTCGCGCGATCCGTTCCTGGCCGCCGGGGACACCGCCGCCGGCTCGTATCTCGCGACCCGGGCCGACGGCGACCAGGCGGCCGCCGCGGTGCTCGCCGGGCCGTACAAGGAGCGGCCGGCACCGCCCGTGACGGCGCGGCCGGGCGGCGGGCGGACCGCCCCGCTTCCCGCGTCCCGCCCGCTGATGGCGGCCCCTGCGGCCCCCTCGCCGCCGATCGGCGCGCTCTTCTCCCCCGGTGACGACGGCGACCCGACGCACCACTGCACGGCGAGCGTGGTGCACGCCCCCGCGGGGGATCTCGTCGTCACCGCGGCGCACTGTGTGCACGACGGCGGCTTCCGCACCCGGCTGGTGTTCGCGCCCGGTCTGCACGACGGGATCGCGCCGTACGGCCTGTGGGTGCCCACCCGGATCCATGTCGATCCGCGCTGGATCAGCGACCGGGACCCCGACCACGATGTGGCGTTCCTGCGGGTCCGCAGGTCGGGGCGGGCCGACGGCCGGATAGAGGACATCACCGGCGCCGAGCGGATCCGGTTCGACGCGCCGGCCGGGCGCCCGGCGCTGCTGACCGGCTACCCCGTCGACCGGGACTCCCCGGTCAGCTGCCGGCACACGGCGGACGCCCAGGGCCCGACCCAACTGCGCTTCCCCTGCCCGGGGTTCCCCAACGGGACGAGCGGCGGCCCGATGCTCACCGACCTCGACCGGGCCACCGGCACCGGGTCGCTGATCGGGGTGATCGGCGGCTTCGAAGAGGGCGGTGACGATCTCACCTCGTACAGCAGCCGGTTCGGCGCCGACGTGGCCGCGCTCTACCGGCGGGCGACCTCGGAGCCGGGCCCCCGGCCCGCGCAGCCGGGCCCCCGGCCC
>NZ_QUAC01000271.1 GCF_003389455.1 Streptomyces inhibens | reverse complement strand
GCCACCCGCGGCCGCACCGGAGCCGCTGCCCGCGGCTGCACCGGCCCCGGCCGCCGCACCCGCGCCCGCGACACCCACCGCCGCGGTGGCCGCCTTGACCGCGTACCCGGCGGCGAACCAGCCGACGACCGCGACCGGCAACAGCGCACCGATCCGCTGATTGACGTCCTCGACCTCCAGCGCGGCCATACGGCACCGCACACA
Organism: Streptomyces inhibens; assembly: GCF_003389455.1. GTDB lineage: Bacteria > Actinomycetota > Actinomycetes > Streptomycetales > Streptomycetaceae > Streptomyces > Streptomyces inhibens. Next base: position 811 of record NZ_QUAC01000271.1, on the reverse strand, counting down.
GGTGTCCAGATGCTTGCGCAGCCCCCGCTCGGCCCGCATCCGCAGCCCGCCACGGGCGTAGGCGCCGAGCCGGTCGGCGTACCGGGCGCAGTCGCCGCCGTCGGTCAGCGACCGGCTGACATGCGCCTGCAGATACGCCTGCTTGAGACCCTCCCGGGCGCGGTGCGCCAATACGGCGGTGGCGTTCGCGGTCAGCCCGAGCAACGGGGCGACCTCGCTCGGCGACTCGTCCTCGACCGTGGTGTGCCACAGCACCGTCTGATAGCGCTCCGGCAGGCTGCGGAACGCCTGTACGGCCATCGACTGCTCGGCCTCGTGCAGGGCGCGCACCTCCGCGCCCAGATCCAAGGTGTCGTCGTCCATGGACGATCCGGACATGGACAGCGCGAACACCGCGAAGTCCTCGACCAGCTGCTCCCGCCGCGCGGTCCTCGCCCAGGACGCGGCGACCCGGCGGACGGTCGTCAGCAGATACGCGCGCACCGCGGAGTTCGGGCCCGCACCGCCGCGCACCGCCTGGAGCGTGCGGGCGAAGACCTCGCCGGTCAGGTCCTCCGCGGTGTGCACGTCCCGGCAGCAGCTGCGGGCATAGCGCCGGATCGCCGCGGCGTGCCTGCGGTACATCTCCTCGTACGCACTGTCGTCGCCGGCCCGCATATCGGCGATCAACTGGGCGTCGGAAGGCGGGAGTTCCGTGTCGTCGCGATCGGTTGCCGGGGTCGTCCGGCCGGCGGGCTCGCGCTGCGGCGGCACGCTGCGGGCCCCGCCCGCCGGGCCACCGGCGCGGTCGTGCCGTTCGGCCGGCCCGTCC
>NZ_QUAC01000268.1 GCF_003389455.1 Streptomyces inhibens | reverse complement strand
GGGCCGCCTCCGCGCCGGTGTGCGCCACCAGGCCGCTGTGCGCGGCGGCACGGATCAGCTCGGCGGCGGACGGCGACGGGGCCGCGGCGGCCGCGGCCTCCCAGTCGGCGGGGGAGGGGCGGACGGGCGTGGGTGCGGTGGTGGCGTCGGGGCCCACGGGGTGGGCGTCGTCGCCGGCGTGCGCGTCCTCGTCGCCGGCCTCCGTCTCCGCATCCGCGTCCGTCTCCGCTTCCGGTTCCGGTTCCGCCTTGGCCTCCGTGTCGGCCGTGCCATCGCCGTCGCCGTCCTCGCCCGCGTCCGGCGATGCGCCCTGCTCCGGCTCCGCACCCGACTCCGGCTCCGCGTCCTGCTCCTGCTCCGGCTCCGTGAGCGGTTCGAAGGTGTTGAGCAGTCGCGCCAAACCGTCGGCGACGCTCTCCTCGGCCATGGCGAACCGGTCCAGGCCGAGCAGTATCCGGACCGGCTGCTCCGCCTCGTCCTCGTCGTCGCCCGTGACGGGCCGCGCCCGGCCCGGCTCCTCGATCGCGTCCTGGAAGACCAGCACCGCGCCGTCCGCGATGGCGGTCTGCAGCGCCTCATCGGGGTCGGGCACCGAGCGCTGGGCGAGCGCCGCCCGCAGCGTGGCGGCCTCCAGGGCGGAGTGCCCGGCGATGGCGGTCTGCTCCAGCAGCCAGCCGACCAGCGCCTGTGCGCGCCGCTCGTCGCCCGGCCCGCAGGCGGCGCCGAGCAGCGCCCGGGCGAATCCGTCGGCCTGCTCGGGGCGCACCCCCGGCACACCCAGCAGCTGCCAGGGATCCTCGCTCAGCGCCTCGGCGGCCCGCTCTCCGAGCACCTCGGCGGTCTTCTCCGCCAGCGTCTCCGGGGCGCCGCCGGCCGCCAGGATCTGCCGTACGCCGTCGAGCCCGGGGGCGGCGGTCACGGCGGGACGGGGCGCGGGTGCAGGCGCAGGTGCGGTGGGTGCCGGCGGGCCGGCGGGGCCGGGGCCCTGGGGCTCGTGC
>NZ_QUAC01000266.1 GCF_003389455.1 Streptomyces inhibens | reverse complement strand
GGGCTGGGTGCGGTCTATGGGGGAGAGGGGGTTCGTGGGTCGGGTTCGGTGTACGGGGGAGAGGGGGTTCGTGGGTCGGGTTCGGTGTACGGGGGCGATGGTGTGCGGGGGGCGGGTGGTGGGGGCTATGGGGGGCATGGTGCGGACGGCCTTTGTGTGGGTGGTGATGACGATCATGGCGGCGGGGGCGGGGCCGTTGGTGTGGTTGGTGCTCGCGGGACGGACGGGGGTGGTGAGGCCCGTGGAATGTATGGCGGTGGGGTGAGGGGGGCCGCGTATGGCTATGACTGCGTGGCGGGAAGTGCTGCGGGGGGTGGTCACGGGACGTATGGCGATGCGGGGCGTGGTGGAGAGGGAGGCGCCGGCGGAGGCCTAGGAGCAGGAGCAGGAGCAGGAGCAGGAGCAGGCGCGGGTGTCGGGGGGCGTTTGGGTGGGGGTGGTGGGGCCGAGGCGGGGATGCTTGCGGTGCGGATCGAGACGGATTCGGCGTTGCCCAGTGGGCTGGCGTTGTTGGACGCACCGGATATTGATTCGCTGGTCGCCCGGAACCGGGAGCTGGCCGCGGAGCTGATCTGTGCGGCGGATGTCTGGGTACTGGTCACCACGGCCGCCCGGTACGCGGATGCGGTGCCCTGGCATCTGCTGCGTACGGCCAAGGAGTACGACGTCACGCTGGTGACCGTGCTGGACCGGGTGCCGCATCAGATCGCCACCGATATCTCCGGGCGGTACGCGGAGCTTCTCCAGCGCGCCGGTCTTGGCCACGTCCCGCGGTTCACCATTCCCGAGCTGCCCGAGTCCGCCGGCGGTGGGAGCGGGCTGCTGCCGGCCACGGCGGTCGCAGCGCTGCGGGACTGGCTGGAGCGGCACGCCCAGGACCCCGTCGCCCGCGCCGCCGCCGCGGAGCGTACGGCCGCCGGCGTGATCGCCTCGCTGCGCAGCCGGCTGCCCGCGCTTGCCGG
>NZ_QUAC01000263.1 GCF_003389455.1 Streptomyces inhibens | reverse complement strand
GGCACTCCGCCGCGGAGCTCGCGGCGGCCCGCGCCGAGGATGCGGCGCAGGCGGCGGAGCGCGCGTACGACGCCGAGCGCCGGGCCGCCGAGTCCATCGGCGCCGAGCAGCGGCTCGCCGACCTCCTCGGCCTCCCGCAGGCCGAGGCCAGATCCCTCGGGGTGCCCGGCCCCCGTACGGCCACGCCCCCTACGGACCCGGGCGCCCCGCGCCGTCCCGCCGCCGGACCACTGACCGCCGAGGAGCTGGACCGCAACGCCGACGCGCTGCGCGAGCTGCTGGAGGAGGGCGTCACCGCCGCCGAACGGCAGCTGTTCGACCTGCGGACGGCCGCCGCCGACGACTCCCGGATCCTTGGCGCGCTGGGCGACGGCGGGCTGCTGCCCCCGGGGCCCGATGTGCTGGCCGCCGTGGAGTATCTCGGCGAGCACGGTGTCCCCGCGCTGCCCGGCTGGCGCTATCTCGCCCAGTCCGTCGCCCCCGCCGACCACGCCCGGGTGCTGGCCGCCCGCCCCGAGCTCGTCGACGGCGTGATCATCACGGACCCCGACACCCACGCACGGGCCCGCGAGGTGCTGGCTCAGGCCGCGCTGCTGCCGCGCTCGGCCGTCGCGGTCGGCACCGCCGCCGCGCTGCTCGCGCCCACGCCCGCCCCCGACGAGCGGGACACCGGCGTCTTTCTCGTCCCGCCGAACCCGGCGATGCACGACGAATCCGCCGCGGACGAGGAGCGCCAGGCGCTGCGAGCGCGCGCCATAGAGCGTGACGAGGAGATCCGGGCGCTGGCTGCCCGGCTGGCCGGGGACCGTGCGCTGGCCGCCCGGCTCGGCTCGTGGCGTACGGGCTGCCCGGCCGGCCGCCTCGGTGAGCTGGCCGCCGCCGCGGAGGAGACCCGGACGGCCGCGGAGGAGGCCGCCGCCGAGCTGGCCGAGGCCCGGACGGCCCG
>NZ_QUAC01000265.1 GCF_003389455.1 Streptomyces inhibens | reverse complement strand
GTGGCGGGCTGCGATGCCCGCAGCCCGCCACCTGTTCAGCGTGGGGGTAGGGGTGAGCGCCGAACGGAAAGCACCCGGGCGGGCTGTACCACGGCCGGTGGCCTTCGGGGCGCCGTGATCACGGCCCGTCGCCTCGCCAGACATTGTCGAACGCCGCCTGCTCGATGGAGCGCCGCTGCCGTTCGAACTGCAGGTGCCGCACCGCGTCATCGACGGCGGCGAGCACCGTCGCCACCGTGTCGTCGGCCGCGGCCGGGGAGTCCTCGGTCCGCTCGTCGCCGATCCCGACGGTCGCCGCGAGGGCGGCGAGGACGGGTTCCTTCGATGTCCAGCGGTCCGCCGCCTGGCGGCGAGCGGGCGAATCGACCAGCGTCGTCTCACTGGCCCCGAAGGGCATCCAGCGGCGGCGGCGCTGCCGGGTGAGCTGCCCTTCCGCCTCAAGTGCGGCCAGATAGGACGCGGACAGGCCGCGGCCTCTGCGCCACAGCCAGTCGCCGACCGACTCGTACGGGGCTTGCCGGGCAAGCGTCGACGCGGCCTCGTCCAAGAGGCGATCCGCCAGTGCCGGCCGGTAGCCCGGCACCATGTGATCGCCGTCGAGTGTGAGGGCCTGGGCCTCCAGGAGGTCGATCACCTCGGCTCCCGCGAGCGCGAGCGACAGATCGCCGGGCTCGACAGAGCCACCGGACTCCGGGTCCATGGTGACGATCAACAGGTCCCGCGGTGTGGTCATGAGCGGCTCCCTGTCAGAGCCGGCGCCTGGTGGAGCCGGCGGCGCGCGGCGTCGTGTGCCGGGTGGACCTCGGCCCGCCGGCGAGCACTCCCACCTATGAGCTTACGGAGTGCGGACGACGGCTGCATCCGCGCCGCCGCCCGGCCCGCCGGGTGGGGTGCGCCCCCCGGCGG
>NZ_QUAC01000278.1 GCF_003389455.1 Streptomyces inhibens | reverse complement strand
AGAACTCCTAACGCAATGACTTCAGGCGCCGCCAGCAGATGAGTGCGCATCCCAGGGTGAGAAAGGCTTCGTGGATGTCGTCGCGTATCTCCCAGCGGATCCGCAGGCGGCGGAACCAGTGCAGATGGGCGAACGCGCGCTCCACGACCCAGCGTTGGGTGCCCAGTCCGGAGCCGTGCTCGGTGCCGCGGCGGGCGATCAACGGCTTCACACCGAGGCCCCAGACAAGACGGCGGTATTTGTCGTGGTCATAGCCGCGGTCACCCAGCACCACATCCGGGCGGCGCCGGGGCCGGCCGCGCTTGCCCCGCACGGGCGGCACGGCCTGGAGGAGCGGGATCAGCTGGGTGACGTCGTTGCGGTTGCCGCCGGTCAAGGTGGCGGCTAGCGGGATGCCGGTGGCGTCGGTGATCAGGTGGTGCTTGCTGCCCGTCCTGCCCCGGTCGACGGGGCTTCGTCCGGTCTTGTAGCCCCCTTTAACGCTCGGATGTGGGAGCCGTCGACCGCCGCCCGGGAGAAGTCCAGGGCGTTCGCGCCACGGAGTTTGGCGAGGAGGACCTCGTGCAGCCGGGGCCACACACCGGCCTCGGTCCACTCGGCCAGGCGGCGCCAGCAGGTCATGCCGGAGCCGAAGCCGAGTTCTTGCGGCAGGTGTTCCCAGGAGATCCCGGTGTGCAGGACGAACAGGATGCCCTGGAACACCAGCCGGTCCGGATGACGCTTGCGTCCCGGATGCCGGGTCCGACGCTCAACCCTAGGCAACAGCGGCTCGACCACCGCCCACAAATCGTCATCGACTTCCCACGGCTTCGGCCGAGCCACCCCACACCCCCGGATCAACGGTCCCGGAGTGATCCAACCACCTCGAAGATCATTTCGTTAGGAGTTCT
>NZ_QUAC01000262.1 GCF_003389455.1 Streptomyces inhibens | reverse complement strand
CCGGCGCGGCCGGTGGAGGCCCAGGCGACAGCAGGCGGGGTGGCCGAACCGGCCGCGGCTGCCGTGGCCGGCGGGGCGGGCGGTGCGGCCGGTGCGCCGGGTGCCCCTGAGCCCGAGGCGGCCGCGCATCGCGTCCCCGGCCCCCGTTCCGAGCCCGTACCGGCCGGGGAACTGGTCCAGGGTCCGCCGGAGTTGACGGCCGCCATGGCCCGGTTGCTGCGGGACGTCGTGGTGGTCGGGACGCTGGAGGACGCCGAGGATCTGGTGGCCGCGCGGCCGGAGCTGACGGCCGTGACCGGTGAGGGCGATCTGCTGGGGACGCATTTCGCGCAGGGCGGTTCCGCCGGTGCGCCGAGTCTGCTGGAGGTGCAGGCGTCGGTCGACGAGGCCGCGGCCGAGCTGGAGGAGCTGGCGGCGCGCTGTGCAGAGCTGGCCGAGGCGCAGCGGGCGGCGGCCGGACGGCGTACGGAGTGTGCCGCGCTGGTCGAGGAGTTGGCCGAACGGCGGCGGGCGGCGGACCGGGAGAAGTCGAAGGTCGCCGGGGATCTGGGGCGGCTCGGCGGGCAGGCACGGGCGGCCGCGGGCGAGGCGGAACGCTCCGACGCGGCGGCGGCCAAGGCCGAGGAGGCGCTGGTGCGGGCCACCGAGGAGGCCGAGGAGCTGGCCGAGCGGCTGGCCGTGGCGGAGGAGGACCCGGGCGTCGGCGAGGAGGAGCCCGATACGTCCGTACGGGACCGGCTGGCCGCCGACGGCGCGAATGCGCGGCAGACCGAGATGGAGGCCCGGCTCCAGGCGCGTACGCACGAGGAGCGGGTCAAGGCGCTGGCCGGGCGGGCGGATGCGCTGGACCGGGGGGCGCGCGCCGAGCGCGAGGCGCGGGCGCGGG
>NZ_QUAC01000264.1 GCF_003389455.1 Streptomyces inhibens | reverse complement strand
CGGCCGGACGGCAGCGCCTGGGCGGCTGGGCGGCTGGGCGGCTGGGCGGCTGGGCGGCTGGGCGGCTGGGCGGCTGGGCGGCTGGGCGGCTGGGCGGCGTACCAGGACGTGCGGGTACGCCGGTGGGTTACGCAACATGCGGTGAGGCGCCGGACGTTCGCGGGAACGGCCCGCCATGCGCGGACAGTCCCCGTCGCCGGGACAGCCCACTACTGCGTGGACGCCCGCTATTCCGGATCACTGGCCGGGCGGTCGGGCGCGTGATCGCCATTGCCCGTGTCGCGTGCGAAGCGGGCCGCTTCGATGAACTCCGGGCGCGGTTCGAGGGCCGCCGCCAGGCGGAAGTGGCGCAACGCCTCCCAGGGGCGGTTGGCGCGCTCCAAGGTGCGGCCCAGCGCGAAGTGCGCAAAGGCGTTGTCCGGCTCACGCTCCAGCACGATCTGGAACTCAAGTTCCGCCGGCCGTAGTTGAGCGGCGAGAAAGAAGGAGCGGGCACGCAACAGCCGGGCCGCGGTGTTCTCGGGGTGCGCGGCGATGACCGAGTCCAGCAGCCGGATCGCACCGCGTGGGTCGCGGGCCGCCAACAGCTGCTCGGCAGCACGGAAGTCGATGACATGCGTCTCGGGACTGCTCTCGGGCACGGCCTGCTCCTCTCCGTCGCCGTCACCGTCGGGGCAAGCGTCAGCCACGGACCGTACGACGTTACCTGGGGCACAACAAACCCAACGGTCGCGGCATTCCCCGGCCGGCACAGCCTCAACCGGCCCTGACCACGCCGTAAGACGACCGCAACAAGCCGAGGGCAGAGCGGGAGGAGGAAGGGAGGAGGAGGGGCGGGGCGGGGGTG
>NZ_QUAC01000267.1 GCF_003389455.1 Streptomyces inhibens | reverse complement strand
GTAGAAGTACGGGACGGTCGCGTAGCGGCAAAGGGCCCGGGAATCGGTGCTGAGGACGTGCTCGCACTCGCCGGCCGTCGCCGACGACCTGGACAGAGACGTGGTTGAACGCGCCACCACCCGCAGGACGTTCGCCCAGATCTTCTTTGGGCGCCGCTCGCCTTTCGTAGCCGAGGCAGAGCAACTGATAGAGGGCCTGCACGATCGTCACCTGCGCGGCAGATTCAGCGAAACCAGACCCCCTGGAACAGCGGTGAGTTGACGGAAGATTGACCCCTTCGCGGGAGTGCCCTGACGCAGACCGACCATATGGTCAGCGACATGCCCCCACACCCCCCAAGGACCCCGGTGCTCCCCGTCCTCCCCTACCGCAAACCCACACCCGGCCGGGACTACTGGGTCCTGGACAACGCGCTGCCCGACGTCAATGCCGTCCGGGCACGCTGCCTCACCAAGGACAACTGGGTCGAAGGCTATCCACACAAGCCCGAGAGCTGGCCCGGTCTGCGCACCATGCCCGGGCTCGAACCGGCCGAACTGGCCCGCGTCGAAAAACTGGTCATGAAAGCCACCCGTGCGCGTCAGCTGTGGCGGCAAACCGCCCCTGGTGGCAGCACCCTCCATCACAACTGCATCCAGGTCGTCGGCAAAGACGAGTGCGAGCCACGGCCACACACCGATTCGCGATCACTGTGCCGCTACGCCGCAGTGCTCTACCTCAACCCCCAAGTGCCCAAGGACTGCGGAACCAGCTTCTACCGTCAGAACCTGCCAGGCGGCCAACTCGGCGGAAACATGGTG
>NZ_QUAC01000259.1 GCF_003389455.1 Streptomyces inhibens | reverse complement strand
CGGCGCACCGCGCCGCGAGGAGCGTCCGCAGCTGCCGCCGCGCAACGCCGCGGCCGAGCTGCCGGGCGGTTCGTCCACCGGCGGCCAGGGCGGCCAGGACAACCAGGACCGGAGCGGTCAGCAGCCGGGCGGTACGAGCTGGGGTTCGCGCCGTGAGCGCGGCGCCGCCGACGACTGGCCGCTGGCGCCCCGCGAGGCGCAGGACCGGCCGCGTGGCCACGAGGAGCCGGAGACCACCGGCAGCTTCGAGCGCCCCGCGCCGAGCGGCGGCCCCGGTGACACCACGCCGTTCGCCCGTCCCGACTTCAACGGCCCGCCGCCCGCGGCGGACGGCTCCCAGGGCGCGCTCCCGGCCGGCCGGGGTGCCGGCGGCGCGTACGACAACGACCAGTACGAGACGGGCCAGTTCCGGCAGCTCGACAGCGACACCGGCCAGTACGAGACGGGCCGCTACCAGCAGCCCGACAGCGACACCGGCCAGTACGCCACCGGGCAGTACGAGACCGGGCAGTACGAGACCGGCCAGTTCCAGCGGCCGGAAGCGGACCGCGCCGGGTACGCCGACGAGCGGCAGAACACCGGCCAGTTCCCCGTGCAGCAGCAGCCGCAGGAGCGCGATGCGCGGTCCGAGGATGTGCTCGGCAGCGCGGACGCCGGTCCCGGTGACGGCCGTACGCCGATCTTCGACACCATCGAGTCCAACTGGTTCAACCACCCGGCGGCCGCCGCTGCCGGTGTGCCGCCGCAGGGCGCCGAGCCGGCCGAGCCGGCCGAAGCGCCGCGGATGCCGCGCCGCGGG
>NZ_QUAC01000257.1 GCF_003389455.1 Streptomyces inhibens | reverse complement strand
TCGCCTCGCTGCGCAGCCGGCTGCCCGCGCTTGCCGGGGCCGCCGCCGCCCAGCACGCCGCGGCGCTGCGGCTGGCCGGCCGGGTCGAGGAGGCGTACGAGCGGGCCGCGGAGCGGGTACGGCGGGAGGTCGCGGCCGGTGAGGTGCTGTCCGGGGACGCGCGCGCCCACTGGCGTGACCATGGGCTCGGCGGTCGGCCGGACGAGCTGCTCGACGCGCTGACCCACGGGCTGACGTCGCTGCTGGCCTGCGCCGTGGAGGAGGCTGATGAGCGGGCCGCGGATGCCTGGCGGCGCGATCCCGCAGCGGCGGAGGTCTCGTTGACGTCGGCCGCCGGTGCCGCGGGTGTGGGCGGACGTCTGGGTGTGCTCGTCCGGCGCTGGCGGCGCTGCCTGGAGGAGCTGGCCGAGGAGGAGACCCGTGAGGCGCGCGCCGGGCAGGCCGGTGAGCGCGCGGGCTCTGTGGAGCCGGAGGAGTCGGCGGCGCTGCTGGCCACCGCGTTGCTCGGCGGCCGCCGAGCCCGTACGGCGGGTGAGAACCTCGCCGACCTGTTGGGGGCCCAGACCGCGTTGCGGCTCTGCGACCGGGGCGGCCGGCTGCTGGCCACGTATCTGGAGCGTGCGTTGGACGGCGAGCGCGAGCGGCGGCTGGCACCGCTGGACCAGCTGACCGTCCCGCCGGACCAGCAGTCGGAGCTGATCGCCGCGCTGTCCGTGATGCAGAGGGAGAAGGAGAGGGAGGAGAAAGAGGAGGAGAAGGGGAGAGGGATGGGGCGGGGGAT
>NZ_QUAC01000258.1 GCF_003389455.1 Streptomyces inhibens | reverse complement strand
GGTGCGTACGGTCGGCGACGGCGACGAGGCGCGGGACGCCGCCGCGCGCGCCGCCCGGCTGCCCACGATGGCCTGGCAGGTGGTGCGCGAGGGCCTCAAGCACGGACCGGTGCTCGTCCAGGTGCCGCGCCGCGGCTACGCGCCCCGGCTGGCGTGCGAGCGGTGCCGTACCCCCGCGCGTTGCCGGGCGTGTGCGGGCCCTCTGGAGTCGCAGGACGCGGGCGAGCTGGCCTGCGCATGGTGCGGACGGCCGGAGCCGGACTGGCACTGCTCCGAATGCGGCGGCGCGCGGCTGCGGGCGCAGATCGTGGGCGCGCGGCGGACGGCGGAGGAGCTGGGCCGGGCGTTCCCGGCGGTCCCGGTGCGTACGTCGGGGCGTGATCATGTACTGGCCACGGTGCCCGGCGCACCCGCGCTCGTGGTCAGCACGCCGGGTGCCGAACCGGTGGCCGAGGGCGGCGGGTATGCGGCCGCGCTGCTGCTGGACGGCTGGGCGCTGCTCGGACGGCCGGATCTGCGGGCCGGGGAGGAGGCGCTGCGCCGTTGGCTGGGCGCCGCCGCGCTGGTCCGCGGCCAGGCGGAGGGCGGCACCGTCGCGGTGATCGCGGAGCCGACGCTGCGGCCGGTGCAGGCGCTGGTGCGCTGGGATCCGGTCGGACATGCGGTCCGCGAGCTGGCCGAGCGCGCCGAGCTGGGCTTCCCCCCGGTCTCCCGGATGGCCTCCGTGGCCGGCCGCGCCGAGGACATCGCCGAGCTGCTCAAAG
>NZ_QUAC01000255.1 GCF_003389455.1 Streptomyces inhibens | reverse complement strand
GGCCGGGGTGCCGCTCGCGGCGACGCCCGGCACCCCGGCCGGGCCCGCCGCGGGGCCCGCCCAGCTGCTGTTCGCGGGCGTGGTGGACCATGCGGTGGTGGTGCTCTTCCACGACGGGCTGCGGGTGGTGCGGTACGCGGAGACGGCGGACGGCGAGGGCCGCGGCGGCGGGACGGGCGCGGCGCTGGACTTCGCGCGGACGGACGGCGCGGCGGCGGATTCGGCGAGCGCGGTGGTGGTGAGCCGTACGCAGGGCAATGTGCGCTATCTGACGGCGCCCTGGGTGAAGCCGGGGCGGCTGGTCGATCTGCTGAAGCCGGAGGCGGCGGGGCAGCCGTTGCACCTCGATGCGAACGGGGTGACCGACCCGGTGCCAACGCCGCAGCCCGCGGAGGAGTGCACGGCCTGGCCGGCGCTGCGGATGAGCGGCCGGCTGCTGACCGATCTCGGCGAGCTGACCCCGGTGCGGCTGACGTACGGCACACCGCGGGGGCCGGGCGAGGTGTCCGGTCCGCAGGCCAGGACGGCGTGGGCGCGCACGGCCTGCCAGCTGGTCGCGGTACGCGGGCAGGGCGTGCGGACGGTGAATGCCTGGGAGTTCGCGCGGCAGCAGCTGCCCGGCGGCACGGGCAGCGCGGCCTGGCTGTGCACCCGCGCCGAGACCTGGCGCGGTGCGGGCAGCCGCACGATGGCGCAGTTCCAGGCGCCGGCGCCGGGCGGCCGGCCGTATGCCCCCGGGGCGGTGACGGC
>NZ_QUAC01000260.1 GCF_003389455.1 Streptomyces inhibens | reverse complement strand
TTAGAGGGTGTCTCACGTGGCAAGTTTCGCGAGCTTCTTGTAGCAGGTCAGGGCGGCGGCCAGGCCGAGGAAGGCGAGGAAGTGCGAGCCCTTTCGTTCGTATCGGACGGTGAGGCGGCGGTAGCCGAAGAGCCAGGCGATCGGCCGCTCGATCTTCCAGCGGTGCCGACCGAGGCGTTCGCCGGACTCGATGCCGGGCCGCGCGATGCGCGCGACGAGCCCGCGCTCGCGCAGCCAGGCCAGGTGTTCGGCGGAGAAGTACGCCTTGTCCGCGCGGAGTTTGACGGGTCGGCGCCGCCGTGGTCCCCGGCGGGACCGGACGGCGGGTATGCCACGGATGAGCGGCTTGAGGGCGAGGCTGTCGTGCATGTTCGCGCCGGACACGGCGACGGCGAGCGGGATGCCCTGGGCATCGGACAGCACGTGCAGCTTGCTGCCCTTCTTGCCGCGATCGACCGGGTTCGGCCCGGTCAGCGATCCCCCCTTTTGGCGCGAACGGAGGCCGCGTCGACGATCGCCGAGGTCCAGTCCACCTCGCCGCGGGCCCCGAGTTCGTCCAGCACCGCCCGGTGCAGCCGACGCCACAGGCCGGCCTCGGTCCATACCGTGAAGCGGCGATGCGCGGTGGCGGGCGACGTGCCGAACGTCGGCGGCAGATGCCGCCAGGCACAGCCGCTGGTCAGCGCGTACACCACTGCCGTGAACACGGC
>NZ_QUAC01000261.1 GCF_003389455.1 Streptomyces inhibens | reverse complement strand
TTAGACCGACCGGCAAATGGGTGGGCAGGGCTGCCCAGACGGCCCGAACGCAAGGCAGGCACGAGCCTTGAGTGATCATGGAGTTCTTGACGCTCAGTGATCACCCGGAGGGCTCGTGCCTGCGGTCCCATCATGCCTTCTGGAACCCTTGTGGGACCAATTCGCCGCTCTTCTGCCCGTGCGGAGCGGGTACGCCGAGAGCCATCCACTGGGCTGTCACCGGCGACGGATCCCGGACCGCACCGTCTTCGAGTACATTGCTCGCTCTGGTCCACGGCTCCGGCTACGAACGGATCGCCGGCCCCGGATGCTCCGACCGGACCATCCGACGCCGCCTCAGACAGTGGGCTGAACTGGGGATATCCGAGAAGGTCCACGCACCTCACTCGAGGCTTACGACCGCATGATCGGCCTCGGGCTGAGCGAGATCTCGGTCGACGGCTGCGTCACCAAGGCCCCGTCCGGCGGTGACAAGGCCGGGCGGTCGCCGGTGGACCGGGGCAAGCAAGGGCTGAAACGCTCGGTCGCCTCCGATGCCTGCGGAGTCCCGCTCGGGATCGTCTCCGACGGAGCCAACCGACACGACTCGCCACTGCTCGGCCCCACCCTGGACGCGGCGAAAGCACAGGTCGGCGAAATGACGGAGACGGTCAACATCAACCTCGACCGTGGCTACGACAGCACCAAGTCCCGTGCGCTGAGAGCCGAGT
>NZ_QUAC01000254.1 GCF_003389455.1 Streptomyces inhibens | reverse complement strand
CGAGGGCCGCACCCCGGTGGGGTGCGGCCCTCGGCTTGGGCTGTGCGGTCGGCCGCGCGTCTCAGGCGACGTTCAGCTTGACCTCGATGTTGCCACGGGTGGCGTGGGAGTACGGGCAGACCTGGTGCGCCTTCTCCACGAGGTCCTTGGCGGTGGCCGCGTCCACATTGGGGATCGAGGCGGAGATCTCGACCGCGAGGCCGAAGGCACCGTCCGGGGTCTTGCCGATGCCGACCTTGGCGGTCACCCGGGAGCCGGTGACGTCGGCGTTCTCCCGGCGGGCGACGACGCTGAGCGCACCCTGGAAGCAGGCACTGTAGCCCGCCGCGAAGAGCTGCTCGGGGTTGGTGCCGGCGCCACTGCCGCCCTGCTCCTTGGGCGGGTTGACGACGACGTCGAGCTTGCCGTCGTCGCTGGCGACGCGGCCGTCACGGCCGTTCTCAGCGGTGGCGACGGCGGTGTAGACGACGTCGACAGTCTGGATGGACATACCAAATCCTCCTGAGGTTCGCCGCGACTCGCGCCCACGGATCGCGACGGCTTGCCGCTGAGCCTAACGGGCCTGCGCAACGGGCGGGTGGGGGCGGTGGCAGGGGCGGAGGGGGGAGCGATG
>NZ_QUAC01000251.1 GCF_003389455.1 Streptomyces inhibens | reverse complement strand
GGAGATCGGCCGGCTCGCCGAGGCGCGGGATGCCGCCCGGCGCCGGGCGGCCGACGCGCAGGAGGAGTACGAGCAGCTCAAGGCCGAGGTCGACGGGCTGGACGCGGACGACGAGGAGACCGAGGGGCGGCACGACGCCGCCCGCCGGGAACTGACCGAGGCGGAGGCCGCGCTGACCGCCGCGCGGGAGGCGCTGACCACGGCCGAGCGCCGCCGCGCCGCGACCGCCGCACGGCACGATGCGCTGGCGCTCGGGCTGCGCCGCAAGGACGGTACGGGGGCCCTGCTGGCCGCGGCCGACCATCTCGGCGGGCTGCTCGGCCCGGCCGCGGAGCTGCTGACCGTCACCCCGGGCTTCGAGATCCCGGTGGCGGCCGCCCTCGGCGCGGCCGCGGACGCCGTCGCGGTCACCGATCCGGCCACCGCCGCCGACGCCATCCGCCTGCTGCGCAAGCAGGACGCGGGGCGGGCGGCGATGGTACTGGGGGGAAGCGGGAGCGGGGGCGGCAGCGGGAGTCCGAGCGGTACGGGGCGGGTGCCGGGGCCGGCGCGGCCGGTGGAGGCCCAGGCGACAGCAGGCGGGGT
>NZ_QUAC01000253.1 GCF_003389455.1 Streptomyces inhibens | reverse complement strand
CCGGGCCCCTGAGGGGGTCCCGGCCCGCGCCCTTGGTGGCGCCGGTGCGCCGGCTGCCTACACTCCCGCCGCGGCCGGACCCACCCGGCGCGGGCGGAAGAGCAGCGCCGCACCCGCGAGCCCCGCGCTGACGATGGCCAGTCCCACCGCCATCAGTTCGGGCCACATGCCGGCGTCGCCCAAGCCGCTGCCCAGCGGGGCGAGGACACCCGACCGGGACAGCGCGTGCAGAGCGATGATGACCATCGCCGCCGCGGCGCTCACCGTCCAGACCAGGGCGGTGTCGCGCATCGCCAGCCAGCCCGCCAGCAGCAGGTAGATCACGGCGATGGCCATCGAGAGCCCGGCGGCCGCCTGAGCGCCCTGCATGTGTGACGCGTTCACCGGCAGATGGCTCAGACCGCACAGCGCCAGGGCCGCGGCCGCGGGCCAGCGCAGTACGGACCGCAGCACGCCGGGGACCGCGTAGCCCGGCTGCCGGGACGCCTCGGAGGGCGCGCCCCACGGCGGGCCGCCCTGCGGCATGGTGCCGGCGGGCCGCTGGGCCCAGGGCGGGCGGTTGGGGGG
>NZ_QUAC01000250.1 GCF_003389455.1 Streptomyces inhibens | reverse complement strand
GGCGAAGCCGCCGCCGCCACCGGGACGACCGGCGCCGCCACCGGGACGACCAGCGCCCGCGGGACCGCGACCGCCGCCGCCACCACCGGGGCCCGGACGCGGGCCGGCAGCGGGACGCTGCGGCATCATGCCCGGGTTCGGACGGTTACCGCCGCCGCCGGGACGCGGAGCGCCACCGGGAGCGGCACCCTGCGGACGAGGCATGCCACCGGGAGTGGGACGGGCGCCGCCCTGACCCTGCGGACGGGGGCCACCCTGGCCGCCCTGCGGACGCGGGGCGCCGGGGCCACCCTGGCCGCCGGGACGCGGGGCGCCACCGGGACGGGGGGCCTGCGGACGGGCCATGCCCGTGGAGCCACCAGAGGTGAAGGGATTGTTGCCCGGACGGGGACCGGACGGACGGGCACCACCGGGACGGCCGCCCTGGCGGTCGCCACCGGGACGCGGCGCGCCGCCGCGGCCCTGACCCTGACCACCCTGCGCGGGCGCCGGACGGGCCGGACGCGGGCCGGGGGTGGCACCGGGACGGGGAGCCGACGTGCCGGCGGCG
>NZ_QUAC01000249.1 GCF_003389455.1 Streptomyces inhibens | reverse complement strand
CGGTGCCCGTACCGCCTTCGCGCTGCCGCCCGCCGCGGCGGACCGGACCCCACAGCCCGCACAGCCCGCACGGTCCTCGCTGCCGGCGCTGCCCGCGGCCGTCGACCAGGTGCCCGCGCAGGCCGCCGGTCCGCAGGACGGTGCCGGGACGGGGCGCCGTCGTGCGCGTCGGCCGGTGGCCGCGGGACCGGACGGTACGGCGCCCGCCGGACAGCCCGGATACGAGCTGGAAGCGGCCGCCAACTCCCCCGATCCGCAAGGCGATTGGGACGGCGAGCCGACCGGCAGGCGGCGGGCCAGGCGGGCCGCCGCCGAGGAGCGCGCGGCGGCCGCGATGGCCGACTCCGAGTCGTCCGGCACGTTCGTGGCGGGCCCGGAGGGGCTGGTGGCGCAGCCCACCGAGCCGGCCGAGGAGACCGGTACGGCGACCGGCACGGCGCCCGGGATCACCCCGGCGCCGGACGGCAGCACGCCCGACGCGCCCGCCGCACCCCAGAGCCCCCGGCCGACCGGCGCACCGGCCCCCACCGGCCG
>NZ_QUAC01000256.1 GCF_003389455.1 Streptomyces inhibens | reverse complement strand
TGCGGGATGGTCCGCCGGCTCAGGAATCGAGCACGGCGGCGATGGCTTCGATCTCTACGAGCTGGCCGTCGTAGCCGAGTACGGTGACACCCATCAATGTGCTGGGCACGTCGTGGTCGCCGAACGCAGTCCGGACAACCCCCCACGCCGTCACCAGGTCCTCCCGCCGGTGGGAGGCAACGAGAACGCGGGTGCTGATGACATCGTGGAGTGACGCGCCGGAGTCTGCCAGAGCGATCCGCATATTCTCCACGGCCTTGGCTGCCTGCCCCGCGACGTCTCCGATTGCCGCGGTGGAGCCGTCCTCATTCAGCGGACATGCTCCGGCCAGGAAGATCAGCCGCGACTCGGCCGGGGCCGTGGCCGCGTAGGCGTACTCGGCAATATCGGACAGGGACGCAGAGCGAATCAACGTGACGGCACGAGACACGGGCTTCCTTTCACAGTAGATCCGGGACACTCACGACCTTCTCAAAGATCGACTCCGCGTTCGACGGAATTTCGTGTCCGCCAACTCCCGTGATG
>NZ_QUAC01000252.1 GCF_003389455.1 Streptomyces inhibens | reverse complement strand
CCGCCTCCGGGCGCGCCCGGCACCCCCGGGGCGGGCCGTGCCGGTGGGCTGGACCGGGCGGGGATCGCGGAGGCCGATACGGGCAAGGCCGAGGTGCGTCCGCCCGGCGGACCCGCGGCGTCCGGTCCCGGTGCGCCCGGTGCGCCGGCCGGTGGTTACGTACCGACGCAGCTGGTCTCGCAGCTGGACGGGGCGGATCTGGATCTCAGTGCGGTGGACGGCCCGGGCGGGACGGGCGAGCCCGGTGCGGGTGGTCCCGGTGCCGGCGGGGTGCATGCCGCCGCGACGATGTTCGCCGACGGTGCGTCGCTGCAGGCGAGTCTCGGGGGCGCCAACGGGCCGGGCGGTGCCGGCGGGCCCGGTCTGCCGCCGCCTCCGGGTGCGCCCGGTGTGCCCGGTGCGCCCAAGCCTCCCGGTCCGCCCGGCAAGCCCGGTGCGTCCGCGGGCGGTCGGGGCTCCGGTGGCCAGGGCGGTCCGCCCCCGCCGCCGCCCGCTCCGCCCGCCGCCGGTGGTACCGGTGGC